>CATNCF010000001.1 GCA_950097145.1 uncultured Lachnospiraceae bacterium
AACCATTCGGCAACAAGAATAATCGCACTCAAACGACTGTTATCAATTTGTTATCAAAAGACCTTTCCAAAGTCCGCAAACCCGCATAAACGCTGGATTTACTAAGCATTTTTGTTTATTCGAACTCGATTTCCTATTAGCATTTTAATGTACGTTCAATACTAAAAAATCTTTGAAAAACGTGTCCTTTTTGAATGTGTCCGCACTTTCCATACATTCCACATAGTTATAAATCTCACGACAATCTCACAGCTTTATCTCCACAACATCCTCAATACCGCACTGCAGAGCCTGGCAGATACTCTCTATAATTTTCAGATTAACAGGTTCGTTCTTGCCCAGTTTCGCCAAAGTAGCGTTGCTGATTCCGATTCTGTCCCGAAGTTCTGTTTTATTCATGTGATTGTCAATAAGTGTTTTCCATAGTCTATCATAACAAATCATATTCTGTCTACCTCCTTTTCTCCTATTATATAGTTATAGTTCTGTTTTGTCAACTTTTTATTCTGCTTTTGCAGAAATTATTTTCATTTTTTCAGAAAAAAAGTATTGACACTCGCTGTGCATATGGTAATATATTCATAGAAACAGAATAAAAGTTCAAAATAACAGAAATTAATTTTAGGAGGACAAGCAAATGTTAAAAAATCAGTTATTCGGAGTAGAAGTAGAAATGACAGGTATTACAAGAGAAAAGGCAGCCGCCATTGTTGCAGAAGTTCTTGGAACCACAGCATCCGAGCCAGACCACACATGCTATGAAACCCGCACTATTGCAGACCAGGCAGCACGCAAGTGGAAAGTAATGAGAGATTCCTCAATTACTGCAATCAGGAATGACGGTGGCAATGCCTCAATAGATGAATACAAAGTAGAGTTTGTTACACCACCGCTTAAATATGAGGATATCGAGTTGTTGCAAAGTATTATCAGAAAGTTACGTGAGAACGGCGCAAAATCCCATAACAGCTGCGGCATACACATTCATGTAGATGGTGCAAACCACAATGCAAATTCTCTTCGCAGATTGGTAAACTTTATGACTTCCCGGCAGGATCTGATTTATGACGCACTTGAGATTGGAAATCGTGCAGACCGTTGGTGCCATAAATTAAATTCCGCTCTTCTTGTTGAAATGAAAAAAGACAAAAATCTCTCAAAAGAAAAGGCAGAACAGATTTGGTATAGCAGTGCAAACGACGGATATACCGGCGGCATCAGCCACGAGCACTATAATCACACTCGGTATCATGGAGTAAATCTTCACAGCTATTTTTCCAAGGGTACTGTAGAATTCAGACTTTTCAACAGCACTTTACACGCCGGGAAAATCAAAGCATACATTCAGTTTTGCTTGGCAATATCTGCATGGGCCATCACCTCACAGGATAAAATCGTATTCCGTTCAATGAATGGATACACCGCAGAGCAAAAAGTTACCATTATGAGAAACATCCTCACCAACCGCCTGGGACTTTATGGTGATGAATTCAAAACTTGTCGCCTGCACCTTATGACACCATTAAAGAAAGCCGCAGGAATGACCTGCAGAGCTGCTTAATAAATCACATGCTGACCTATCGGCACAACGGGGAGAAAGGATAATATTATGCAAGGTTCCAAAAGAAGCGCAAAGCGCAGCTGGCTTCGTGGAAGAGGCCCCGGATCGCAACGGGCAGAGTGCAAGTATTCAATTAAGCAATACAAGAAATATCTGAACAGAAAGGTCCGCCATAACAAAGGTCTGCCGAGCGGATGCGCCTACAAAAAGCTGGCGAAAGAAAAAGTATGGGAATATGTTTCATAGAAAGGAGATATCATGGGGAAATTATACATAGCATATGGAAGTAATCTTAACCTGGCACAGATGGCCGCTAGATGTCCCTCTGCCAGAGTTTATGCAAAAGGAGTATTAAATAACTGGGAGCTGGTCTATAGAGGCGCAAAAAGGAACTCACACGCAACAATCGAAAGGAAATCCGGCTCAACTGTTCCTGTTCTTGTATGGGAAATTCAGCCAATCGATGAATATCGACTGGACATATACGAGGGGTACCCACGCTACTACTTCAAGAAAAATATCATGGTGGATATTGGAGGAAGAAAAAAGAAAGCAATGGTGTATATCATGGATGAACGACAGCTTCCCGGAAAACCATCTGTCGGCTATATAGAAACCATCCGTCAAGGATACACTGATAATAATATGGATATATCAATTTTTGAGAAATCTTTGGAAGTAAATTCCATTGAATGTGCATAAGATTTGTGGTATAAAAAAAGACGTTCGATCCTTGAACGTCTTTTCCTATGACAGTCAGTGTTGCAGCACTATCTGTCTGACGAAACCAAGGAGCCTGTTCTGGTGTGGGTAACCTTAGCATAATCATTCGGTACCCGTACAATCAGTTCATCGAGTTCACAATGCAGAGCTTCACATATAAGGTCCAGATGCTCCAGGTTTATCCTGTCTGTGTACTCGTGGTACAATTCACTGATGGTATTTGGTCTGATACCGGTTGCCCTAGCCAGATCAGCCTGGCTCCATTTGAGTTCGCCGAGCTTTGTTGATAGTAAAATTCTTATCATACATCGTCGCTCCTTCCGCTATAAAATATCATTTTTCGACACGCTTTTGTGCCATTTGTTATTTTATAGCGGATTGTGTTATATCCTATCACATTCCGATAGGTGGAGCTCCCGACTACTTATTTTTCAACTTTGCCATAATCATCATCAAGGGCAATCCATCCATTTTCCTTATCGCTGTATGCTTTTAGCAATCCCCACATTTTTGCACCCGGACCCTCTTTTGTTCTCACAATGGTAAAGATGTTCTTTCCGGTATATACGGCTTTCCCATTTTTCTTGTGATAATCGTAAGTGGTTCCTGGACCTTTCCTGATTCGCAAATCTGGAACTGTTACCCGAAACTTAAATGATTTATCAGCAGGAGAAGCAAGCGGATAAACTTCATTGCCCGAATTATCAAAAACCTTATATCCACTATTTTGCTTGCACAGTTCAATGGCATTTTTCTTATCCTTGAAAGCGCCAATCTGACTGCCTGCATCGGCCCACTTCTTACGCACACGATAATATCCTGTTCCAGAGGTGCTGGCTTTCTGCTCTGCAGTCGCTTTGAAAGAAACATAATCCGGTATAGTGGTGATGAACAATCCACTTTTAAGTTTGTACCACTTCTCGTCTGCCGAAATACCTACAACAGTAAATGTGCCATTATGGACAATATAATCAACATCTGCGGTAATGCTCGGAGCTTTTCTGATATTCAAGCCATCATCACCCTTATAAACAACTGTGACTGTACCGCTAAGAGCTTTGATTTCCTGTTTACTTGTATCATCACTGCTATTATCCACCGGAACAATAGGCACAGTTGATACTACAGCACCACTCATTGCCTCTTTAACGTCCTTTCGGAACTGATTCATAGTAAGACCGAACTTATTCCAAATATGTTCCACATCGCCATGATTAGAAGCGATTCCTTTAGAATTTCCCTCGTGGTGACTCATAAGCACATTGCTATCTTCCGGATTAAATCCGTACTTACTGCAGATATACGCAAAGAACTGTACTGCATTTGCATAAGTAGCAAGCACATGGGCCTTGGTATTTGAGCCATTACCAGTTTCAATCCAGCTGGCGCCGCCAGTATATTTGATGGATGCAGGTTCTGTCATTTCAATGCTAATAAGAGAATTGTTTCCACTCCCTTTCGGACCACTTCCGCAATGCCAGCCCTTCATGTTCCAAGGGAGCAACTGATGATAGATCGCTTCTTTTCCGACAACAGCATGAACACATACTGAGGCGCCACTATTCTGCCAGGTTTTTACGAACACCAACGGATCCGGTTGTGGGCATCCTACGCTATGGAGCATACCGCCTTTCGGTGTGATCTTTGCCCCCGATTTATAACAGGGATTTTGTGTTGCAAACTTCTCCACAAATTTAATATTACTCATAGATTCCTCCTTCTCGGTGATGCGAACATCGTATTGTGTCAAATCGTACTTTTCAATGATGCTGCACACTTTTGAAACATACTGCGTGTCTGTCGCATATCCACCGTCTTTAATAATTTGGATTGCCTTCCTATAATCTGTTTCTCCGACCAGTCCGGCATATCTCAACTTCGAGCCATTCATCGCACCATTGAGATAACAAGAATGGTCTCTTACGCTCGTTTCCATATCGGGATACTTTCTAAAATCAGCTGTAACAGTATATTCCGATCCGCTTGATTTCTGCTCTTTCGTTTGTTTAGTGTATTTTGAAACACCATCCCACACAGAATCCCATGTGTTTCCACTGAGAGAGCACTTCATACCAAAATAATTATTGGCTTTCATAGCCAGCTCCGTAGAGCCATAACCCGATTCTAATATTGCCTGTGCAATAGAAACGGAGGCGAGTATTCCGCTCGCCTCCATATCCTTGACCGCACATTCTCCAACTTTTCGGATAAATTCCTTCTGTGTCATGTAATCACCTATTCCTTTGTTCTGTAAAACCGTTTCCAGATCTCAATGAGATAATCCCATCCTTTGCAGCACACAATAGCCACAATAAAAGCCGCAAAAATAACCGCCACAAGGTAGTACCACACAAATGCAATGCCTACACATGAGATATATGCAAAAAATGCGATTACGCAGATCGTAATGGACAGTACGAGAACCTGGAGAGCTGTGGGAATTTTGTTGAGAAATCCGATTTCTTTTGTAAATTCTGTAATTACAGAAATGAGTGTGCAGATAACTGCCACAATAACAAGCAACTGTGATGCGTGAGTGATGATAAATTCCATGTTCATAATAAAACCTCCTGGTAATGTGATTGTTTTTAATAAATTGCGTCAACTCCCTGCTCTGTGAGAAAATCCTTTTGCTCATGCTTGATTCTTTCAGCATATTCCAATGCTGAATGCATGTCGCCATTGCAGTGTGCATCAGGAATCCTCTGGACCGCTCTGGCGGTAGCCTCTCCCAATGCAATAGCTGCATTTACTCCTCTGATTACAATAATCTCATTCTGTTTCCTTGCCTCATCCTTTTTGTCCTGGATTTTCTCTCTGCGTTCTATCCTTCTTTCGATAGCCCAAAAAGCAAATCCCGTAATGGCCGAAGGAATGCTCATTGCAATCACAAGTGTCGTTACTATATCCATACCTATATCACCTCCTTCCAAATGGCATAAAAAAAGAGCCTTACGGCTCTAATTCGCTTTTTATATCCTTATATTGTCCTATGACCTCATTTGCAATCGCCATATCTTCATCCAGTTTCTGATCTGAAAACTCCTTATCATTTTTAAGGAGCTGCAGGTCGGTAGCCTGCCTTGCGACAATCTTTCCTAATCTGTATATAATTTCATCCTGCTTTTCCACCATGTCCATATAAAGCTCCAGCAGTTCCATCCAATTTTCCTCATCCATTTTTCTATATCGCCTCCTTTGGGTTATGAGTAAGCACAAACTCAGAAAAAATTTTCCTTTCCAACGCCCGACAATCGCAGTGTTTCATCAATGCCTTATAACTCATAACCGTTTCATTTACTTTACTGAATGATATTTCATATTGCTGGTATTTCTCCTGCATTTCCTTTAAGTGACGTTTCATATGCAGACTGGTACTTTTTCTCAACCGGACATAACCCGGCCATATCCGAAAACCCACAAATTCAATTCCCTGTGAAACTGGTCTGATTGCTGTTTTATTATTTAAACGTAGCCGCAATTCATCCCCCAGAAAATCAGAAAATTCCTTTTTGTATCTGTTCAAATCCTCTTTGCTGTCGGAAAGAATTATCACATCATCCATATATCGAATGTAATATTTTATCCCATAGGTTCTTTTCGCCAACTGATCCAGCGGATCCAAATACATATTCCCATGCATATGTGATAACCCGCCACCTATTGTAATTCCAACCTCCCAAAGCATTTCATCATCCGAAATATCCATAGGATTTTTAACTCCAAGAGGCAATCCGAAAGGCTTGGATGCTTCGCAAATATAATGTTCCATGATTCTTACTACTTTTTTATCTCCAATTTTCTTTCGGATTATTTTCATCAAAATTTCATGGTCTATTCTATAAAAGAATTTTTCCACATCTGCTTTTAGATAGTACCAGGTTTTCCCCGAATTTGTAACAAAGTTTACCCATTCTGACAAACGGAGCATAGCATTGAGCTGCCCCCTATCCTTTACACAGGAATAAGTATCTGTTATGAATCCCTTGCATACTCTGGGATTGAGGACATTATAGACTGCCCTCTGTATCACTTTGGTAGTATAATCAGCACAAACAATTTTCCTCAATTTAGGCTCATATACATAAAATGAACGATACAGGTCTGGAGGGAAATTAAGAGTTTGTACTGCCTCAGTTATCACATGAAGATTATCCTCATACCTACCCCAAAAAGTAAGTTCTTCGCTGTCATAACGACCGCCAGCTCGAACATCCTTTTCTGCAATTAGGATATTCTCAAATGAGGATATTTTTCCAAACAGATTTTTAATGGACATATTATCTCCTTTCAGAGCATTGCGGGGTTCGTGCAAATTTACCCTACTGCCGGCATTCATGCCCATAACATTTTTTTGCTTACGCAAAGGAAATAGGATCCTTTACACCTCGGTACTGACTACGCACCTCGTAGGTATGTAGCATCTGACTTGGAAGGTAGAGCGGAGCGGAAACCGATGTTCCAGTTCACGTTCGAGCGGGGATTGTTCAGATTGACGTTGAAAACGCCCGCGTTAGAAGTGTTGTTCCACCTGCCGCCGCAAATCGGCAACCGCAATATCCTATTCCCTACTTGGCTGTACTTTTAATCCAGCCTCCAACCATCCTCCCGATTTCCACTACCAGACCGGACCAGATTTCATACTTTTTAGGCGGAAGAAAACCGAGATTATATGACAGGCGGACATATGCTTTCAGCTTTTCCACTTCTACATCCAATTCCTGCAGAGTAGTTTTTTTATAATATTTCTTATTGGCTTCAATAATTCTCTCCAGAATCAAATCCATGCACCGCTTGATATCTACAACCAATGCGAATTTTTCTCCTTTGGGATACTGGGCCAGTGCTTTATATGCATAGTTCATCATATCAAAAGTCTTCTGTAATATCTTTAATTCTTCCATCTGCTCCCTCTGTATCGCATTTTGTTTCATTCTACCACATTTCGTGTCATCTCAGATTTCTTTGTTATAAAATATCGCTTCTCGTTATTCTGTGCCTATAAAAATATAGAGCCTGCTATCGCAGTCTCTTTCAGAACACAGCGCAACAGATTACAGATCGACAAAAGCGGAGCGGAAACCGATGTACCAGTAAACGCGCGAGCGGGGATTGTCCAGATCGACGCGGAAAACGCCCGCGCCAGAAGTGAAGCCCCACCCGCCGCCGCAAAGCGGCACCCGCTCTCCGACAGCGTTAAACCAGTGATAATCACCGCCATAATCACCACCCGGCTCATCTGGATAAAGCAGTAAAATCTTTGCCAGCTCCGGAACTGTCAGACCGCTTGCCAATGTCATATCTTTGTACTGAATACCCTGCCCGGCATCTGTCTTGTATGTAACGGCGCCACTTGTAAGCTGAATTTTCCCAGAAACCCAATCCCACTTCAAAGTTCCAGCTGTACCGGGAGCAACCAGTGTTCCATCCGCTTTGATTGCTTTCCACAGGGTAGATGTCGGGGACATATCGCATTCACTGCCCATAGCTGCATTATTGTATGGAATAATCTGGATTTCCCCATCCACCAGTCGCATTCCTGCATTCCATTCCCATACATTACCGTTCAAATCACAGATACCATCACTCTGCCAGTTATGATTCCATGTATTAGGACCGGAACCAGTAAAGCATCTTCCAGTCCGTCCACTGTCTTTTGCGGATTCTTCCCCCTTTTCGTAAGTATATGAAGAATCGCAGCCATAGTTATTGTTGCCATGTGGCATAGTTCCATTTCTGCGGCACCACAAAGCAAGGTAGGCCCATTCAGACAATGTGGCAAGATGAAAACCAGGTCCTTTTGCTTCGCACGCCTGTCTCGCAGCATCAAAATTCAGAGAGTTTGCCGGGTCTCTGTGTGCCAGCGAATATGCCCTTCCATTCTCAATTATATTCTGATACTTGGAGTAATAGAAAGCGGTTTTTTCCACTACTGCACCATTACTCTCCACGTTAAAAGCTGGATGAATGTTCTGGCTAAGACCGCTCACCAAATCAGAATTCTTTCCCTTCGGAATCCTCACATAAATAGACGGCAACCCAATATCATCAAGTAACACAACACTTTTCCCACCGGACAGCTCACTTACCGCAGCCGCCATCTGATCATAATTTCCCATATTCGTATATCCTCCTTATTCGATTGCATATAATTTAAGCGTTACATTCGCCATACTGAAAGCTACTGGTTTTTTCTCGGTAATATATTCCTGCACAACAGTGTTATCCGTTTCGGATTCCGGATCATAATCAGGATTCGGAACCTCCCTCTCTGTGTACTGTCTAGCCGGGATTTCAATCTGTGCTGCATACTTCTCGCCTAACTGCCCGGCGGTAACCATCCCATTTTTATCAATGCAGATATCCACACACACATCATAGTCTCTTTCCAGCTTTTCACAATTAAGCATCAATTCATCCGCAAAGGTTATCTTGCTCTTGGATACACTGTACTCAATTTTCTTTCCAACGCTTACCTCGACAACTTTCATCTGTCCTACCTCCTTAATTCTTTGTATGCTTCTCCGGTTTTCTGAGCCACGCAATCAGCCATATCTCGCTGCTCCTTCGTTGCTCTTTCCGGATTGATACCATAATCTCTTAGTGTCCGATTAGCCTCAGCCTTTCTTTCATCGCTATGGATAATTATATTTGCCATTACGCAGCACCTCCGCCCTGTACAAAACAGCGGACGGTCACGCTTTTGGCACTGCCAGTAAAGGCAATCTTAAAACCGTTGGCCTGCTTATCGTACACAACAACATTCCCCACATTGACCGGATTCCCCTGGACTTCTGTAATTACCCTATAATTTGTGCTGCTTCTCATATTTGCAAGCGCAACCGTCTTTACAGAATTATTGAAATAAAAACCTCTGGTATTTGTTAGAGAGACTTCTATTTCCTCGCCATCCACAGATTCAAGGCTTTGTTTGGTATGCTTCAACTGTTCCAACATAACCGCCAACATCAGCGAATTATTATGGATGCCCTGCTCCATATAACTAAAATGTGCAGCATCCATCTCTGTACCCTTTTGAATAATTTCTCCGCTATCCTTGTCTTTTACCTCGTCAAGCCACTCCTGCGGTGTATATGCGCTGGTTCCGTTTCCTTCAAGGTAACTTGGTAATACATTCATCCCTATTCATCTCCTTTCTCGTAAATCGGGAATTCAAATTTTGCCAACACTCCCTGACTTGCAGTCCTTTTTACCGTAACTGCCTGCTCCGCACATATAACACCGGTTACATCATACAGACGAATGCCGATAATTGTGTGGGCCGTCTTTGGAACAGTTGGCAAACTCACGATAAAAACAATTGTGTTGCCTGTAATTTTCTTGCTATTGACTTTTGCATCGTACCATGCACCATCCACCTGGTACTGGAACTTATGAATAGCTTCCATCCACTGGCGACGCCTTTTATCAAGAAAATCTTTTTTCCAGAAAGCCATCCTGATACCTCCTATTCTATATTTCCACAGCTGCCTGTTCCACATCTCCTAATGGTTGCAGCAGCAATGCAGACCTTTGCTTTGGATTCCATACCTTTAGATGATATAGAAACCGTCTTGTACTCCCCGCCAGCTTTTCGCTCGGGTGAGGATGCTATTTCTGTCGGTGTTCCAAGGAGCTCTTTATCAGATATCTCAATTCCACCTTCAATTTCTACCGACAATGTTTCAGCCAGCGCACTGCCTCCTATGGTTTGGAGGCCAGCTGCTGGCATGGTAACTTTTGACGTATATGTGTTCCCATCAACAAGAATGTCTTTTGGAATAATTACTCCCTGAGTAGAAACAGACGGTTTCAATCCCGAAACACTCTGACCGGATTGCAGAAAATCTACAATATGCAGATTACTGTCAACCTCTATTTCAACATCCTCTCCGAATATCTCTCCGAGAGTGGCATTATATGCCCGTCCGCCAATTCGGATAGTTCCAGTTGGACTTGCCTCAAATGCCGCAATCAAAGTATTGATATCCTGCTCACAGCGTATTTCAATAATTGTTCCAAGCGTAGACCTACGAGGATATGTGCCACATACAAGCGTGTTGCATCTCGGCACATCATACTCTGAAATCCAAAAATTAAAGGCTACCTCCACGATAGCCTTAATAAAATACTCAAATTCAATTCTTACCCCATCAGCCTTTACCATTGGAACTTCTCCCAGTGTTACTACTTTTCCGCCAGGAGTAAGAAATGGCATTGTCAGAATAATTACGGCCGGTAATGCAGGATCCTCTCTGTAATAAATTGGGGAAACATCCCAAAGCAGAGCCAATCCATCCATTAAGTCATAATACGTACATTCATTTGTGTTTACCAGCATTTGATATTTTAGAAACTGCCTATACCTTTCATCACTTATTACCGGATCCTCAACGTCAATGCCTGCAAGTATGCCAGCTTCCTTTCTGGTAAGGGTTATAATGTCCCCCACCATATCCAGATTCATACCTACAGCACTTTCTAAATCTGTCTCTGAGTCCAATTGTTTGAATACCCTATGCAATTCCTCTATCTGCTTTGCAAATGCTGAAATTAGGGCTTCTATGCGTTCCTTTCCTTGAAACTGCTGTGGCATATCCTCAATCCAATCATCAAGAATGCCCACTATACACCACCTCGATTCTTGTATCGCTGATAACCGCTTTTTGTCTGCTCGTAATGGGGACATTGACCTTAGTATATTCATTGTCTGCAGGAATATGGTCCTTACTCGTAGTCGCAGCACATTTGATATCTATGTACGTTACTCCTCCCACAGTTGAATATATACCGTCATTGAATGTTTGAGATAACATATTATCCCCCGCCTGTAATTTCAATGCGTCCTTGACAATGGAATCCACTGCCAGATTTGCGTAATTAGTAGGAAGATATGACTGTTCGGCATCCAGCGTTACTTTCATCCACACATACACATACTCTGGTCTATTAAAACTTATAGGTACGGAATCCCCGTACTCTGTTGCAACGCTGACTGTGATTTTTCCAAACGTCTGAATACCGGCAGCTTTTTTATCAAGTATAATACTGGCGATGGCGGTTTCATCTCCGCCATCTACAATGATTTCCACGCTGTGAGGCGGTCTCCCCTCTTCATCTGTATCATCCGTATTATTTTCATATCCTGTGGCACTCTCTACATTCGGCACATTATTTATCAACTGGGAACAAATGCTGTCAATCATTCTTGTGGAACGGATAGCAGACTTTGCCAGATAGGAATGCCGAAGCTCTATATCCGTTTCCTGTATTCTTCCATATGTTGGAATAATAAGATTTTCCACCTTGTCAAATCCGCTGATATTTGTAATCATTACCGTAACCGTTCCATTTGGAAATATCAATTTTCCATAATCTACGGTAGCAAAGTCAGCAAGCACCGTTACGCTTGATGTGGTCAGATTGTCAGACAGCACCATTACACCACTTCTTGATACAACCTCGTCTACAATATCCAATGTAATATCGCTTTCATTTACCGATACCTTATATCCATCTGGATTCACAGCACGGCATAAACCTTGTATGATATTCAATTCATCATCTGATGTACTGGTATAACTGTACTGCACACCGTTTATGGATACAGAATAAATTTCCCCTTTTACCGGAGCCGCCACTCTTACAGAAACCCTATTAAACTTATCTCTGGTAATTTCAAATTCTGCCACCGCCGCAAGTTTTCGCTGCGGAGCTGTATTCGTTGCCACTGTGGCTCCCTGTCTCACAACCGTACCATCATCACCAGTACAATGCAGTGTGTAAAAACTGTATTTATTCGGACTTCTCCGAATACCGCCATACTGAACCGCATTGTCAAGGCTTACACCCTCCGCTGTAGACGGATACTTTGCATAATAACTGCTTTGCGCCACTTCCCACAGCTCCGCAATTTTTCCTCCATAAGTTGTGATAAGGACATTTAAAAAAGACTGATCATCCAGCCTTGTGTTGAAACCAAATTTTTCTGATAACTCTGAATGCAGTTCCTCCAAAATTTCATCCAATCTTTTAATAGCAAACCCTTTTTCGGTAATGCCATAATCAGCCATAGATAATCACCTCTTCCCTAAAAGTTTCTTCATCAGTTGCAACTTCGTATGTGATAGCCGCCCCTCTGCTCTTATTGTCGATTTCTATGGACACATCATTAACTTCCGTTACCTCATCGACATTAAATATCTGTTCTTCTATAATTTCTTTTATCTGATCCAAGTCTGGATTTTTTATAAACATATATTCGAAATACGGAATACCTGCTTCATCATCCCATCTCCATTCCTGGAAAAACCATTGTAATCTTATATTTATTTTTTGACGGACAGAATTGGCAAGGACAATGTCTGCTCCCTCAAAATACAAATCACCATTTTTATCAAGCAATATATCCACATCCTCGCCTCCTCTCTTAACCCGGATAGCTGCCTGTGCATGAAATATTTCCTTTAACATCAAGATTTCCTGTTATCTCTATGCCGCTCTTTGATACACAAAGTTTTGTGCCGCTATTACTGACTATAATACTTTCAGTAGCACAAGCCTCTTGTAATGCGGTACTCCCTTTATTTGAAAGTCCGGGGAGTGCAATAGCATTTGTCAAATCAAACCGCATATCATTTTCCGATTCTCCGCCTCCAAGCCATGCATCCAGTTCCTGCTCTGACACAATTATAAGGCAATCCATACCCGGCATTATCGGAAAAGCTATTTGAACATTCGCCGATGGACACTGAGGAATAATAACCGGCACCCCTGTAACCGTCGGATATGCCATTTTCTTTCCTGCTCCTGTCGTGAACGTTCCATAAGGTTTTACAGTTGCCTGGCCGGTTCCTGGATTAAATGCTGTTATTTTTCCCGGAATAGCTGTGTGCATTTCTTCCATAACGGAACGTGCCGCTTTTTCTACCTGATCCACAAATTCTTGCAGCATCACTTCACCTCCAACAACTGGGCGGTACAAGTCCATTCGCCCTCAAGATTATCCCCATCAATATTCAATTTATATACTCTGAAATATCCTCTTACAGAATTACTTTCCAATCTGACATAATCATTTACACCGATTGCACCATTCAAGAAATATCTAACCTCATAACCTATTTGGGAAGTAGTACTGCTCCCTCCGCCACTGGAATCATCACTCTCAGCCGATATTGTTATCCTCTTAGGCACGTCTAATAGTCCCGTATCGGCACTTAAAAGATATGCCCTGGTTGTAATAGGCTCATTTGGTTTCCTGACCTGTAAGACGGAATTTTGAATAGACCATGCAAGTCTGCAAGTCTTGCATAGTTTTTTCAAAGCATTTTTTGCGGCGCCAACAAAGCTGAATCCATTTGGCAGTGTCTTGAATTTACATCCCTTTGAATAAATCACAGATACCCCCATAGCTCCGACAATGTAATCGAATACATCCTTACTGTTAACCTTGCCGGAAAACGATACCGAAATGTATGTATCCCGAAGAGCTACCCTGCCATCTACAACCTCCAGTTCTGTAAGTCGGTCTGCTCCATCCATCTCTGTAGTTACGGTGACAACATTTCCTGCAAGCACTAATGCAATGTGTTCCGTATATCCAGCCTGCAGTTCTATCACACAATCTTTTGTGTCAAGTACCTTTAGATTTTTGGGGGACAAATTCCAAATTTGAACCTTTGCTGTATTGGCAGTTTCAGATGTAGATTTTTCTATACTGAAACTAACATGCAAAGCATGAGGATTGGATTCGGATGTTTTGCCTATCTGAAATCCTTTCCTCCCCATGACACCAGCTTTTAGCAAATAACGTCTGATAAAATTTTTCTGTGCCATTACTCTTCCTCCTCTACCTCATTCCAAGGAATGAAAACAAATTCTGCCTTACCTTCATTAAATGATTCCCTCGTAAGACGCTTTTCCTCGGTCAACACTCCGAAAATACCGTCCGGAAGGTCTGTGAAATTATAAAAATGTGTCAGTGGGAAACATGGCACAATCTTGGTAGCTGCCACAATAGGCTGATCATCATTGTCTGATACTCCAAAACTCCAAAAATCACCTGTTCCGTTATAAGTAAAGCGAATTAAATATTGCTTTTCTGCGATGGTTATGGATGATATGCTATCATTCATATCCGGAACCGTTATATATATCATTTGACCGCCTCCTATAGAAATCCTGCTTTCTTTCCTATTCCGTACAATATAGAACTCTTTTTCCCACTGGAATTTCCAGAAGATGATCCGCCGGAACTGCCACTGGAGCCATTGCCAGAACCCCTACCGGAAGAACTGGTTGATTTAGAGCTGCTGGAAGATGTTGTCGCTGCACCTGCATTAGCCTTTGTTTCTCCGCTCTGTAAAATGTATTTTGGTATATAAACAGTTCTCCTTTTTGTTATATATACCTTTTTCAATGTCATTTGAACCTGCCTTGCATAACCAATCTCCGAACTGTGGGAAATTGTCATAGAGGTAATTCCCATACTCGTATATATTTTATCTGTCGTAACAACCTTAACCAATTTCCTTTTAAAGTATAGCTTTTCTAACTTTTTGCATATTTTCTTAGTCCGGCCAATTGATGGTTCATGCCCCTTTCTGCTGCTCCACGTCGCAGGACAATCACTGATATAAAGAGTAATGCTGAGTTGTAAAGGTTTCAATATGATGGTATCCGACACGTTAAAACCTTTTTCCACCGGATACTCAGGAATGTCAGCAGTGTAACTAATATCCTCGCTAATAAGAGCATCCCCTTCAATACCGGCAACGCTTACTGGTTTTAGCTTTCTCGTTTTATTTTTTTGAGTTTTCGTCTTGTTGACCGAAACCAATTTAGATTTAATAACTTTTTTTGCCATTCCCTTTCACCTACCTTGCATATGCCAGTCCCTTTGCCATATAAGAAGTGGCATCCTTGGCCGACTTATTCATTCCCTTTGAAACATTCTGCTGTGCCTGCGTATCACTGCCAGAATATGAATTATTAAATGTATTATTTTGTGTTACATTGGTTGTATTGCTTGTATTGTTTACTGCTCCGTTTGCTACTGTAGCTGCAGAGGCTGTAGCTCCTTTCATCAAGGTGGAAATACCGCTCGCAAGACCTTTGACTTTATCCATGACAGTATCTTCATTTGAGCCAATTCCCTCTGCCAGACCACTCATAAAATCCGGCATCCAGCTTTCGTAATCAGTCAACGGACCTTCATCTGGCACAGAGAAATGAAGAAATGATCTAATTTTATCTCCAATTCCTTTTACTGCGTCAACAATGCCCTGCACTCCGGACATAATACCGTCTTTTAAACCTCCAATGAAATCGGAACCCCATTGAATTGCTTGTGATGGAAGACCTTTTATAAAATCCACTGCCGCAGTGATACCATTTACAATAGTATCTTTGATATTCCCGATTGTTCCGGTAATGCCACTTAAAATATTAGAGAAAGTGGAACTTACAAAAGAAGCAATGCTTGTAAATATACTGCTGAAAAAGTTATATATTGCCTGTAAAACAGATACTATTGTATTATAAGCTCCGTTAATTGCCCCCGAAATGACACCAGTAATCGTGTTCCAAATTCCTTGCAGAAACGATACTATTCCATTCCAAATTCCCTGGAAGAAACCACTGATTGCTCCCCACACAGCTTCCCATATAGCTTGAATTGCTCCAAGTGCCATTTCAAACAACATTTTAATGGTATCCCATACTGCCGCAATGAAATTCTTAATAACCTCCCAGATTCCTATGAATATCTGTTTTATTGCCTCCCATGCACCCTGCCAATCGCCAGTAAAAACGGAAGCAATAAAATTTGCAACACCTTTGATAATATCAAGGAAACCATTCAAAATTCCGCCTAAACTATCCCATAACACTTTAAACCAACTGAGAATCCTCGATCCCCATGCATTCCAGAAAGTTTGTATCCATCCAAAAACAGTTTCAATCACAGTGGCGATGGCATTAAAAATAGCGCTCCCCACTTCATACAAAGCATCCCACACAGCAGAAAGTGCATCTAAAATAGCCTGCCATACTGCCAATAGCTTTTCTTTTGTACTCATTGTGGAACCATCAATGCTATCTTCGGTACTACCAAATAAGGTAGCTGCCAGCTGGGATATAAAAGTCCATACTCCATTTAGAAATGTCTTTACAATCCCCCATGCCCTTTCAAAATTCTGCCGAATGCTATCAGAATGCCGGATAAAGAAATCCCGGATTGCACCAAAATACATCCCTACCGCTTGTTTGAGAAAATCCCAAACATTCAGAAGAAACTCCTTAACTTTCTGCCAGGCTTTAAAAATAGCAGCCCTTGCATTGTCAGCGCCTATTCCGGCTTTATCAAATATCGTGCCGATTACAGAATCATTCCCCATAAGGAAATTGATAAAATCCTCAACTATCAGCGCCAAGAGAACGACAGCAGCAACAATAAGCATTATTTTCAAATTTGCAATGCTAAACATTCCTTTCATCATGGTTAAAAGCTTCAGAAATGCTTTTGCCCCAGAAATAATTTTGCTCCAATTCATCACAATAAAAAAAGCCCCAGCTATAATCGCTAAGAGCTTCAATGTCTTTTCAACTCCACCAAGTCTGTCTACTACGCCTCTAACCATTCCAATCCCTTTTGACGCTCCTATGGATAATGTCTGCATCATCCGGTCTATGGATGGTTTTAGCTTTTTCACAAGGGAAAACAAACTGTTAAACGCCCTCGTAAGTAAACCTGTTTCTGATGTTAACTTGCCTATTCCAACGGTTGCTTTCTGAACCAGGGAACTCAGCATTTTAAGAACCATAACGGCCGGCTGCAATAAACCTTTTCCAGCTGCTGCTTTTAGATCTTGCAAATTCTGTTTTAAATTTCCAAGCTGATTCGTCCAAGTATCAGATTCTCTTGCCGCCTGCCCCAGTGCCCCAGAAGCCTTATTTGCATCCTCAACCATCTGCAGTAATGTAAGCTGTTTTTCCGCCTCAGACAAATCTTTAAATGATTTACCATATAAAGCATTGGCAGCTGTATTTCTAGTCGTCTCAGTACACGAAAGACCGAGAGCGGCGTCATTTTCAAAATTACCTTTTAGGAAAGACTGGAGGGATTCTGTCATATTTTCAATACTCTTGTCATAAAAAGCTGCGGAATCGGCTACTGCTTTCATTGACCGGTTTGCAATATCCAAGGCTTCTGCTTCTTCCATGCCGGTAGTCTTTGAAAAAGCTGCAATCTGCGTAAAACTGCCTTTCATTCGGTTTGCTAATATGCCAGTATCATCGGCAATTTTATTCAATTTATCAGCAGCATCCTGCTCCATATCTCCAAAGACTTGTGAAAATTGTGATTCCAAAGCCTCTACATCCGCTGCGGCTTCTGCCAAATTTGCTATTCCTGCAATAGAAAAACCAATTCCAATCGCTCCAAGCAGTTTAGTAGCCATACTTTTTACTCCCTTTATGGCATTTTCAGCAGTGCTCACACTCCTTTGGTCAACTTCAATACCGAACGCAACCGCTATATCTCTTAATGTCAATCTTAATCCCTCCTTTCTCTTATTTCATCCGCCTTTCCGTTCTGAATATCCATATCCATCCGATATAACGCATATAGCTTCAAAGCCTCGTCTAAGGTGTAATACTCCTCTAACTCGAACTTTGAAGCTATTTTTGCTTTAATCAATATATACATTCGAAGTTCCAACTCCGAAAACTGCGACGTATCCAGTGTACCGTACTTTACAATATCTGCCTCGTCTTCTTCACTAATGCCTCGCCGGCTTTGCCAAATCGGCCGACGAGTTTCTTGAAAAAACCATTGAAATTCAGCCGAATTACATAGAATGCAAGAACGAACATATCCTGCACTTCTCCGCAAAAAAGCTCGTTTACCAGGTCCATATCAAGAATTTCCTGCTCAAACTCGCCAGTTTCCACATCATCTTCATCCAACTGCGGCAGCTCCACAACCACATTCTTATGCGCTACAAGCAACTTTTTCATCATAGATTCTACTCTTTGCCCTGAGAATCCTTCCATGCTCTTCGCCATAGATGCCGCTGCCTGATCTACATCAATATCCATCAGACCGCTATCTGCATTATCGTCTTCCTGATTCTCGTTTCCATTCCCAACAAGAGGCAAGAGAGCCGCAAGAACAGGTGTCAGCAATGAAGCCAAATCCCCTGTCAAATTAGCAGCCACCATTGCCGGAAACGGTTTAATGTAAAAATTGTAATCTCCAATAGTTTCTTTCTTCGGTTCTGTCTGTCTTAATCGTGCCATGTGTCAACCCTCCTAACTTTCTTTGCCGTCTGCCACGACAATTTCCCATTCTCTGTTATTCTGTGCTTTTCCATATGTCTTCGAAGACAGCTTTGTTACCCAGCCCGTAGAAGCACTAAACTTCTCATTTCCGACCAAATCCTTTACAGTAACGGCAAAGAAACCTTTTCCGGAAGACTTCATTTTTTCATACATCTTCCTCAGATACGAATTGGTTCTGGAATTCTGGAGAAGGGAAACCTTTACAGTATATATAGAAGACGGATCTATGCTTACGCATACTTCTCCATCTGCACCTGCCACATAACTATTTCCATCACCGGCAGGCTCAATTGTGATAAAGCTATCGTCTGCAAAACCACTTGCAATATGATTTCCCAATGCAAGCGAAACCTTTTTGGGGTTATAAGTTGTTACTCTCGGCATTTATTTTCACCTCCCATTATGCATAGACAAGACTGCCGCTGATATCCACTGCCTGGATTGCTCCCGCCAGCTTTGCCTTAAACTTGCAGCCCGTTAATTGTCTGGATGCCTTCTGCGCATCGCTCAAACTTGCGGAACTTGGTACAGTAATGGTATATCCCGGAATCTCGTTATCATCATCATCATACTCTGTTGGGGCAATACCGCCTACTTTCTGACCTTCTTTTAATGATTCCTCCATCTTGCCCTCAATGCCAGTGATTCCATCATCTGTATAAGGCAATTTCTGATTCAATACCAATAAATTAAATACACGTTCCTGCATATCGTTCTTCAGCCAATCTCTGAAACGAATGGTATCAATCCACTCATTTCCAAGCACTTTTCCGCCCATAGAACTTGTGATGTTTTTCTTTGCATAAGTCGTAAAGTAAGTGACATTATTGTCATCACAATACTTTTTCATGTTGGTAGAAAGCTTGCATGGAGATACAGCAGCCAACGCTTTTAACGCCCATGTTTCACTGCCCGGATCATACCCGAAGCATTTTGCCATCATAGCGAGGGAGATATAATAATTCTCCACTGGCTGAGTTTCCACATCAGGAACACCGCCGCCATATACCGCAAAGCTGCGGAAATAATTGGTTGTTGTTATTGGAAGTTGCTGATCCATAAAAGTGAATCCGAACAGTTTTTTGTTGCTCTCTGTCCACTTGATTGTTTCTTCCAAATCTGGCACATTAAGAAATGTTTTGGAAAGACTTATCCCATACCATCCTCCGGCCTCCTGCGCCCGATCAAGCACAACGCTCATTTTCTCATAAATAATATTTTCATCATCTTCATCATTTGAAATCTGTCTTACAACTATATAAATTGTATCCGGCTCCGGTGACTGCGAATATGCTACCGTTGCCATCATATAAGCCTGGTGCTCGGTAGAAAATCCGTAATCTGCCAATTCTGCCGCCTGTGAAATGCCAATAACCTTTGTTCCAATGCTTTCCTTAGCATCTGCGGCTTTATCCGGTGCCTCCACAACCATAAGAATGTTGCTGAAGCTCTCGTCGCTGGAGCCAGGAGTAGCAATCTCAATGTCCACATTGACAATTTCATCAAGATTATTTCTAATTGCCATCGTCTGATTCCTCCTGTATTATTACTTCTTCTATCACAGAGACTTTTGCCTCTGTAAATTCCTGCAATCCACCTCCACTGGCATTCGGTACTAATTCATTTCCAGATACGCCATATTCCCCATCTGCTGTTCCGACAAATGATACTACGAATTCGCACATGGACCGATAATTAAACTTTGTATCTCCTATTAGTTCCGATAAATCCCTTATAGGAGGATTGCAAACAATAGTTACGTTTTTTTGCGCCAATTCCCCTGTAATCCCCTCTGAATCAAGAAACCTCACAAATTCTTCCAAATCTTCCACTGCAGTATTTTCAAAATAGCTGGCATTTCCTGCCCTCACTTCTTTTCCGACAGTATATAGATTGATTTCAAAAATAAAATCATAGTTGTAATACTTGTGTTCTCCTTCATCATCAGACAGAGGAAACGAGGAACGGTTTAAATTGCGATATCCAAGGGTGATATATGGCGGCTTGGGTGTTACCCCTTTTGTCTTCTCCCACACAATCATGGCTCCCGGATGATACCTTGCAACCACTTCATAAAGCAGTTGCTTTATTTCCTTTAAGGTCATGTTGATCCCTCCGTTTCCGGATTCGCTGTTTCCTGATTTGTGCTGTTTGGTATCAATTCAAAAGTTGAAGTCCAGTGCTTTAAAACTGTATTCCGACTTAATCGCGAAGACATACACTCAAACCATCTTCCCTCATATAAGAGCTGGTCTGACCGAACGCCATCTTCCTGCTTTGAAGTGCGGATAGGAAAATCTCCAAATGCTTTTAACATCATCTTATCCCTGCTACCGCCAGCTTCAATCACTTCCTGATCAGACATTTCCTGCACATCAAGCGATACTGTGCTATCCTTATAACCAGCCGTTGGATAACCATTCACAATCAAATCTTTTTCATACCTTCTCAAGGTGTAATTTGCTGCGAAAAATGGCATTAGTCAGAACCCCCTTTCTCTTTTATTACATAATTGACGGATTGCCTCATGCGGCCAGTATCAATCAACGGTGTATCAGAGCCTTTACGTTTAATTGTAGCCTCTGAATTGGGAACAAAATTGCCTTTTGTAATTTCCTCCTGGACAAGACCCTTCTGAAACACTCCAATTTTCTTCAATACATTCTCTGCGGAACCGCCCTTGAGAATTTCTTTTTTCATTGACTGCAAAAAAGCATTTATTTGAGCTGCGTTTGCATCCACGCTATCACGAAGAAATGGCCTCGACGGAATATGAACGGTTCCAAGCTCATTAAACATAGCTATGTCCACCAAATCAACCCCATCTTCACTGCTTTCTCCTTGCTGAATACCAATTCTTACCTCTAACTTTTTAAAGTCTTCTAGCATTTTTTCAAATTTCCTGCCCTCTGCAGTCGTAGTTTCCGTAATTCTAACCGCCATGCTCTATCCCTGCAGACACAATCGTTACAATACAGCGCTTCCTGAGCTGGAGATACTGCATTCCATATACAGTTCTGCCAAACTCTGAATCTGTAGCTGTATTCCCTGCCTGATTATTAAAAAAAGACACCGATGTTTCGCCTTCTGAAACAGAGGCTAATCCAATGGTGTCCCCTATCGAGCCAATACCACCCGATACTCCAAAACCAGACAATTTCATTTTATGCGCTGCCAAATAAGCACGAGCCTGCTGATACATTTTTCCGAATCTCTTTTTACTGATAAGCGGCTCCGTAAGAGATAAGAACATATTCACAGTATCATCCGGCACTTCATTAAATTCATTCATTGTCGCTCTGATGATTTCAAAAGCTTCCATGATGACCACCTCCTATTTATCGAGAGCAGCCAAAATCTTCTCCTTCAAAATCTCAACGGTATCATCATCTTTCACTTCAAGCCCCATTCCGGCAGCCTTCGTCAAAAGTTCCGGTTTTTTCATTGACTGAACCGCTTTGATTTCCGCCTCTTTTTCTGCCTGTGCTGCTGCAATGGCAGCCTGTTCCTCTTTATATCTGGAAACGGCTTCTTCAGCAATTTTGGCTCTCTCAAAATCACTGATACCATTACCAGCAGATGAAGCAGCCGCTTTTTCGGAATCTACAAGAATCCCCTTTTTCAAATAATCAATAATTGACGGATGATCCTGAAAACTCTCCGGCAATTCCATATCTGTACCCGGGAGAAGAGGTTCTCCGTTAATTGCAATAATCTTTCTTGATTTATTGGTAACTTTCATCTCTTTACCTCCTTAAATTCCGTATGCCAAAATCATTGATAACGGATAATAGATAATGAGGCCTGCTGTTCTGGTTTCGCAAGGCACCTCTGTTTCCAGTTTCTGAACCTGTAAAGGATACTGATAAAACGGAAGCGGAATCTCCAAGCTGAATTTTTCCGCATCTTTCGTGTACATAAATGCAACATTCTTTCCGCTGGGATTAACATCAGTAGCCGAATCCTGCAATTCTGCCATGCTCTCAAAATTCTTCAAATAAGGCGCATGTTCCTTTATAAAACTGAGAATCGTGGTTTCAGTATCAGGAATTCTCCTTGTAGCCAAATCCATATAGATGTACGATGGCAGCGCAAGGGTATCCGGCTTTTCAATCGACATGGTAATCTTGTCAATAAACTTCTGTATGCCGTTAATATCCTCCAAAATCTGGTCTGCATTTTTATACTTCCACTCCGTATGTGCTTTTGCCTCTGTGTCCCCATCTCCCTTAACCATGACAGTGGACAGGGTAAAAATCGGAATATCGTTTCCGTCAGAAAAAATTCCAACAAGATTATGTTTCTTATCGCCGGCAAACGCAATCTTATTAACCATATAATCAGAGGCTCTTCTTGCCGCTGCCCCCTTTCTTGCATCCAGAGACTTGCCTGCCATGCGGGATGCCCTCATTTCCTGCACATTATATCCATAACTGTCGCCGATGGACTTAATGGAGGCTGTGTGGGATTCTCCCTGCACGTCAACTCTCGGAAGGTCAGTTGCATAGTTATTGATAATCGCAGCCATGCCGGTAATATCATAGCTGTAGTAAGTAGTAGTTTCTGCTCCCTCATTTACCTCAGAAGTGATCGGGAAATATGCAAGGGCAGAAAGTTCCGGATACTGCTTATCATAGGTCTTTGTCTTTACCTGATCCAGCTCCCTGGCAAAAAATACAGTTGCAGATTCAACGCTGTCAAAGCGGAGCTGCTCACTCCCTGCCAGACCTTTTACAAGGGTTGATCCCTTTAATGCACTGTAATCATCCATGTTAAAATCCTTCATTGTAAATACCTCCTTATTCTGCTTTTCCTGCGGCGGGTACAGAACCCGGAAGGAATTCTGCATTTGCAATGCCATTGTCTGTCTCTCCAAGGAAAATAGCATTGACTTCTACCTTGGTTGCAGTATCTGTTGATGTGGTAAACAGACCTGCTTCATCGCCGGATGTAATCATATATACTTTTTCCCTGTACTTCGGTACGGCATCTTTTCCAGTCTTTATCCACACTTTTCCATAGTGCAGACAACCAACAGTACGCTTATCGCCAATTTTTACACTATTATCCATATCCATCTCAACCATAACAGAATTGTGAACAACAACGCCTTCAAATTCTGCAGAGGTCGTAGCAGAAGTAGGGATTTTTACATCTGTTCCGGCATTCGTTCCAGTAACAACACCTATTCCAAAAGAAATATTCTCACCCTCTGTCTGTCTTGTAGATACTTCATGGGCCGATAAATCAAAGAGCCCCCCGGCTACCCCTTTGGGAAAGCCAAAACCATAACTCGTCTGTGCAGCCATACTCATTACTTCTTACCTCCTGTCATTCTTGAAATCATGTTCTTGCGGGCAGAGTTAGAATTGCTTTCCTCTCTTGCATCCCGGCGAACTTTATCAGTTACCATCTTCTGACGCTGATCGTCTGTACTCTTTCTCTCGCTGTAAGTCTGCTTTGCAATATCATAAGCCGCATTGATATAACTGTCGCTCTTTCCGTCAAGATTAATCTTTGGATTGACCGCCTTAATAATTTTCTTTCGGCCATCTCTTACTGAGAGTTTTTCAACACCATCCAAATGCAGCTTGTCAGCCATGCGGCATACATCCAGACGCTCCTGGATAACTTTATCAATAGAATCCATGTTTACTCCTTTCTCCTTTTCTTCTCCATTGCCGCATGGTTCATCAGAATCAGTGTTTTCCTCTTCCGCAAGAGCCTTTCCATCAGCCGGAGCAGGCTCTTCTTTCTTTTCTTCCTCGTCACCGTTCATATCGCTTGCAGCCTGCAGCTTATCAATTTCTGCAAGAAGCGTGTCGAGGTCTGCTTTCTGTTCAGCAATAATTTCCTCCGGCGCCATTCCTTCACCTTCTGAATCCCTGCGGTCAATATTCTCTCTTACCTGATCTACAGCGCTCTTTTCCTCTTCCGATTCTTCTGCTGATACTTCTCCAGCCTCGCCGCCGTCTGTTCCTTCGCCAGTTGCCTGGCTTGCCGCCTGCTGAGCCTTGAACAATGCAATAGCAGCCTCCATCTCTTCCGGAGAAAGTTCTGCTCCCTCGTCAGCTCTGCGACCTTTTGAATTAGGTTTACCCATAATTGCCTTGCCTCCTTTTAAGATTTGTTCATCATCATCTTTTCCATCGATATTGAGCCGGGCGGTTTCCCCTGCCCTTGCCTCAGCAACCAAGGCAAGATGATTGATTTCAATGTTTTTCTGTATGCAATCATACTTCTCTCCCTCATATATTCCGGGAGTATCATCCGTATCAAGACTGTAGCCAAGTGATAATTCCTTTAATCCGCAGTTTTTTAGAGCGTTGGTATCGTGAATAATTATCTCGCAGCGTACATTATCTCCGTCACGATATCCTTTACTCATAATGGTTCCAATCTGTTCCCTGCGAACATTCTCCTTATCCACCTCACCAGCGTCATGCGTGATGATAATTGGCTTGCCTTTGTAACTCTCCAACGATTTCTCGTCAAAGACATACTCCGGCAATCGGAGTTCCCTCCGGGTACTTCCATCATCATTCTTATACTCAAATATGCCACAGGTAGTCACAATCGGGTGATCAACCAAATAGCCTTCTTCTGTGTAATAAGTCCGATCAACTGAAATACTGTCAATTCGTTTGAGTTTCACTTCTTGCACCTCCTGTTTACTTCCACTTTTTCAATGCAACCACTTCCTTTCATACTGGTAAATCCAGTGTATCTATATCAAACACCGGAATAGCACAACACCGGCATTGATAATCCTGTCCAGGATGACAGCATCTGCCTCCGCCAACATCCGGCGGATTGTCCCAGCTGATTATCCTACCTTCCAGTTCTCTATGACTTCTCCGCTCTCTTTGATCCATAACCCCGGACCATTTGTACCTTGAAACACCTGCATCTCTCTGCTGGCTCTCTGTAATGTCGGCATTAAGTTTTGCTGTCTGGTCCCTTGCAATCAGCTTTGCATGGCGCTTACTCATTCCATATTGCCGCTGAATTTCCTTTACAATATCTGTCGTAGTAGAACCTTTCATATAGTTCTGATAAACCAGCTCTTTCATCTTTTCAAGAGACTGACCTGGTACCGTCTTAATCAGTTCCACATTATCAGATACCCATTTCTCTAACATTTCTCCGTAATAATCTCCGGAATAATAATCATCAAGCAAATTGATACCCAGTGTCTTGCCTACTGCTTTCTTCCACTCTCGAATCGTGAGTTTGTGATCAAGATTGGCAATCTTGTTTATCTGTCGTTTCAAATCGTAAAGACCAAAGGCGGCATCCAGCTCCCTCTTAATTGTTTTAAAAAGAATTGTGAGCCGTACAATCGTATTGTCTATTACAGAGAACCTTGCAATTTTTCGCTTTTCCTCATTTTCCTTCTTGGAATCCACATGATACCTAGTGCCTTCATTGAGAATCTGCTTTATTTCCGGAATATATTTCATCAGGATTTCTCTCTCAATAGCCATATATTCATTAACCATTCGCAAATACTCACGCTCTGCACTGACTGGATACTTAGGCCGATATTTACAGGAAACTGATTTCTTTCCTTTATTTTTCTTTCTCAATTCTTCCCGGAACAGTTCTTTGCGAAATTCATCATCCAAACTACCACCTTCTCTCATTGCCTCTTATTCGGTATTTACAATCCCAATCGTCTATTTAACTGTTTGCAACAAAAAAGCCCCGCATTGCCACGATTAGCGGCACCACAGGGCAAAAGAAAAGAGCCTTGCACACTCGCAAGCCTCTGTATCTTATATTCCAAGTTCGTCCAGATACTCAATTATATCATCGCTGTGTCTGGTGGGATCCTCTTTGATGAAATCTATAACCTTTCGCATGTTTTCTTCATCATCCTTAACCGCACACTTTACACCGGCAACAAAATCCTCATATGTATCGGGCACCTGGTTTAACAGCTTAATCAATTCCTCCATCAGTCGTCCTCCTTGATTTTCATATAGATATCGTAATTATCAAATCCATGATTTCTGAATCGATACAAGTACGATGGGCTATCAGGCTCATTGGAGTGCGTTCTAATGAAGCAGCTCCTTTTTCCTTTGTATTTAGCATGGTACACATTGTTAATGTCATGCGTTACCTTTGCTTTTTCCTTTTCTGTCATTGGAAGGGATTCCTTTTTCTTTTTCCCGGTCTTTCCCTCATCCCCACTTCCTTTTGGGTATCTCCCGGAACCAGGACCTCCATCACCTTCTACTGAAATATTACTTGTAGTTCCGCCTGATGTCAACTGAATTTGCGACAGTTGATTAAGCAGTTCCCTCACCGAAAGTTCAAAAGGCAGGAACATATTATATTTGAGGACATCTGACGCTGGTTCAAACCTCGCATTCTTCATCTCTGTATTGAATGCTATGGGCGTTCCGTAAAATTCAGTGCAGACAAACACCTGTGATGTGCAATACTCTGTCGGCATTCCAGAAATAATTGTCAATGGTATAGTTTCCGCAATATTAATTCCAAATTCCTCCCTTGTTTCCCTGATTGCCGCCTCCTCCGGTGTTTCCCCTACCTCAATATGACCGCCCGGACCACAAACCAATCCATTATCTTTACGTTCACCAATCAGAATTTTTCCATCCTTAATGACAAGCACTCCGCACCCCGTAGGTGTTACCGCATCCATTTCCATATTCTCCTGCGGCTTACCATTTTCCATAGCCGACAAAGCAGTATTCATTGTTTCTGCAGATTCGTTTTTATCTGTCGGTGCCGCTTCTTCCATAGCGCCCCAATCATCTTCTTCATCCAGAATGTCATTTACCGTAAACTCACCATTCTCCGCCAGCCTTTTCCTTACCTCTGAAGCGTCAAGCGCCTGCATATCTACATAGGCTTGTGCTGTCTGTGCTTTTGTGAGTTCTGTTGCTGCTTTCGTCTGATCCACGCTTGCCTGCTCTGTTTCACTTAGATTCCATAACGGTTTAAATCCAAGCGCATACTTAGGCACTTCTTCAAATTCTCCTTTGTATTTTCCAACAATTAAGATAATATCTATCAGTACACCAAGATTTCTTTTGAGATTCAGCTTTTGGATTTTATTCACATAGGAATAATAATTTTCCATATCTCCTTCGCCTGTAGCATTTTCTCCAGCAGGAGAACGTCCAAACAACTTCGTCTGTGGTATATTTGAAACGGCCGATAACATATTACAAGTGGCATCTATAATATCCTTCACGCCAGAAAATGTAACTGTCTTGTAATCATAGTCCTCTCCATTGGCGTCTATCGCTATGCTGTTGATAATTCCTTTTGCCATATCAATAATACGAAGCCTTCGTAAAACAATATCCTCTCCTTCCTCTGTTTCCAGAAGATTTGCAAGGTCATTCATTTTATATATTGCCTGCACCGCCCGATCCAACAGTTTCACTCCATTTCCATGTGATGTAACCGTCTCCTGTAATGCTTTATGAATTTTTGTATATTCCGGCATTCCAAAGAACCTATACTCTGTCCGGGAGCTGGATTGTGGCAATGTTCCATTCTTAAAGAGAAGGCACCTGCTCTCATGTACCCGAAATGGTTTTCCATATATCGGCGATATGTCGTAAAACTCTGGCATTCCAAATTTAGACCACTTTCCATCTTTAGGATCATGGTTATATATACTGTTATAATCAGGAGTTATGAGCGGCCGTTCAAACACAAGCAATTCATCAATCCCTCTGATATTATCCCAATCAACAGGTTCCTCTATATCCCTGCCATCATCAATAATCATAACCATTAAGGCTCCGCCATACAATCTTGACCACTTAATGGCTGTGGCAGCCTTTTCTTCAAAATCCAGTTCATCAAGAGAATCATTGATAAAAGCCTCCAGGTCCAAATCATTTACTCCATATGAAAATCCGCTGCTAACAGCATCATCCGCCGGTATGTCTATGATTTTTGAGAAAAGACCATTTTCCTCATAATTCAGAGTGAGCTCCACATCCGTTACCGGCGCTTCACTTTCAAAACGGTACTGCTCCGACACATCATCCTGTGTGCCATATTTGTTCATTAAATTTTTATATCCGTCCACTCTCTGTTCTTTCTCATTCCCTTGCATTCCATCACCTCCTAATCAACCAGACTTCCGATATTAAATGTTTTTCTTTCATAACATGACAGAGCAACCGCATCTGCTCTGTCCGGGGAACTTATTCCTCTTTTCTTCATTTCCTCTTTACTTTCCAGCTGCATCTTTCCTCTGCTTGTTAACCTGTATTTTCTGCATGAAAACTGTGCAACCAGTTCATTATCATTCTGCAAACTAATTCCCTCTGCAATCAGCAGTTCTTTTACAGTTCCCCAGAGATAAGTTGTCATATTGTCGTAAATATCAGCAGCTTTAACCTTTCCTCCATCCACAACAACTTCATCTGGCACCCTGGCCGCAGCATTTACGGGAACAATTACCATACGATTCAACTTTTCTTCCCGTTTTACTTCTTCCAGTCGATCCGTCACTCCGCCACCAAGACCGCAATCATCAATATTTACATATATCTTCCCATGATACGTTGGATATGTTGCGATAATATGCCTATACTGCTGAACCACCTTCCCAACCGTTGTCATAAGACTTTGCCCTCTGAACATAACAGGCAATGTGATATTTCCGCCTACATTCAGCGCTATAACTGTTTCATCATCCCCATATCTAGCCACATCCACTCCAAGCGATATCCGTTTAATCGGCATATCTTCTGGCAGGTCCAACATGCAGCAATGCTCAATAAGAGAAAGCATGATGAATACATCATCTTCCTGCTTTGGAAATTCACCAAAAACTCTTACAAGGACTACATTGCTATTTCTCCCATACTTCCGTATGAGAGATTCGATATTCTGCTTATTCGTCCTTGGACTATCTGCAGATGATACTGTATGGCATCTATAAAGAGCCCTGTCAGCATTGAAGGCATCGTAAAATGTGCCAGAAGTCCTTGTTGGGTTTCCACACATCAACAACTTATTGTTTTCGCCGGATAGCGTACCAAGTACCGCCTCCATAATCGGATCAGCGACGCCAGAGGCTTCATCTACTATGAATAGCATATTATCCTCGTGGAATCCCTGCATATTTTCTGGCTTTGTAGCAGTCCTGGCTACCGCAAACCAACGCTTTTCATTGCCGACCATGTAAATATATGTCTTGGTCCATTTAAGGATTTCTGAGAGCAAAGGAGACTTACTCATCCATTTACTCACTTCGGACCACAAAACATCATGTAACTGCTGTTTGGTTGGCGCAGTCGCTACAATCCTTGGATAAGGGTGGCAGCATAAAAACCACAACAATGCCGCAGCTTCTAAACCAGTTTTCCCAACACCCTGCCCAGATTTAATCGCAACTTTCGGATTCTCTGCCAAATCCATCAGTGCCGCCCTTTGCCACTCATCCGGCTCAAATAACAATACCTCCTTTGCGAATATGACCGGATTTTTCCTATATACCGGAATTCTTTTCTGGAAGAACTGTTTCCTTAACGCTCGTGAGTTCTTATTCATCACCACTCACATCCTCTCCCTCGTCTTCCTCAAGAACCGCTGCAATCCAATCGTCAACAGCATCATTTCCAGCACTTTCACTTTCCAATTTTGCTTTTTCTAAGCGGTATTTTGACAATGCTTCAATAGCTTTTGTCTTTTTACTCTGAACGGTGGAAAGCTCCTGTTCCAGCCTTGCTATTACCATATCCTTGTTTGAGGTATGTGTCTGTATGCTGTAGGACTTACCCGGAAGAATATCTCCTTTATCAACCTTTATCTTCTGGCGCCTATCATATTCAGCCTCTTCCTCCTTATTCTTGAAGATTCTCTTATCCTCAAATCTGGTGACATCAGCAACCGCTACATCTCCTTTTTGTTCCCGATACTTATTGATTGCTTTTAGTATTCTGCGCTCCCGAATAGAGAAAAGCTGTATTTGTTCCATGAGCTGCAGCTCGGTATCTTTGGGAACCGTTGCAACGAGCTCCTGTTCATCATCATCAAGAGCATCCATAAATACCGGAACATATCCACCATGCTTTGTCGCATCCGGAGGCGGTTTGGGGTTCGGATTGCCGGAGCCGCCTTTTGCGTTCTTATTCCCTGGCTGCCCGCCTTTTTTTCGCTTTTGCAACGTTGCACTTTTTTTATCTCCTTTTTTCGCAACGTTGCGTTTGTTTTTTTTTGACTTATCGCCCCATCCGTACCTATTCTTCCAGCTGCGAACCGTTCCGTCAGAAACTCCCAATTTTTTCGCAATTTCCACCATTGCCATTCCATCATTAAACAGCTTTTCGGCTTCAATCATTTTTTCGCTCGGCGCCCTTGGCATATCACCACCTCTCTCCTATTCGTTTTGCAATCGTGGGAACGCAAAAAGGGGAGCATACACTCCCCTGTGTGTGGCTCTCACGCATATTTATTGATTTATCGTTAAATCTTCGTTATAAACTCCGCTTTTGAATAGCCCTCATTCGGCTTAATCATCATTCTCAGGAAGTCTTCTTTTGAAAACTCCGAGAGACGGAATATTTCTTCGGGCCTCATGCCGAGCTGCTTTCCAATCTCCTCTACCGTCTTACCTTCGTTCATCAGCTCCTTTACAATCGCTTTCATTGGTTCCAGCAGATGCGTACCTCTTGCCCTGTTATGAGTAACGGTGCCATAGATATTTCCAGCTTTATCCTTATGCTCTACAATGACAACTGGCACCTTTCCTTCCAGCATTGATACCAACGGTTCTTCTCCTGCAACGGTCCAACGGTGGAACCCGTCAATAATCGTAAAATCTGGTCTTACCACAATCGGCAACGTCCATCCGTTCGTTAGAATGGACTGCTTCAGCAATTCCAGATTTTGTTTTGATACTTTGTTTGGGTTGTAATCATTTGGCTTTACCCTGCCTCTGTCTACCCATTGAAGAGTGTCAAGAGGGCTTATCATCTTACTATCCATTTCGCATTCCCTCCTTCTTCTTGGCTTCTGTAATATATTTACCATATATTCGCTGATACAATGCCCGGAACGACCGCAGTTTTGGATCTCCGGAAACGAGCCCTTCATAAATTGCCTTGCAGTCCTTATTGTCTGCAATGGCAGAAACGCTCATAAAAAAATTCCTATACCGCCCAGCCACATATCTTTTATGTTTTGTTTGAAAATTACCATCCATATCAGAAAATAGTTCCAAAAGAGCAGCTTTATAATCCTTTTCCGCTTTTCCTTTCTCATTCTGCTTTCTGGCAGTTGTGCTTCTCCCAAACATTTCACTGTCCCAATATAAGGCGGCAAGATATGCGTTAGGCTCCCGGCGGACTATCCTTTCCATAAGGTCGGGATAATACTCATTCATTTTCACAAGGCTTTTTGCAGTATCAATTGAAAAGAACTGTGATACTCTGAGCTGCCCCTTTCGTGTGCCGGACTGCCATAGAAATAAATAAATCTCTGGTATGTCTACCTTTTCTCGAAGGAGGTAAAGCCACACATCATTATTGGTCCAGTCATACAGAGGAAATACCTGGTGCTTATTCGTTGCGGTCTTCCCTGCTTTCAGCATGGTAGCCACATTCTGTAATCTCTGAACCGATTCCGCTGTTCTGATTCCGGTAATTGTTACCCCATCCGAACATACCCTCGGAAGGAAATCCTGATATGCGTCTGTCCGAGGTTTCAGCAATGGGTGATTCCGAATTGCGAAAGATGGCGGTTGTCTTACCCAAACATCTTTTTTATATCTGTCCCAGCAAATAAAGGTTTCATCGTTGGACAGTTCATTAAAGCAATTGTAGTGTTTCACCTCAAGGCAGAACCACTCAAACTTTGCTCCAACTAACATAAATTTCTTTCGCCACTCCCTTACCTTTTCATCCATGCATGGGAATATGGCTTCTTCATCAATAAATTGCACAGTCAGCTGTGCCGGGTTGATTTCTCCTGCCTGTATCAGATTCATTACGAGCTGTGACAGGCACAGGCTGTCTTTTCCACCGCTAAAGGACATATATACCGGCAGGCCATTCCGAAATACGTTCCGGATTCTGATTTTTGCTGCCTCTACAACATCAATGCTGGCCGGACATCGTTTTATAGCCATATCTTTTCTCCGCAATTTGGGCAGGTAACGAATTTTCTTACTTCGGTGGTTTCCTCACTGCCTCCTTCTGAATCCTGCTGTGACGGAACCGCCGATTGTGGCACCAGCTCCTGTCCTGATTCAATTTTCTGTATCTGCTGCTCTTTCCTTTCAGCATTTTCCTTGATACTCTGAATTTCTTCATCATCAAGTGTTCCATACTCGGAGAGCTTATCTGTAATATCCTCAGCCTCGGAGACCATCTGCTTTAAGATTTCTTCATCAAAGCCAGGGATATCCAAATCTCCCTGCAGGTCCTCCAAAAAGCTGTTCAGTGTTTCCAAGTTCTCAATACCCAAGCTGAAAATCTTATTGTCGGCAATCATCAGCTTCTTTTTCTGATTTTCAGTGAGATTATCATACCGATATACATCTGCTGTTTCTTTCCCCATAGCAATGAGTGTATCGTACAGACCATTTCCCGCCAGAATGATGTTGTTCTCGTCAACAACGATAGGTCGGATCTGCCCGAACATCTTTACGCTGCGCTGAAACTCCTTCAACTGTTGTTCGGTATGGATTCTGACATTCTTTTCCGGCTTAACAAGGTCAGCCAGTTTCATTTTGGTTATTTCCATGTTCGTGTCCTCCTGTAATTTATTGGAGGAACGATTGATGTATGATATATGCGCTATCTGCAAATAGCAAAAAGACAGCCTGCGAACAACCGCCCGCAAATGCTGTCAAATGTCAGCGTATTTATTTAAGGCTTTTCAGAAAATCCTTTGCACTCTGGATATGCTCTGCAGCCCCGGTTACAATAGAGCTGTCAATCTCATAGATTTCTGCCCAGGCATTTTCCACACTCCCGGTCCACTGCCTTGCCGGCCAAGGATGTGTGCCACAAAGATATCCGTTTTTCCAGTCATAAATCGGCGGCATTTCCAAATTGTAATAATGTATATATGCCAACACCTGCTCATGCGTCCAGTCAGACATGGGGCTGTATCTTGTTACCCCCTGCCCGTTGGTATAAATGTTATCTCCCTTTCCAACATAATTCCCATCAGCTCTCCGCCTTCCAAGCAGCAGCATATCCAATTCCTGCTCCTTATAATATTTTGCCTGGCCTCTATGCTGGACAATCTGAAACCACCTTGCCGCAAATTTGCTGTCCTGTGGAAAAAGCATCTGCAGATGGTTTGCCAGCCATTTTATATCCTGACCTGTGTTAATTATGGACAATTCCGGAGGCTTATGCCCCTCTACCCATTCTGTAAATGCTTTATACTCCAAATTACTGATTACGAGGACACAGGGGGTTATCCCTGCCCGCCGGCAAATTTCACCAAGTACCAGGGAATCCTTTCCACCGCTCCATGCATAGGCAGCTTTCTTCCCTTTGGTTTTCTTCTTAATCTCCTTTACTGTCTTTTCGACCAGCTGATCCAGTTCTTTTTTTGTTACCAGCTGCTCTATTTTTCCAAATGTATCTATCCAATCAGAGTTTTTTATCCTCTGCTTTCTGCCAAGTACATCACCCATTCCGCACACCTCGCTTTCCGCTTATTGCCAAGGCAACCGCCCCAGAAAGAATAACCGTCAAAAGACTGCCGACAGTCTTATAAGCCGCAATTCCCTGTATATTCCCATATCCAAATATCGGCAAACCGATAATCAGAGCCGAGATAATTCCTGCAACTACTCCCTGTGGTGTCAGTTTTATTCCTTTAAGGGTAAATACCGTTGGAAGCAACGTAGCAGCTCTTAGCGTTCCATACATTAGGAACAGGTGTGTTACCGTCAATCCTGGTATGTTGGCTACGGCAATTCCGACAGCCAACAGTAAAATCATAGCGAACTTTGTTTTTCCAAGTGTCTTTTTCTCAAAAATGTCTGTTGTGAGGGATGATACTGCGCACAGATTGCTATCTATCGTAGACAGCAAACCCGATACAATCATAAACAAGAATGGGATAATCGCCCATGCCGGGAATAGTGTGCTTATCAGTTCAAAATTGATGATTCCGGTATCCACTGCGACATATCCCATGCCAGAACCGATAAACCCAAGCACACCCATTGACAAAGGCACAATCCCAAACAGTAGAGCTCCCACAAGAAAAGCTCTGCCTATTCTGTCTTTCCTAACACAGAATGCCCTTTGCCAAAAGCACTGGTCTCCAAACGGTCCTGAGATAAGCCCTATCGTTGTTGGAAGTCCAAACCCTAAAAAGATTTCCCATCCTCTCTTGGAGAACAGTGATCCGGCATCTCCTGCGGCTCCTCCTAAACCCGTAACCAGCGTTTCCATGCCTCCGCCATTCTTTACACCAAAAGCAACAAAACCAATGCTGGCGGCTAACATAAAAACCATCTGAACCGCATCCGTCAGTATTGAAGCTTTAATTCCTGAGAACTGCGAATACGAAAAGGCAATTACCGCCATAATAACCGTCATGGCCGCAAAAGGTATTCCAGTAAGCATACTTAATATCTTGCTGCCTGCCAACAGCTGCACTCCCGTCGATAATGCCGACAATGCGCCGAGCTGGAACAGATATATATTTTTCACAGCTTTGGAATGATATTTCCCATACATATAGCCGGACAATGTAATTCCCTCCGGCATTTCTTCCCTAATCCTCTTTGCAAAGGGAATGAACAGTATCAGACACAGCACGTTCGGAACCAGAAACCAAAAGAGCCCTGCAAAGCCCTTTGTGTAAGCATTCTCGGTTGATGTGAATAGAGCCGGTGCCCATATCCATGTAGCAGCTATGCTCAAAGCCGACACCATCCAGCCAGTTTTCCTATTTCCGACACAGAACTGTTCAATATTGTTCTCTTTTTTTGTCATAAGTACCGTAACCCCAAGCATCATTGCAGCATAGGTCAACAGTACAATCAAAGTATAATCCATGCTTTTCCTCCATCTTTTATTTTGGAGGAGCTTCATGCTTCCCTGCGTCTGATTCTCTCCTTTCCCGGAAAAACTGCACGAAAAAAGGAAGTCCAATAGCCTCAGACTTCCTCCGATGTTCGATTCAGAATTTTACGAGTACAATTTTCCCACTTTTATATTGAAAAATCAAGGAAGAATTTTTGCAGACGGTGGATTTAATGAACTTTCAATCCATCCACCCCAAAAATAAGAGCCGATAATCTTTCTGTCGCAACTTTGATGTCCTCATATACATTTCTAGTAGATATGTTCTGCTTATCTGCAATCTCCTTTGCTGATAAAGTAGTATCTGCCATATACATATCCCATACAACCTCATACCGCCTCATTTCAATTTCCCGGTTTGGGGCATTGCCGCAATACGCCTCATACAACCCAAACATTGTTTCTATATGAGAAACAATAACTGCGGTTCTGGTGGCGCTCCGCTTTATGCTTTCAATAATAACCTCATTATCATACATTGACATCATTGATTCCAGAACATCTATTGCAGATTCCTCCATCTGAGTTCTTCCAAACACTGAATTTTCTGCATGTTCTTTCAGCATATGATAATTGCGAAGCAGTAGCTTGGTATTCCTCAGCCTCCGATCTGCTCTCTTCCCCTGCTCTTTTTTCCGTTCCTGCTCGAACATTTTCAGAGCCTCTTTCGCTCCAATAGTAGCCGCATTCTCATAAATCTCCTTTAGTTGTTCATGTGTCAGAACCACTAAAGTCTTATTGTCTGTTGTCTGGCTATCCATGCTTCCGCACCTCCTTGAAATTTATTTCTAATTCATATCGAATTATGATATAATGTAACTGTCTGTTGGGAGGGTTGCGAAAGCACTCTCCTTTTTCCCTTTCATTCTGAAACCGTCTGCAGATATTCATCCATCGTCATTTGACCAGGGATATTGTAGTAGGGGGTATCAGTTGTCTCTGAAATACTGTCTTTGCGACTGCTTCGCAGGCTGGTACCGAACATCTTTCGGTAGCAGACAGGTCCATACCCCGCCTCTCTGCTTGCTATGCTTTTCAGTTTTCTTCCGCAGTTTAAACAAATCATACACACCACCCCTCCGGTTTTTCACATCTTTCAAATGCAATCACCCACACCCAAGGATTGGCATCCCATCTATACAAAGTGAGCTGCTGAGTATTTATTGTGGAATCCCATAAGTCAACAAACAAACTTTTTGCCTGCATATATGCATTTTCTGGATCATTAAATGCTTCTGGTCTGAGTACCACTCCTTCCGTCAAGAAATCATCCAATGTCATATTTTTTAGACGCTCTACCTGGACATCCGTCACCCTTAGGAAGATTCTAGCAGCTTCTTTCGGCATATGTATTGATGGATGCCATTTCATCATTTTATCTGAACATCTTCCTGGCTGCGGAAATGGTGATGTCCATGCTTTATATACATATCCGTCTGTCCATTCACTCCATGTCTCTCTTACCCATAAAATATCTCCAACCAATGCTGGCGGTTTCACATAAAGTACATGACCGCCGCACTCATGACTACCAAATCCAAATTTTCCAATATCCTTTTTATCGCCATCCACACAATAACCCAACTTGTATTTCATATCCTTTTTAGGCTGTGGCTTTACTATCCGTCTTGTGTTGAGCTTTCTGTATTCCAAAATGCCTTCTACCATTTCTGTATTAAACAAAATAGGTCTTATCACTTTACATTCCCCCATTCTTTAATGCCCACTTCTCAGCATACAAAACAACAGCTCTGTCATTGGTCTTTTTCTTAGTCCCGGTACACATTGTTGTATAACTGCCAGCTTCCACCTCCCACTCTCGCAATCAACCTCTGATGGATTTTCAAATTCATCTGTTAATTCAGACATAAAAGGTATTGCTACCATTATTCCAAAATGCGAAGACGATTCTGGTGCTACTTCATGTAAATGTCTTGCAAATGTTCCATCTCGAAAATCCTGCAACAAATCTTTGTAACATTCCATCGTTGTCACTATGTAATTCTTCTCTCCAAGAAAATTTAATCCGTTTCCACTGTAAACATCCTGTTTGCAGCTCTTGATTTCATAGCAGACAAATATACCTTTTTCTATATCTGACACAGAACATTGTCCGGCAGGAACGAATTGCATATAGTCAACCCTCTTAGGTTTTCCTTTGGCCGCCCATGGATCTATGCTGACTTCCTTCGCCCAATATTTTCCCATGCCTCCAAACCTATCTGAAACGAGCAAGTTCCCAAGGAACTCCGTTGTCTTTTTTCTATCCATCACAACCCCCTCTCTTTCAGCTTCCGGCTTATAATCGGTATCAGCATTTTTGCCGACATTTTCATGTGAATTGCCGTCGGTGCCTCCACAATCTTAACCAGCATATCCATATATACCTGCTCTGCAGATAACCCCTCTGCGTAGCCTTCCGCCTGCTTTTTTGTCTTCTGCACAATAGGAATCTCATTACACATTTCTGCAATTTCATGTATCAGCTCTACGCTTCTGCTTGTGAACTCTATGCCATTATCCTCTTGTGTCACAGGCTCTTCTAAAAGTTCACAAATCAAATCATTAATCTCCACACAGACTACCTCCTGTCCACGATTCCATAACTTCTATCATCTGTTATTCTTGCATTTTCCGGATAACGAGAGGCGGCTGTTATAATTTTTGCTATCCCTCTCATTGGATCTCTGAAATCAATAATTGCTTTGTCTGCTCTCAGTCCCAAATAATTTATATCATCTTTGCAGTCCACAAATTTGAATATTAGATTTTTTGTTTCAAATCCACCATCAGTTACTTTCACTATTCTTCCTTGATACTCTCCCATAAAATAGTCTTTGGCGTTAAGAATTCGTGTCTGAATATCTGATAAATAGCAGATACAGAATTTATCCGGTGTCCGTTTTATTTCAGAAAATTCGACGCTGCCTCCTCGCATCCTAATAAGTCCAAAAAAACGATACGTTACCGTATGTGTGACGTTATCAATGATATACTCCTTATCATTAATCCTCACTATCGTATGTTCCTTCATATCTTTTTCCGGATCCCTTCCAAATTCTCTTTCATAGTCTTTAATGCTTATTATCATGTTTGCACCTCCTCGTTTTTTGTATGTTTATATCCTTCATATTCACCGGTCTCGAAGTCCTCACACTTTCCATCATTTGAAATATTTAATGTATTTTCTTCAAAAAACTTCATACAGTTATCTTCAAAATAATGTTTACAATCTGTATTTAAACAAAATATCCCAGGAACTTTATTCATTTTTTCCTGCCTCCTTCTTTTTTCCTGTACTTCGCTTAATCGCCAAAGCCGTAGCCTCTTCACCAACATCACTAGAGCTTTCTTTTTGCCATAATTTCTTTCTGCATTTTTCCAATGCCGCATCGTAATCATATTCAATCTGTTCTGACAGCCTATCTGCCATTTTGATGAATTTATCTCTGTAGTAAGCTTCCCATTGAATGTCACTCCTGACTTCATCAAGCATTTTCACATAATCACGCAGCATACAGATAATCAGAACAATATCACCATAGGAACAGCTGACAACATAATCACACATGAGCTTCAAATTGATAGCTTTTTCGATCATCACCTGCTTTTCCTCTTCTTTGGATAATTCCTTTTCTACCTCCTGGAGAAACTGGAAGAAAAACCATAATTGATTTTGTTTATCCATTACAATTCACCCCCCCCCTCACTTCACTTTCTGTTTTTCGCCCTAGAAGTAGCTGCTTTCAGTTCTGCAATGCAAATAGCTGTTTCCTTAAACTCTCCGCTGTACTCACAAAGACCTGTATGATTTAATACTGCATGTGTCCCCCGCTTGATAAGTAACAAATTATCTATATCTGTATTGGATTTATCATTATCACGAAAAATAATGATGTAGCCTTTTGGTATTTTCCCGTTTACAGATTCCCACACAACCCTGTGTTTTAATTTTCATTTGTTTGGATCTGCCACTTTAACTTCAATGTATCCATCAGCATTTACACGTTCACTGCCTACCGGTCTATAATTTGCTGGTATATGCCCCTTTTTAAACCATGTTCTTTCACATCCGTCAGCGCAGATACCTTTCTTTCCCTTATTGGGCGGCTCCTGTCCCTTTTGAAACCGCCCTGTCCTTCCTGTGCTTAAATGATGATTTCCTATATAGGCATTGACCTGTCCAAGAGAAATCTCCCACCCAAATTTCTCCGTAAATGCTTTTTGGATTTCTTTATAACTGTGCCCTGGAACATATTCCTTCATAAATTTTTGTTCTTCTACTGTATATTGATGTCCATACATCAGCCCCAATCCTCCAATTTCTTAATTCTTTTCTGCAAATTCCGTACAGTTTCACGCAGCGCCTCATTTTCCTCCATCAGTCATTTATCTGTGACACCAATCAAAGGAAGTTCCACCTTATCACCTTCCCCATATTCATCAAGGTATTTCTTTGCCTGCAATGCAAGAGCCCCATTATCAATTACCGTTTTGGCAATCTTCTGTAAAGCGTCACTACGTTTAATTTCTTTGTCCAGCTCATCTGCAGATAAATCCTCATTTGTGAGCCGATCCATCTCTTGGAACAGATACTCATTCAAATCATTTAGTGTAGTCCTGGTTCCCATCGTTCTTACCTCCATCTCTAATCAATTTTATATGTTTTCTGTTTCTGGCAGCTCCATAGTCTGATAGGGCAAACTTATCGCAATAATCTTTTAACATTCTTCGATGCCTACAATCTCCGGTGAACTCATAGCATTCATCGCAGTTGAAACAAGGCTCAATCACTTCATTCGGCCGCACCTTATCCCATACTTCCTCCTGATTATTTACGCAATACTGACATACACAATTCACACATTGTATTACCGGATTATCAACTATGTACATAAGCTGCCCATGAATATTTTTTGATTTTTCTATTGTCTGTTCTTCCAACTTCTCAATGAAATCAAATAAATTCATCTGCCCTTTCAAAGCAACCAACTCCTAATTGTGTGTAGCATTAAAGTTTTCCATCGCCCATTTATTTCCTGTCGCTGCTACAGCAATCCTTGCGCGCTCCTGTGGCGATAAAACCCCTTGCGGAAGACTGTCCAGCGCCTCCTTTGTACCGCATTCATCACAAATCATTGTTTTATTATCGATTCTTGATAATGCCAGAAGCCTTTCAAAACTCCTGCCGCATTTAGGACATATTTTCATTTTCACTCTCACCATCACTTTCTTTTACTTTCCATCCGAAAATGCCTCGTTTGGCAATTACTTTCTCGCACTTTTTGGTAAGTGTAACCTCTCCCTGTCCAAGCATTTGCAGAAGAGCTGGCGTCGTTGTACCTATCTCTGTTCCGCATTTTCTGCAAATGAGAGGAATTCCATTGGGGTATATTCCCCCACATTCCTTGCATCTGCAAACTTTTTCCAATTACCCATTATCCTAACCTCCCAATACATCTAATTGTCGTTGCCAGTTTCTTTTCCTCTGGCCCTACGCTTTGCACCATCCGATTAAATTCTTCGTCACTCAAACCCTGGATGCGTTTTGCAATTTCCATTACTCTATTCCAAACAATACATCCCAACAATGTGTAAAATTCTTTCATCCAAGTCCTCCTAAATCCTCAAACGTTAGCTGTTTCCCTGGCGGCTCATAATTCATCCAAAGAATTTCCCTCTTTTTAGAACATGTCTGGGAATATGCTGTCATTTCGTATCTGTTCCATCCTGCCAACATTGAATTGTAAAGCTCCGTTTCATAACCGCTGATAACTACATATCCCTTATGCTTTAATAAAATATCCAGAAGTGCCTCATGGTCTTCATCATCCATTTCGCACCTATACTGTTTCCCATGCCGGGTTCTCAACATATACGGCGGATCGCAATATATCAACACATTTTTAAAATCAAAGCGTGGTATTAGCTCCAATGCTGGTCTGTTGTCTATCTGTACCCCTCTAAGCCTTTCCGCTGCCTGCATGATTTTTTCCGGAAGATTACACCAATCCTGTGATGCATAGGAACGTTCCCTGCCCTGCACATCATTTTTCCATCCGACCTTTTCGCCGGTTGTCCGAAAACCATGCCCCATATTTAAACGAATATAGAAATATAAAGCTGCTTCAAACTTATCCTTCGGAATCGCTTGATAAGCTTTTTCATATACTTCTCTGGAGTATGGTGTCATGTAAATGCTTCTGGCTAATCTTTCTGGATCTGTTCTTATGCATTCGAACAAATTCACAACATTTCCATCCAAATCATTTACTGTTTCTATGTTCGACCTTGGCTTATTAAATAATATGGCTCCACTCCCAAAAAACGGCTCAAGATAACTGTGGTGTTCCGGAAAAAGGTTTATAATCCGATCCGAAAGCGACCATTTGCTCCCTGGGTACTTTGCTATAGCCTTCATATCAATTTATCTGCGACCTCTATAGCTGCAACCGCCACCACGCAGGCAATGAATCCAAAGCAATAGGTCCGTTTATTTAATTTATCATTATCGCCCATCATTCCTAAAAACAAAATCACTGCAATAACCATTAAAATTATAGTTATCATAACTGCTCCTTTCCGGGCGGCAGCACCTACCGCCCTGTTTTATTTCGTGATATATTTTCCTTGCCAGACCAAAGTTCTGTACTGTTACATGGTGCTTAATTTATTGCTACAGGAAGAACGATTGTCTTGAAATCGCTATCCTCAGCTTCAACTATCATAGGCATTTTGGGACCCTCCAAAGAGATACCCACATTGTCACAGCCAAACGCCTTTAATGTTTCCAGTACCAATCTTGCGTCAAATCCGATTGTAAGAGGCTTTGAAAGTTTTTCCTGCAAATCAACCGTTTCATGGTAATCGGTAGTCTTATCCTTAATGCTCAAATTCAGCTTATCCTCCTGTATTTCAAATCTAACCGGACACCTTTCCTCGGTACACATTTTTGCCCTTGTCATTGCATCCAACAGGTCTTCCCTTGACACGACAGTATGTATGGGCAGCTCTTTGAACATAGTCTGATACTTAAAATACTCTCCTTCAACCAACCGGGTATAGACCTCAAAATCTTCTGTGATAAATACCGCCCCTGTCTTGCTATGCGTTATCTGAACATCCCCGGTCAATCCAAGCGATTTCAGCTTATCTACTGTATTCTTTGGTATCAGCAGTTCAAAATCTCCGTCATAGTCCACCTTATCCCATGCCAGAACATGACCGTCCAATCCCACAAAATTCAGCTGACCGTCTGCCGCCTGCAGACACATGGAGGACATCACCGCATTATTTCCCTGAGCCGGCACCGCATAGGACACACGTTTCATGGATTCCAAAAGTATATTTGCTTTGATTGTCAGCTGGTTTTCAGCATTTTGTGCTGCTGTGTCCGGAAACTGTTCTGGATCCATTGTCTGATACTTATTCTTAATTTTATCCGCCTTAATTGTTATGGTATTTTGAGCCGTAACAGAAATCTCTACTTCCCCATCCGGAAGATTGCTGATAAGGTCAAAGGCTCTCTCCGGAATGATAAAACATTCGTCCTCTATGCCCTCTAACTTCGCCTTAACGGTCATTTCCATATTGTTGGCGATTAAATACCCTTCCTTGACTAAAATGCCCTGTAAGACTGGCATTGTGGTTTTCTTGGGAACCACACCTTTAATTTTGTTAAGCTTTGTCGCAAGCTCTGTTTTCTGTACTTTCATCTTTCAATTCCACTCCTTCCAAAATGAGTATAGTGCATTGTTTTTCCTGCAATTTATAAGGTTCCAGCTCCTGCTCCGTCATAAATTTGTGACCGAACAACTCTTTCATCTTTTTCCAGACATCCCAGGGAACTCTATAAAATTTCATCAGTCCCATAGACACCATCACATAACAGTGCGCTCCAAACCGCTCATAAATATCAAGGCTCTCCCACTGCTTATCTGTGACTACGCTCTGGGTTATTCTGTCGGAATCCGTATGTTTTGCCTCAAACATAATCCCAGTTCCGTCACAGAGGATTCCTTTGTAATCCGGCTGTCCTTTCTTCTCGTAATATCCCCGGACCACTCCATTTGCGTCTTTACCTGTAATATGGAATGGTTCCGGTGTCTTCTCTATGTGAGCCCATCCCTCTTTCAGATAAAATTCGCAGGCATTTGTCAGCCAACGTTCAAAGGCATCCCCGGAGGCCTTGCTTCTTCTCCCGATAATCTGCCGCCTTAGATCAGGCATCCTTATCACCAACCTTTGACAGTCCATCCTCTGCATAACAACCTTTATATTCATTAATCCATACACACATTGTCCCACCGACTTTCTGCGGTCCTGCTGTAACAATAAACTCTTTACCACGGTACCGCTCTGGAACATGGTACTTATCATTCATTACAACTCTATCTCCCTTGGCCAGCATTCTTTAATCCCTCCAATCGTTTGTCTGTTAATTCCCTAATTTTGCCCATTGTTACCATCCCAATCCCCTTTATTTTGCCAATTTCCTCAGCAAAATCAGTGATAGTAAACTGTAATGTTTCTGCTTTTACCTCCTTACCCCGATTAAAGCCCTCACTCCTTGCCTTTTCCACCCTGTCCTCAACATAATGCACCAGTTGTTCATCCGTCATTTTCCGCATTTTCACAGCTTTTTCATGGATAATACTTTCATCTGTTGTCCGTCTGCAACTTTTCTTTCCCATAGCAATCTTCCTTTCCTCTCTTGATACTTTCTGTATAGCTATGCCAGCTGTACTATCCGCATAGCCTTCTCCGTTCCTGTTCCACTTAGCCATCATCATCACCCGGACCAATCGTAATGCTTTCTGCCAGCTCCGCAAGTTCTGGTATATCCAAACCTAAGTTTTTGCAGAATTGTTTAAAACAATCTTTGCACATGAAGCCGAACTGCTTTGGCTGTTCCCCACGTTTAGACCTGGCAAGCAGGGTAATCATATCGCTTTTTTTCAAGTGAGCCTTACACTCGGCGCATGTATCATACAACTTCTTTTTCATCTTAGGGCTTATTTCGGAGTGTTGGAGCTGCTTCAGAAAATCTCTTCGCATATTCGGCTCCCCCATGATTGGAATAAGGCTGTTTTTCATAAATACCGGCACACCATATGCCGCATCCGCACTTTCCACAATTTTCTCTATCCAATCCATTTCCGGTACCACTTTATCTTTACTCCGGCCTGTCTGTGCCCCTATGATTATCCAATCTGTTTGAAGAACCGCCTCCTGCCAGATTTCTTTTGCTGCTATATCCTCAAGAATAGGTTCTATGCTGAAAAATGTATGAAACCTATCTGGCAAATCTGTAAATACTTTGGTGGCTCTTTCTAACTGCATGCCTTGTGTTACGGTTGCCCCATAAAACAGATTATCTGTTCCCGGAAGCTTCCCTGCTGAATATAATTCCAGGTATCTTTCCGGATTCTTCGTGAGGAACATATAATTGTGTTGTGACTGCTTCGTACATACATTAAAAATATCTATAATCCATTTTTCCGGTACCCATGCTCCGAAAACATCTGCCATTGCCCCAACAAAAATGTTGTTTCCCATTTTTAACTTGTCGAGCGTATCCATACGGTATCTGTGATATGTAGGCTCAAATCCAAACGGATATACCAATGCTTTTTCTGTTTCATTCAACATAGGCTTTTCCAAATAATAGACCGCCTCTGAACCGTCCTCTGCATTTACCAGCTGATAATCTGCCTTAGCCATTTTATTCAGCCTCACATCACCGGCAAATCTGGCAGTCATGGTTCTCGCATAACAGTACGGACATTCATGCCGGCATCCTGTAATGGGATTCCATGTATGGTCGCACCATTCAATTTTAGACCGGTTCATAAGTTTCACCTCTTTTCTTAAATCCCAATTCCTTGTCTTCCTTCCATATGATTCCTGCAAAACTAACTTTCTGTCCGCATTGATCACAGTATTTCGGCTGGTAATTCGGTCCGGCATTTAAAACATGGTTGCACCTTGGACAATAATGGTTCTCGTGCTCCGTTATAACAAATCCAAATTTCAAATAAGTAATTTTTCTTGCTATCGGCTTTCTTGCCTTTTTCTTTTTATTCATCCGCAGCCTCCTCCCAAAATTCCACGAAATACTGTGTCTGACCTCTGCCCTCCGGACGTTCCTTTCCAATTCTGACGGAATACCCTGCCTTTGCAATCAGGCATACCAGTGTATTTCTGTCTTCATCATTCAGTTTAAAAAGTAAATTCTTTATCCTTTGCCTACCCGGTTTAATATTGCTCATGCCGACACCGCCTCTCTCTTTAGTTCATATGTTTTCATTTGTTCCGCAAACAATGTAGTAAATGCTTTAACCTCCGGCGTCATATCGCAATTATGGGATCCTCTGCACTGGACAATCTTATGGTCTTTCCATTCAAGGGTGTAGAACGGCTCTTCGGGCTTCTCAATCCGCCTGACAAAGAATATGGCTGTTTCGCCTTTCATTACCCTGTCAATGTATGTTCCCACGCAGTGATGAAGTATTTCGCCCTCTGTTTTCAGTTCCGCTGCTTGATATGGAAGTCGGATAAACAACCCTTGAAGCTGCAGATTGAGCGGATTGTCTTCTTTCAAATCCTTTCTCATTTGCTTCAGCAGACGATTGAACTTCTTGATATCCTCCCTGTGCTGCTTATCTTTGAACTTCTGATATGCCTTTGCCATTTCATCATGCTTATCCACAAAATTTCTTGGATAAATATTGAATTCATTCCTCATATCATACCCCATTTCCAGAAGCCATCCGATATAGTCAAAATAATCCTGCGTGTGCCTGATCTTCTGTTTTTCGAGATACTTTTTCAGCTTATGGAGTGTGGTGTATTTCATGGCATCCAAGAATTTGTCAAAATAATCGTAGTGACCTTCATCATGTGTAAGTCGGAGAATTTTCAAATCATCCACTGTCAATCTTATCTCCCTCTGTTCTGCATGTTTGACAATTCTTAAATCCCGCGCCTCTGGATCGCCGTGTGTTGCTTCCCGAAGGAGCAGGAACTGCGTCCTTGTGATTCCACAGGTTTCCAAGATATTCCTGCCATTTTTGAAGTCTTCTCTCTCAGCTTCACCATCTTTTTCAAAAAGCTCTTTGACAAGCGTGTACCATCCAATCTTCATCATCTGTTCCACAAATGGATATCTGTGGTAAAAATTAAAGTAGTTATCAACAATCCATGCTGACGTATGTCTCATAGTCTGTATAATCTTTTCAAAGAACATTTCAATACAGCTGTATCTCATGCATGTACCTTTCAGAAAACCGAAATCCGTATTGTAAAGAACCGTCTGCCTCGGCACCTGGAACTCCGACGGATTCCATCCCCACCCATGTCCCCGCGGATAACACCATCTGACTTCTTGGCTGTATGTGTATGTCTCCCATTCATAATCCTCAACGCTTGTCGAAGTGTGTATGGTTCGGAACATTTCCCTGCTCTCAATCTTCGGGTGTCTGAAATCATTGCGGAAATCTTTACTATGGCAAAAATAACGAACCAATACATTGTTTCCGCTCGGCTGGATCAAGACGCTCCAATTTACTTCTAACAGCCCCCCTCTGCCGTATCCCTCGCTTTTGGCCGTAATCGGTTTTGAACAGTGCGGACAGATATAATCTGTATTGTGCTTTAAATGCCCAATGTTGTTCCACACAGCAATCTTCCTGTGATAAACTCCATCTTTTCTGATTTCATACTCATGTCCGCATCTGGTGCAGTATGCCCGTTTTGCTTTCTTCGAGTAGAAAAAGTAATTGTAGTCATCAAACACCGTCTTTTCAACAAACTGCTGATAATCCTCCGGCAGTTCTCCGAACAACTCCATCCTTTTATCTATCTTTTCGCATATCTTTCTGTGCTTTTCTGCCAGCTTCCTGTCCCGGATATCTGCCTGATAGGAATCAATATAATCCTCAAACTCATAGCCTGCATCGCACCGGTTCGTGTGATTTCGTTCCCGCCACTCTTTCATAAATCCGATAATCGTGTCCCCATCCTGCGGTGAGGCTAGCACCAGATTACTTTTTGTTCGGTACTCGTCAGAGATATAAAATCCCACGATATAGTCAAATGCCGCTGTCCTCCATTTTGTTTTCTTCTCCGTCAAATCCTGAGTGATATATTCCGCCTCTTGGCAAAAGGTACGAAACCATGGTATAACTGTCTTCCCCTTTGGCTTGAAGCAGTTAATTACCAGCGTGTCTTCGCCATTTATTTCAATTCTCTCTGCTGCAACTATACCCTTCATTCCAGAAACCATTTTACGCAATTCGCGGTATTGCTTTTTCACCTTCGGTCTTGGCGTAGCAGATAAAGCTCTTTTATCCATCCATGCCGCCCCCTTTACATACCCATCATCGAGAACAAATCCATTTGACCGTCCATCTCTTTCGGGTTTTTCTTGGGCTTCGGTGGCTCTGTAGGCTTTTCTTCTGCCTTCCCCTCTTTCTTTGCGTCCTGTTTCGGATTCTTCTTGTCCGCCTTTTTCTGCTCGGCCGCTTTCTTTTTGCGTTCCTCCTCTTTTTTCTTACGCTCAGCGGCTTCTTTGGCTTTCTTTTCCTCCTCAGCCTTATCATCTTTGTGGTAATAATCCTCGGCCCATTCATATACCACATCATTACGAACAACAGCTCTGTTCTCCGTCGCCTGTTTGCGTGCCTGTCCGTATATATAATCAAGGCATTTTTTCCATGTCTTATGCTCCTGCACCACATCCTGGGCAAGCCCCAAATCATCTTCACAGCGTTTCAACAAATACCCAATAACAGGCTCTGCAAAGGTCTTATCCTTATCCGCTTTCATTTCTTTTTCCAGTTTTTCCTTCGCCATCTGCTTTACGGATACCGGATCAGGAACTTCTATATCGTCAGCCGGTACATCACTTTCGAATTTCCCTTCTGATTTTTCTTCCTGAGTTTCTCCAGTTTCCTTATCCGCATCTTTCTTTTCCAAATCTGCACTTTTCTCCTCAGCTTCAGCTGCATTGACAATTCCCTCCTCTAATCCGACAGTTGCTTTATCTTCCTGCATGACATACTCATATTCCTTTTCAAGCCGCCCATTCGCCACATCAAAAAGCGTATTACCATCCGCATCATAGAAAGCTGTCACCTCTTCACGCTTCAAGACCTTATATGTAATGCCATCTGATATAACATCCGCTTGTGCTTTTTCCCCGGAATATGCCGTTTTGAGATATTCCCTAACTACATTCCCCCAAACAACTCCGTAGACATTATCATTTTTGCTTACTTTTACCGTTGCAAAATGCTGAATCTCCGGTGCCTCTGTGAAATGCTGAATCTCTGTTTTCATTATTTTCCTTACCTCCTGCCATGTTTCAGACTGTAAAGCTTCTTTGTTCTTTTCGGAAATCTCACTTCCGTTAAATCCTTTTGTCTCCATAGTTGCCCTCCTTTTCATCGAAATAGAAAAACATATAAAAGTGCTCTTTTTCCACTGTTTTTAACGTGGTTGCGGTTCCACCAAATAATCCCAACAGCAATTCCTTTGTCCGGCGCATTTCCCAAATATCATGCATGAAAAGCGGTGTTATCCATACTTCCTGCTCTTCTGTATCTTGGGGAAATAACACATGACCTGTCGGTGGATTTGTTAAGCTGTTCCCAATAATAATGTACCCAGGGCATCCAATGAGCGAAATCTGAATGTATGCCATCATTGCAACTATCCGGTCAATATCCTGCCCAACAAATACTGCATTGGTCTGGTAATTGAGCTTTGTCCTTCTCATTGCATTAGCGGCAGCTATAAGCATCGCTCCGGCGCCAACACATGGGTCACAAACAGATATATATCCTTTCCTTTCAACCTCGGCTTGTACTCCATCACCAAAATTTATTTCCGCCATCATCCGGCAGACATTATATGGTGTGAAAAACTGACCTTTCCAATGATTTCCAAGATTTAAGCTCATATACAGCTTCCCCAAAAAGTCCTGGTCCGGATTCTGTTCCAATGCCATTGTGATTATTCCAAGCATCTGTGCTGGAATCTCCACGCCTCCAAGATTTTTAATGGAACGTTCGTACTGTTCCTCCCGCCTTTGAAATTTATCTGGTGTCCTATCAACTGCATTGCTGATACTGCATGCCATAACGGTCATAAGATCTTCCCACACTTGCCAAGCACTCCGCGAATAAGTGAGCTTATCGAACAATTTTAAGAATTCTTTTTCACTGTCCTGCAAATGACCGACATGCTTTACTTTAGCCACCTAAAATCCTCCTTTTCGTTTCTTCAATCATCTTTGCCCGTTCTGCCAGCTGTTCTTCTGTAAGACTATCCCTTACATCATGCACTGGCTCATTCTGCTCTATTTTCTGCACCTCCTTAGTTTCTATAGCCGGAACATATTGCTCCTGCAATAATGCTTTATTATGTGCTACAAACTTCGGTAACTGATAACTATTCTGTGCTGCTTTTGCCTTTGCCTCATATGCCTCTCTAAAATTCGCCCTGTCAGCTGTCGGATTTTCACTTTGGCATAAGCGGCTCCATCCAAGGTTTTTTACAACAGACAATGTAAGTTCGTCCATTGTTTCAAAAGCCTCCTGCGGATGATACCAGCCGTATGTAGACATTGCCCTTTGCACCACGCCCCATGCCTCGTCAAAGCTAAGTACCGGCCGTTGACACCTTTCCACACATAATTTTCTGATTTCTGCTATATTCGGCGGATAAATGCTTGTGCATATATGCTCCATAACCGCATTCTCTGCTATTTCATATGGCATATCTTTCAGCATTGCATACCAAAAATCCATCGAAGCATTGTCTTCCAGTATCTTTGATGCGGGATAGGCTGATTTGATTCCAATGGCCAGTGTCGCAAATTGCTGTTTATCCATTGCTCGCCCACTCCCTTGCTCCTGCCGCAAACTGCTCTACTTTAGAGCTGCCTGCCGGCCCCTGATTGTATGGCTGTACATATCCCGGTGTACCACCCTTATCCTGTGTTTTTGACAGCCAACTTCCCACAAATCTCTTGATTCCGTTCCTGGTTTTTCGCTTTTTGGGATTATCCATACACCATCCTTTCATCTTCCTAAGCTCCTGCATAATATCAACAGCTGGGTAAAGTTCCGCCCACCTATCTACATCTTCCTGGGTAATGGGATATTCTTCCCCTGTGTTCAGCTGCAGGGTAATCACAGGTGGATCCGGCGGCTCTGCAGCTGCTTGCAGCTCTGAGCAAATATTATGATTGGATTCCGATTCGGTATTGGATTCGGATTGGATTGGATTACGGACGCATCCGCTGTCTGATGTTTTCGTTTGCTGTCCTCCGCTGTCAAATGACAGCAATCTGCAATCACTTGTAAATTCCGGGTATTTGCTTTTTTGATTACGGATTCTCTGATGGTCCGCCCAAGTCACCAATTGCAGGTACGGTCTTCCCTGTGTTTCATACACTCTGACCAAGCCTACCGCCGACAACTTATCAAGCGCCTCATTTATGTTCTTTTCCGTAACATCTTTCAAAGGGAAGCAGGAACCCTTGATTATTTTTGCCCTTCCGTCATATCTCCCAAAATCATCACAAACTACAATCAGCCTATAGAACAGGACTTCTTCAAACCAGGATAAGGAATCAATCTCTTCACTTCTGCAGATACTCTCCTTAATTATCCTGTTTGGCATTCAATCACTCCTTCCAGCTGCCAGGGGATTGTTATGCCCCTGGTGCTATTTTTTAATAAATTACCTTGCTCCCATTCTCCGTCTTCACAACATCCAAATTCTGAGGGAATCTGGCTTTCATGGTCGGATCATGGGTAATTGCCATAATCTTAATATTGCTATACCTGCTCTGGATGGTTTCCAATGCGTCACAGTATGCCTGTATTCCATCCCCATCCAAGAACGGGGGCTCGTCGATAAAGAGCATTCCGAGCTGGATGCCGGCAGATGATGATTTGATTTCTGCCAACGCAAGGATAACTGACAGGGAAGACTTCACTTTTTCCCCACCGGACTTCGATAAATATGGCAATACCGATTTTCCGTATTCCTCTATGAAAATATCCAGCGATACTTTTTCCTTTCCATTCTTCTGCAACCTTTCCAAGCGGAACTCCACCCCCATCTTGCCCCCGGTCATTTGTCCGAGTATGGTATTGGAGGTAGCCGTCAACTGTGGAATAATGGAACGGATAATCTGGTGCGGCACTCCGCTCTGACTGAACGCAACTTTCAGCGTGTCATAGTCTGCTGTTTCCTTTGCATACCCTGTCTGCCTCTCCTGCAATACCGTAATCTCTTTTTTCAGCTTGGCAATCTGCTCCGACTTCTGCTGTAACGCTCCAATCTTCATCTGTTTTTCTTTTACCAGGGAATTCAAAGCCTCCACGTCAGCATTCATTTTGGCAACAATCCCCGCCAGTTCTTCCATTCCGCTCATAGCAAGAATTTCTTTATCCGCCTCTGTCTGTTTTTCTGCAATATCTGTATCAATGTTCAGAAGTTCCCCTGTCAGTTCCAATACACGATTTTTCGCTGTGAGGTTTCTTTCTTCTGCCACTGGCAGCTGCTTCTCTTTTTCAAGCCATGGTTCGAGTGATACTATCTCACTTTGAACTTTGGCATGTATAGAAAACGCATCCGCATATAAGTCACGCTCTTTTTCTGCCACCATGCCCTCTGTTTTGACCTCAGCAAGCCTTTTTTCCGCTTCGAGTATATTTGACTGCAGATGCTTAATATCAGCCTCTAACAGTGCAATTTTGCCTTCACGCTGCTTAATAACTTCAAGCTGTGACACATATGGAAGAAGTGCGGCACATTCTTTTTGCAGCGTGGAAAGCACTTCTGCGTCAAATTCTATTGCATTCATTGCAGACAATTTTTCATCAACTTCCAGTTTCGATTTTGCAAGCTCTGTTTCACGTCTGGCCGCAATATCCACATAGATTCCATCAAGCGCCGCCAGCTCCTCTTTCGCCCCAATGGCATCCTGCAAAAATTTACAGTGTGCATTATCAATATCAACACATCCTGATTCGCTGAGAATTTCCACTTTCTTTTCTAGCACCCTTTTCTGCTCGTCTGCAGACTGCTTCTCCGTATCAAACTTCCTTGTTATTTCATCATGTCGGAAAACTGCCGCAGCATACTCTGTCTTTGCTTTCTGGTACACAACTGCTTTTTCCTGCATTTCATCCAGTTCCGTCTTCTTCCGGGCATATAACTCTGCTTTCTCTTTGACAACCGAATCCTGATCCGTCGGCTGTGCCAATGACAGTTCTTTCTTTTTCTGCTCTACCCTTGCTTTATATGCGTCAATGGTTTCCTGCTCTGTCACCGCCTGTTTTGCAAGGTTCTCAGCCTCCTGCTTTTTGGAGGAATAGAGCGCCGATTCCCCTGCCAGTTCCAATTCACGTTTCAGCAGAGATTTATGTTCAGCAACCTTTTCCTCAATCTCTGCCCTTCCCTCAAGAATGATTGCACTGCTGTCAATAATTGCCTGCTGAGTGGCTCTACTTTGCTCTGTCGCTGTCTTTTTGCTCTGCAGAGTAGTAATAGATGCCAGCAGTTTTGCCCGCCTCTCTGCGGCCGCCTGTTGATTTGCAAGGATAAGCTTCTGCTGATCCCTCTCTGCGATCTTTGATTGCAGACTGCTCTCATGCCCTGCCAATTCCGTCCTGCACACTTCAAGTTCTTCATCAGGGCTTCCAAATTCAGCAATCGTTCTGTTGTGAACTTCAACCTCCTGCTTTAGCTCCCTGCCCTTTGCACCGTTTACCTTTGCTTTATCAAAGGCAATTTTCTCCATAATTTGGTACACGCCTAACCCAAGTAGCGTTCCGAGCACTTCCACACGTTCCTCCGGCTTTGCCTGCAAGAATAAACCGTACTGGTCCTGCATGATAAGGGCGCATGATTTGAATGTGAAACTATCCATACCAAGAATGTTCAATATTTCCTGCTGGGTATCGTTATATCGTTCCTTGGAGCAGTCTTTCCATTCCCCGTCTGCAAATTCCGCAATATTCAAAGTACCTTTTCCGGAACGTGCCCTTGTTCTTGTTACCCGGTATTTCTTCTCGCCTATGCGGAATGTGAACATGATTGAGCCAGAACGTGCCTTTTCATCATTCCTGAGCCAAGGGGATTTCCCTGTATCGTCTTTGATAACCCCCTCCCTCGGTTCCTCAAAAAGACAATCAATAATGGCATCCATAAACAGACTGCTTTTTCCGGCTCCATTCTGCCCATTGATAGTACAGAATGTAATATCCTCGAAATTAAAGGTTTCTTCCTCATAATTGCGGTAATTCTTAACTGCAATTTCCACTGGCTCAAATGTTCCGGTATTAGCAGCTGCAGTCATACTCGCCTCTGCCTCTGCGATAATTGGTCTTGCCTTCAGCACCAGCTCCTGTACCTTTTCCGGTTCCACCTGCTTCTCTTCCAGATACTTAATGAGGTTTGCTTCTGGGTCCGTTGCCTTTGCAAGCTCTGTCCTGTTTGCAAATTCATCTATTTTATCCGGCAGAATTTCCCAAACCATAAAGGCGCCATCATCAAGCAGCGTTCTCTCCAAAACCGCTTTATTCAAAGCCTTGCTGTTATCTGCAGAGCAGGTATAATGTATTCTGACAATCTTATCCTGCACCGCCCCGTTATATCTCCAATAATTAAATGCCACCTCGTCAATGTGTCCAAGGTTGATAGCAGTAATGTCTGTATCCGTAAAGTCAAATGTGATAAACTCCCTGATTGGTGTCTTGTAAAATCTGCTGTCCCATCCATCAAATGGCATATCCGTATGTATCCAGAACCCTCTTTCCTGCCCCTCGTCATTAAAATTCATGGCATTTATCGCACCGGAATAGTACCAATCCTGCGACAATATCCTCTGCGGCCTGTGGATATGCCCCAGAGCTACCAGGTCATACCCCGCCGCCATCAATGCCTCCTGCGGAATAATCGGCTCAAACTGTGTCAGCATCATTGTCTGTCCGCTCTCCGTATTACATCCGGGAACGGTATAGTGCGCCATAAGCACGCTCTTCTTATTTGGTTCACACTGTGCCTTTAATCCCGTAACAATGTTTGCAAGCTCCTGCGTAAATACCACGTTTTCTTCATCACTGGAAAGCCCCGGGAACTTCGCCCTGTAAGTTCCCCTGTCAAATCCCGGCAACACTGCAATATCCACATCATTAAAGGAAATCACCTGCGGAGTAATCACAATATGTACATTCTGGCAGTCTGCAAACATTTCAGAGAGAACATTGAACTGTCCTGCTCCGTCATGGTTTGGTGTGCCACGCATAACAATTACCTGCTTTGATACCGCCGCCAGTTCCCGGATGTAGTGGATTGCTGTGATAATTTCCTCACAACACCTGTCGGACCACAAGCGGCCGACATGGAACACATCTCCAGAAATAAGAGAGTAGTCCGGCTGTTCCTCCTTTGCCACCCTTACCAGTTCATTAAGGCAGCTCTTTGTATCTTCTGTTCGGAGATTTACCCCATCTTTGACCGGACTTCGGAATGTTCCAAGATGCCAGTCTGCTGTATGTAAAATCTTCATTTCCCTAACGCCTCCTTTGTCGCTTTCATAGTGAAAATCAGGTTATTCAGTTCCAGTTCCAACAGCTCAAATACACTGTCTTCAATACCACAGAAATCTATACCGTCTCCGCCCCATTCTTCTCCCACAAAGAGGATATTTCCCATAATCGGACATCCATGCTGCTCTGTCCTGTATAAGTAGCTGCCAATCAAATTTGGCACATTCTCTTTTAATCTGCCTTCTTCATCTATCAGCATACTTACGCACTGGCCGGGTATTTTGGACGGACGGTCAAACATATGCAATTCTGTATAAAGCCTATCCGGCATGACATGTTCATAAATACGACAGTCATTTCCGATCAGTTCCCGCAAAAACTGGTTCTGTTCTTCATGGGTACCATCTGGAAATTCATGTACAGATAATTCAAGGTCCGTAGAAATCTTAATCAGTTTCATTTTCCTGCTCCTTTCTGACACTTCATGCACAACGGTTTGCCAAATTTGTTAATTGAATATTCATACGCTCTCTCCGTAATTTCCTTACCGCATTCGTCACAGAAATAGCCTGTGGATTCCTCCTGCCCCGTTTCCTGCTGTGCTGGCGGTTCTCTATGCTCCTGTTCTCTTTCCGGCTCCTCCTGCCGATAATCATCTGCATAATTTTCTTCATCTGCAGAGTGCTCAGAAACAAAAGCAGGGTTATCAAGATTTTCTTCCGGATCAAAGCTATCTGCAAATGCCTCTGTCGCAAACGGAAGAGCTGCCGGCGGCGCGGACGTGGCTCCAAACATATTTCCCATAGAACTCATTCCCTGCTGTAACATAGCCTGCCTTACGTTCGCATCCGAATAATCCGGAGAGAATGTCACAGTCGGAACCGCAAAAGGTTTCTTCAACTCTTGCAGCTGATATGTCCCCTTAATTCCTAAAAGGGCTCTGATAACCCGAAGGATTGCCCCAGTTTGCGCCTTTTCGGATGCTGTCTTTCGGAGGAGCGTCATGTTTACCAGAATAGAACGCTCAATATATTTTTCCCGGTCGCAATCGGCAATCACATAATATTTCTCCGGCTTATTCCATTTGTTGAGCTTTTCTGGATCCTCATGCCATTCCCCTTTGAACATATCCGCTGCGGATTTGGCAGCTTTCCAATCGCGAATGCCCATAATGGACTTATCCATAAACTCAAGGCGGTACTTTGCCTCTTCATCGTCCAGGCAGATACGTTTCGTTTCCGCATGTGTCTTAAAAGTGCCATCAGGAAGCCTTACCGCTCCGTAGGCTTTACCGACATAAGTATTTGCATTTTCTCTGGTTACTGTTGTGTATTCCGGGTGGAACTGGATGCCTGCAGCGGTAGCCAGTTTCATCAAAAGCGGCTTTGCAAGAGAAAACACATCCACATAAACAGCATTTCCGTTTCTGTCTTCTCCCACCTTCGTATTTCCAACCTTGAAAATATCGCCGGAATTATCCGAAGTATCCGGCACAACCTCCATAACAGTACATTTATAAAAAGGATTGATCTGCACCGATGTAGCTGCTGGTATCAGCAGATTGCAGTTTTGATATTTTGACTGAATTTCAGCCAAAGTAGTAGAATTGTTCATAAAATTACCTCCATATTGTATTTTTTGCTTGATTTATAAAGCAGGAACTGCTACAATATGGTTATCCGTAGGGGCGCTCTGGCAAATTGCCGAGTGCTCTTTTTCCATATCACGCAGTGCGCTGCACAAATCCATAGTGAACTTTGAAAAAGCAAGGCTTCTGACATATTCCTCCGTCAGCTTTACGAGGTACCAGTGCTGTAACACCACCGCCCGGCGCTCTCGATTGTATATGTACTCCTGCTTTCTTCTGGCATAGTCTAATGCCTCATTGAACTGTTCATCTGTTATCACGCATCCAAGAAGCTCCTCTACTTCTCGTTTATTTACGACTTCGCTCATGTTCCAAATCCTCCAATGTGTCAAATAAATAATTGATTGCTTTCCATGCCACCCAATAGGCTATGAGTATCAGACAGTATTCGCCGCCGATGGCCTCATATCCCCTTTTTAGGTATGCCGCATGGATGGACCATCTTCCGACAGCGATTGTTACCCCCAGGGCATACACAACCGCTATCAGATTTCTCACAGCCTTTCTTCTAATCACCGTCTCCCTCCTTGTCTGTGTAAAAATAATGCTTTCCATGCCGGAACAGAAACGTAAGATTTTCGCTGTGCCATGTAGATTCGCTCTTGCTTTCAAAATAAGTGGCACCATGGCTTTCATCCCATTTATCCTGCATTATTAAATCCAATGCCGCCCAACAGTCCGCATCAGGCTCAACTCTGTCGAACCTTCCATTGCTTATAGGGCTGAACTGCCCTGGCTGATATATCACCTCCTCAATAGTGTCCGGGAATTCTTCATCATCCCAAACCCGATTGAGTACCACCAGCATTACAAGGGCTTTTCCCTCTGTGTCCTCGCTCTCTGCCTCTGCCATAGCCAATTTTGCAAGCAAATAGGATTCTTCTGCACTCCAATCCAAACTGGCAACCGTAGACTGATAGGGTGCTTCTGTGTGGTTCTCCGTAGGGGCAATTTCCGTTATTGCCTGCCTTGGCTCGGCTGTTGTTTCTGGCTCTATGGCAACTGTAGTTTCAGATGTCGGTCTTTGCTCTGGCTTTTCATCCGCCGGCATTCCGTCCAGACTGCTTGCAAGTGCCACAGCTGATAAAGCAGCAAGCGTTATTACAATAGCAACGCTAAATACACATCTTCTTTTCATAGCTGCCCTCCCTGTTATCGAACACAAACGTAAGCTGTCCGGCTTTGGATTCCATTTTTAAATGCCTGTCAAAAAATTCCCGTTTCTTCTCCTGCTCTTTTGCCTTTTCATTTTCGCAATCGCACTTCTCGCCCGGATCCAGATTACAACCACATTTCGGGCAAGTGTTGTAGTATGCCATATCGCACCTCCTATTCTCCGTTGATAACCTTATCCACTTCATCCATAGGGATATCAAAAATATCCGAAAACAGATACTTGTTTGCTTTCCCTGCCGGGAACGGATGGTTCCCTTTCTTCTTAGCCTGTTCGTTCACTTCACGAACAATGTCATATGCTTTGCTTTTTCCACATCCAAGGAGCGTAGCCACATCTTCCTGGGTAACAAATATTCGTGTACTTCTCCGTACAACTCCCGGAGCCTCTGCCAATGCCTGCATTCTATTCGCCTCCTATCAAATCTTGTTTAACCAGCTTATCCAGCGTCACACCGAAGAAGTCAGCCAGCTTTTCTAAATTCTCAACAGATATTTCTCTTTTCCCTGCTTCAATAAGAGATAGGCTACTTTTGTTCTTTAACCCCAACAGCTCTCCCATCTGCTCCTGTGATATTTCATGGCTTAAACGGAGATACCGTATATTACCTGCATATTTGGGAATGGGCGGTTTCAAATCCCTCAATACCAAATCATCAAGGGTTACACCGAAATACTTCGCCAGTCGAATAATCATTTCTATATCTGGTTTTCTTTCTCCCGTTTCCCAATTACCAACTGTTGCACGACTTAAACCCATATCTGCTGAAAAATCTTTTTGGCTTAATCCTTTTTGTTCACGCAGATATTTCAAATTTTGTGCTAAGTACAAATTGCCACCTCCTGTCTGCTCAAAACATTTAACCGAATTGGATTCATATTTGGATTTGGATTCATATTCGGATTGGATTACGGACGCTCTTGTTGTCACTTGCTGTCAAATGTCCGCAATGGGTATGTAAAATTTTTTAGCTTTTATGAGCCAATGATACCGTCGGACTGTCCTTGCCTTTTGCTCGATCCAGTGATACCGCCAACCCTTTGAGCTTTATAATCACAGATTTTTCTTTATCCATAATTTCATGTTCTGTGCAATTTGTTCTAATTCTTCTAAATTCCGAAGAACCTTTTCCATATCATCTTTTTCAGTTTCATCGATCACCCCATCTTCTGTAATGTCGAGCAGCAACTCCTTTGTTTCTCCCAACTTCCGAATTGCTGATAATGTTCTGACTGTAATTCGGTCAAGATCTGCCACCTCTGCTTGGGGTATATCCTCACCAAGAGGGCATATGTTTTTGCAAAAATAATTTTTAAGCTCTGGGGCATTATACAAATCCGCCATAAGATGTATTTCTTCTGGATATGGATTGGCTATTCCACTCTCAATTCTGTAAAGCCGGCCTCTGTCGATTGACATTATGTCAGCCGCTCCTTCCCGACTACTCAGCTGCTCATTGTGCGTTGCTGCCTCACAACGTGCTTTATAAAAAACGTTAGAGCTGGTCTTCGCTGTTACATTTGACATTTTCTATACACCTCCTTCCGTTGTACAATTAGATTTGGAGAATGAAATATTCTCCACCTGAATATCAAATAACTTTGCTATCAAAATCGCCTTTTTGAGCGGCGGGGTTCTTTTTCCAGATTCATACATCCCGATTGTTGCGGAACTTACTCCTAATTCTTTAGCCAAATCTCGCTGAGACATATTTTTTTCAGCTCTGAGTTCTGCTAACGATTTGTTTCCATTCATGGTGTATCCTCCTTTCTGCTCACGTTTTGTTAGCTTGCTTTTATATTACTCACATTCTGTTGAATTGTCAAGCACTTTTTTAACATTTTGTGAGCGTTAGCGTTTTATGCTTTTTTTGCTCACAAAATGTGATAGAATATATAAGAATGGAGGTTTTTTAATGGAAATTGGTAAAATGATTTCAAGACTTAGGAATGAGAGGGGATTAAATCAACGTGATTTTGCAAAATTTTTAGGCGTGAGCAACGGTGCTATTGGTATGTGGGAAACCGGGAAGCGACAACCAGACCTAGAAACAATAAAAAAGATTGCCTCTTTTTTCAACGTTACCGTTGATTACTTAATAGGTAATCAGCAAAGCTCTATCGATTATGCAAATTATCAGATAGATGCCCCAGAGTTTGCCCTAGATTTTAAAATGAGAATACGCGATCTAATGGCAGAACAAAAAATGTCCGAAGATGAATTTTCAAAAAAAACTGGATTTCATCCAGAGGATAAAGATGCTTACTTATATGGTAACAGAATGCCCTCAATTGAAGACCTAATAAAAATTGCCGGAGCATTGAGTGTATCAACAGACTATCTTCTAAATATGTCTCACCGTAAACGCATCTCACAAGAAGAAGATTCGCTCCTTCAGCTCTTCAATCGTTGTGATGATGAATGCAAAAAATATCTTTTGGCAAAGGCAGGTGTTTTGTGCGTAGAGGGTATCTCGGCAGTTGCAGCTGGCGAGTACGGAAAATACGTTGATGAAGAAAAAAAATCATTTCCTTCGAGTGGTACCGAAGGAAAAAGGGCTTAAAAAAAATAGCATAATGATTGGAGGAATGTTATATGGTATGGACATCAGCTTGGACCGACTTTGTAATCTGCCTACTTTTTGGATGGCTTGGAGTACATAAATTCAGAGAAAAGAAAATTGGAATGGGAATTCTCTACCTTTGCACACTGGGATTATTTTGTATAGGATGGATGGTTGATGTTATCCGTTACCTCATAGCCGCACTCAAAGGGGAACGGATCCAGGGAAACAGACCTAAACACCTTTCTGCAGATGATTCTCTACCGATTGTTTCATCAAATGTCATGCTTTCCAATGAAGAAATCTGTCATTACTGCGGCTCTGCCACGCATGTTAAGACAAAAAATGTTGTTGTAGGATATTCCGGCGGCAGTCGCGGTACCAGTATCAGGATAGCAAAAGAAATGTCTGTAAGGCTCGGAGCTCATAGGGCGGATCCAGTTAGAGGTGATGTGCAGGAACGCACACCCGGAGTTCTATCTATTACAAATAAGAGGGTTGTGTTCTCCGGAAACAAAGGTGCTTTTGATAAGAAGATAACGGCTTTGTCAGCTGTCACTCCTTATCAGAACGGTATTGCTTTCCAGTTCGGCGACCAACAGTATCCTTTGGAAACAAGTGAGCCGGAATATGTATATGAAATACTGGCCCGCATTGTAAATTCCTCTGAGGATATCTAATGCCGGCATACAAATACACCCTTAAAAATGGTAAAACCATGTGGTATGCTGCCTTTAATTATACGGACTGGACCGGGCAGAATAAACATACTTGTAAAAGAGGATTCAAAACACAGCGGGAGGCAAAAGAATATGAACGGTCATTTTTAGATCAGGAGAAAAATACCAGCGACATACTCTTTTCCTCCCTTGTAGAAAATTATCTGGAAGACATGGAACACCGTCTGAAACCTACCACAATGGAGAATAAGCGGTTTATCATCGAAGGCAAGCTGCTCCCCTACTTTGGCAGGCTGAAAGTGTGCGATATTGATACCATTAAAATCCGAAAATGGCAGAATGAGTTGATTTCATATCGGGGCGAGGACGGAAAACCATTTTCCCAAACATATTTAAAAACGGTCAACAATCAGCTTTCGGCGCTGATGAATTATGCTGTGTCCCATTACCACCTTGCATTCAATCCCTGCAAGGCCGCCGGCAGTATGGGGAAAAGCAAAGCAGAGGAAATGCACATCTGGACACAGGAACAATATGAACAATTCTCCGGCGCCATCCAGAAATCATCCGTAAAACTGGCTTTTGATATGCTGTTTTATACCGGGATGCGGTCAGGGGAGCTGCTGGCACTCACTCCTGCAGACATTCTTCCCTCTAAGCGGGTGGATATCAATAAGAATTATGCAAAAGTAAAGGGGGAGGAACTGTTTCTGGAACCGAAGACACCCAAAGCAAAGCGGTGTATCTCCATTCCAGATTTTCTGTATGATGATATTCACGAATATATATCGAAGCTTTATGGAATTGGAAAGGGAGACCGAATCTTCTATTTTACAAAATCTGCCCTGGAAAAGGAAATAAAGCGGGCATCTGAAAAAGCAGGACTGACGCCGATCCGAGTACATGACCTGCGGCACAGCCACGCAAGTATGCTGATAGAACTCGGCTTTACCCCATTGGAGATAGCTGACCGCCTGGGACATGAATCAGTAAAGACGACACTTGACACCTATTCCCATCTGTACCCAGACAAGGACCAGAAGCTGGCCGACAGGCTGAACCAGTTCCGCCGGACACCACCGCCAGAAGAAAGCACTTGAAACTCTGCACAGATTGTGGTATATTGAACATAAAGAAGGACACCTGCTGGTAACAGGTGCCCCATAGGAGCCCCACTCCAAAGGTGGAGTTTCCCAAGCGAGCATTTACCTCTCAGCGAGAGGCGCCCATCCTGGTTGCAACAGGGTGGGCATTATTTTTTTCGCTTGTGTTCCTTATCTCTGTCGAGAAAGGCAAGCAACGCTATAACAAAACTACCAAAGGCAATCAGCAAGCCGATTATCCCTATAAATATCAAAATGATATCCGCAGCAGTCATTGGCGCCACCTCCCCTCCTATGTATTCCGGCAGGCCGGTCATTAAGCTTGGGAGGCTACCACCCCTGTCATGGGTTCCATATTGGAATACTACCACAGTTCGACAGGAATTTCAATCAGATTATCTTTTCGTGGAATATGTGGAAAGTGTTTCAAAATCAATCTCAAAACAATCTCACGGAAGAAAAAGAAAGACTGAAAAGCACTGATTTTACGCACTTTCCAGTCCAAATGTCCGTTATTCGAACTCAATCGTCCCCGGTGGTTTCCCTGTGCAATCATACACCACCCGGTTAACTCCCTTCACTTCATTTACAATCCTATTCGTAACCTTATTCAAAACCTCCCAAGGAATCTGCGCAGCATCTGCCGTCATAAAATCACTAGTATTGACTGCTCTAAGTGCCACAGAATAGTCATAAGTCCTGAAATCCCCCATAACACCTACAGATCGCATATTCGTCAGCGCCGCAAAATACTGACCCAGGGTCTTATCCAACCCAGCTTTAGCAATCTCTTCCCGATAAATAAAATCTGCTTCCTGGAGAATCTTTACCTTTTCTTCTGTTACCTCACCAATAATGCGAATCCCAAGGCCCGGGCCAGGAAAAGGCTGCCGGAACACCAAATGTTCTGGGATACCAAGCTCCAATCCAGCCCTTCGTACTTCATCCTTAAACAACATCCGCAACGGCTCAATAATTTCCTTAAAATCCACAACATCCGGAAGCCCTCCCACATTATGGTGAGATTTGATAACGGCAGACTTTCCAAGACCAGATTCGATGACATCCGGATAAATCGTTCCCTGAACCAGGTAATCCACTGCGCCAATTTTCTGCGCTTCCTCTTCAAATACACGTATAAATTCCGCGCCAATAATTTTACGCTTCTCTTCCGGTTCCGTGACACCTTTTAGCTTATCATAATACCTCTGTTGTGCATTCACCCGGATAAAATTCAGCTCATAGGCTCCATCAGGGCCAAATACTGCTTCCACCTCATCCCCTTCGTCTTTACGCAAAAGACCATGGTCTACAAAAACACACGTGAGCTGTTTCCCGACTGCCTTTGAGAGCAGCACAGCAGCAACAGAAGAATCCACACCACCGGACAAAGCGCATAGCACCTTGCCGCCTCCAATCTGTTCTCTAAGATTTTGGACAGTAGTCTCCACAAAAGAATCCATCTTCCAGTCACCAGAACAGCCACAGACCTTATACACAAAATTTGAAAGCATCTTCATTCCTTCTGCGGTATGCATAACCTCAGGGTGAAATTGCGTCGCGTACAGCTTACGTTCTGGACATGCCATGGCGGCCACCGGACACACTGGTGTATGAGCAGCAATGTTAAATCCGTCGGGAACTGTTTCAATATAATCCGTATGGCTCATCCAGCACACCGTTTTAGAAGAAACTCCTTCAAAAATAACATTTGTTGTATCTATTTCCACCTCTGTATGCCCATACTCGCTGACTGGAGCTGTTTTAACCACGCCGCCCAAAATATGTGCCATCAATTGTGAGCCATAGCAGATACCTAAAATTGGAATCCTCAAATCAAAAATTTCTTTCTGATAGCAGGGGGATGACTCATCATAAACACTATTGGGACCTCCTGTAAAAATAATTCCTTTCGGCTCCATGGCTTTTATTTCATCCAAACTCATAGTATATGGCCTTACTTCACAATATACATTGCATTCCCGCACGCGCCGGGCAATGAGCTGATTGTACTGTCCTCCAAAATCAAGAACAATTACTGTTTCCTTTTTCAATGCTCTTTCCTCCTGTATCTTTTGTCTCTGAATAATCATGCAGAAATCATCTTGTTTTTTCCTATTATATCGGAGGCTCTGCTCATTTACAAGAAAAATATCCGAAATCCTCGGGAATCTAAACAGAGCTGCTGCTCATTTACTTTAGTCCCTGCTTACTGTTGCGGAACTGCACGGGCGTCATATCATATTTTTTCTTAAACGTCCGGTTAAAATGTTCCACATTCTGGTACCCTACACTATCAGCAATATTTTCCACTGTCATACTGGTATTTTTCAATAAGGTTCGTGCCTTCTTCATACGAACATTTTTTACAATCTCACCAAAAGTCCTTCCGGATTTCTCCTTAATGTATTTGGAAAGGTACGGCTTTGATAAATGCTGCTTTTCAGCCAGTTCATCCAACGTCACTGTCAGATAATGTTCCTGAATATAATTCATAATTTCATTCAGACGCTCATCACGGCACTGCTCACTTTTCTGAATATGTTCCAGTTTATTAACAGCAACACACAATGCCTCTATAGAAGATGAAATAATATCTTCATCAATTCCCACGCCCCAATACAGATGATTATTGCAGGAAATACCCACATAAGAAACAGCTTTAGCAGAGGAGCCCCGGGACAGAGAATGTTCTTCATAGACAGACAATTCATAGCTGATATTAAAATACTGTTTTAACGCATTGCTCACCGCATCCAAACGTCCATTGCCATTTCCAGAAACAATGCGTACCTGCCCATTATGAGAAATTGTGGCCTCCGCTAAAATACCGTCCTTCTGTCTGAAATGGCACTCTGGGATTTGGAAATACTGCATATCATTAACATAATGTTCCTCAAAAATCTGATAAATCAATTGTGGAGAAAGTTCCATATGACGGCGGTCTGAAACTCCTTTCACTGTGTAGCCCACTTCTTCCCGCATCTTTTCTGGAATCGTAATACCATAATTCTGTTTCAGAATATAGGCAACGCCTCCTTTTCCTGACTGGCTGTTAATACGGATCACATCCGAATCATAGGTGCGCCCTACATCCTTCGGGTCAATGGGCAGATATGGAACAGTCCATGCTCCGCTTTGATTCTTCTCACGGCAAGCCATTCCCTTTGCAATCGCATCCTGGTGAGATCCGGAAAATGCTGTAAATACCAACTCTCCAGCATAAGGCTGCCGGGGAGACACCTGCATACGGGTACAGCGCTCATATACTTCTGCAATGCTGGACATATCACTAAAATCCAGCTTGGGATCCACACCATGGGAAAACATATTCATAGCAAGTGTAACAATATCCACATTTCCAGTACGTTCTCCATTTCCAAATAACGTACCTTCAATCCGGTCTGCCCCGGCAAGAATGCCAAATTCCGCATCACAGATTCCAACGCCCCGGTCATTGTGAGGGTGGAGGGAAAGCACTACATTTTCACGAAAATGCATATGTTTGCTCATATATTCCACCTGGCCTGCAAAAATATGGGGCATGGCATTCTCTACAGTGGTAGGCAGATTGATAATAACCTTCCGTTCCGGCGTCGGCTGCCAGATATCCAGCACCGAATTACACACTTCCAGCGCATAGTCTACTTCCGTTCCTGAAAAACTCTCTGGACTATATTCAAACGTAAAATTCCCTTCCGTCTCATCTGCAAGCTGTTTTAACAGCTTGGCTCCCTCCACCGCAATTTCCTTAATCTCTTCCTTGCTCTTTTTAAATACCTGTTCCCGCTGGGCCAAAGAGGTAGAATTATACAAATGCACCACTGCGTGAGGCGCTCCCTTCACTGCCTCAAACGTCTTACGGATAATATGTTCTCTTGCCTGAGTCAAAACTTGTACTGTCACATCATCAGGAATCATATCTTGTTCGATCAATGTCCGCATAAAATTATATTCTGTATCAGAAGCCGCCGGAAATCCAACCTCAATTTCTTTAAATCCTACATCTACCAAAAGCTGAAAAAACTCCAGTTTTTCTTCCAGGCTCATTGGTTCTATCAGAGCCTGGTTTCCATCTCTAAGATCCACACTGCACCAAATGGGCGGTTCTGTGATATATTCCTTTTTTACCCAGTCATACGTCACTTCTGGCGGCATAAAATACTGTCTCTCATACTTCTCAAAATTTTTCATCTTTCTTTCCTCCATTATTGTAAAGAGCAAAAAACAAAAATGCGCTTCATGCGTTTCACCGTTTCCATTAACATAACACAGCTTTGGTTCCACCCACAAAGCCGCAAATTCCCAGGAGAAGTTATATTATTTAGAAAATGTAAAAATTTTCTATGAAATAAAAAGAATCCTTCGCATCCACTATCCGAAAATAATAGAGACGAAAGATATATTCATCCTGCGCGGTACCACTCTACTTCATGTTTCCATGCTCTCCTCTGCACTTTATGTCTGTTCTAAATGCCCTCTCTTCTCCAGTTAAAATATCCAGACACTTTCATGCTTATCTCTATAACGGGAGAACCCGTCCTGACTTACTCCTTCCTTTGCAGAATAGTCTTACCTGCCTTATGTGAGAACTTTCAGCCGGAAGCTCCAAGACCAGTTCACTGCATTATCACTGCCATCTTCCACCAACGATAGCTCTCTGAAAGCTCTTTTGCAGTTACTCTTCCTCTTCATCACCTTTCACGAGTTTTATCTTAACACAGATATTTCTTCTTGTATAGTGATAAATTTAATCATTTTATTTGATATATTTTAATCAATTTCTAAATTTCTATTACAAAGCAGAAGCCATCTTCACCCAAGGGCCGCCTTTTAAACAGCCCCTTTTTGATGAAGATATTTTTCTCTTGTTGCCAGTCCGCCCCTGATATGTCTCTCCGATTTGTTTACATCCAATACTTTGCGCGCCTGGGAAGCAAGGGCGGGATTAATTTGCACCAGACGTTCTGTTACATCTTTATGTACCGTACTTTTGCTGATTCCAAATTTTTTGGCAGTCTGCCGTACCGTTGCATTCTCCTCAATAATATAATTAGCAATATTGACTGCACGCTCTTCTATGTATCCTTTCAACGAAAATCCCTCATACACTGCTTTTTTTATAATGTATGAAGATTCCAGGCTGGTTATGACTTAGGATTGACATTTTCAAAAACTCATCATCCTCATTGATGCTTTTTTCATCTTCCTCATCATCAATATGCAGGATGCAGCACGTCACGACTCCTGTCTTATCCTAATTATTCTGAAGCAAGCGTAAAGTGATCTACCAACTCCTTCAGGCCGGCAGCCTCAGCGGAAAGCTGTTCACCAGCAGCCGCACCCTCCTCAGCAGTAGCGCTGTTACTCTGCACAACAACTGATATCTGATTAATACCTTCTGAAACCTGCTTAACCGACTCGGACTGCTCACTCGATACGATTGCAATGTGGTCGATGGCGTCAACCACCGACTGAATACTATTTACAACACCCATAAGAACATCCGCCGTATTTTGAGCAATCTCGGTGCCCATATGTACTGCCACCGTAGAATTTGCAATAAGATCTGATGTATTTTGAGCCGCTTGTGCAGATTTTCCCGCCAAATTGCGGACTTCCTCCGCAACAACAGCAAAGCCCTTTCCTGCACTGCCAGCCCTGGCTGCCTCCACTGCCGCATTCAAAGCTAGTATATTTGTCTGGAATGCAATATCATCTATGGTCTTAAGAATCTTTTCAATTTCCTCGGAGCTGGTCTGAATCTTTTCCATGGCTTCCACAAGATTCTGCATCTTCTGATTACACAGAAAAACTTCTTCACCAGTCTCATGCGTCTGTTTCCTGACTTCCAGAGCGCCATCTGCTGTTTCTTTCACCTCCTCAGAAATCATGCTGATCCGCGTTGCAAGTTCCTGCACAGAACCAGCCTGTTCTGTTGTCCCCTGGCTAAGTGTCTGTGCACTTGAGGATAACTGGTTACTGGCATTCGCCACCCCCTCTGCAGAATGATTGACCTGACGCATGGCACTGCTCAGTTCAATCCTCATATTTCGCATAGAATGCAAAATATCCTGAAAACTGCCTACATATACCTCCTCGTGTTCCGTATGAACATCCAGATTCTGATTAGCCATCTCGTTGAGCAAATAACTAATGTCATTGATCACAACACGCAGCCCCTCCACCAGAGACTCCGTGGATCTGACAAGCACGCCTGTTTCATCTTTGTTGGAAATCTTAGGCATGGGCGTCTCCAAATCACCCTCTACAAGCAGCTTCATACGATTCACACAAGCCTTCATTGGTCTGCCGATATTAAGAGCCAAAGCCAACGCAACAATAACTGAAATCAAAATAGAAACTACGATCACCGCGATATTAATAACCATTGCGTCCCGTGTAGATGCAAGATAATTAAGCTGCGGTGCGGTCACTGCAATACTCCATCCATCTGTATTCATTACTGGAGCATAAGCCGCAAACATTTTATCTTCTCCATTTGTATAGCTTCCGAAACCGTTTTTCCCCTGACGCATCTCAGAATGGATCGCGGCCAGTTCCTGCAGCGAAGGATCACTCTGTGCTTCCGCCTCTATATTTTGAACCGTAATCGTATCCAAGGTAATATCAGCAATAGTCCCGCCGGATTTATTAATCATATAAGATCTGCTGTTTTCACCAATCTGAATAGCAGATACAATATCGTTCAAAAAAGTTTCATGAGGAACAAAATATACAACACCCACAATGGATTTGTCATAATTTCCCTCAGAATATAAAGGCGCTGCAACCATAATGGACAGTTCCCCTGTGATCTTGCTGTTCAAAGGCTCCGATACAAAAACCTTTCCCTGCATAGCCTGACGTACATATTCACGGTCTGAATAATCATTTCCATCGAAAATACTGATACCATCTGCACCAACAATATTTCCCCTCTGGAAACCATGCATGGAAACCCGCCCGTCAATGATAGCCCGCTTTTCTTCCACCGATACTTCCGGATCGGATAACTGCGGGATACACCCTGCCTCCATAACTACGTTCTTATATGCCTCCAGTTCCTGCTGCACACGTCCTGCAGCCAGGACCGCCGTCTGGCTCATCATCCGCTCCACCGTGGACATGGTATTATTGTAGTTTAGCATAATGCTTGAAGTTCCAGACGCGACTAGGCCAATCATAACAGTCAGAATAAGACATAAGGTGATTTTGATTCGAATGCTTCTCATTTCAATGTTACCTCCTGCTCACATGGCTGAGATTACGAAATATTCAGCCATTTCTACTATTTGTATCTATTATAAAAGTTACCTTTCCTGCTTGTCAACTATTATCTGTTTTTCCCGATCTATTGATAACCCTGCGGTTACATATTGCAATATTTAACTACAAGGGTTCTATTTCATCACCGTAATATCATTATAATCTCAAAGGTTGACAGGACAAAATACAGGTCATTGACTTTAAACAAAAAATACCATACAATTATTATAAAACAATAAAAATCCGTCCTATTGTGGACTGGTTTAAATACAGCAATAAGACTGTACATTGTTTTTAGAAAGGAGAATTTTAATGAAGAAAAAACGGTTTTTAGCATGGCTTACGGCGGCTTCTGTATGCCTGTCAGCCTTCATCGCACCATATCCCGCCCACACAGTCAACGCTATGACAATTTTAGAAACAAATGTACCAACCGCTTCTGAAGAATGCACCATGTTAGGCGTCTATGGTTCTTATTACAGTCAGGCACAGGATGGGCTGAACCGAATCAACGAGATTCGAAAGGAAGCCTGTGAGTCCGGGAATGTTCCAGATCCCAGAGATGCCAGCCGTACACTATCCCCCACAGATTATGTTCCTCTCAAATGGTCTGCTGATTTAGAGCGCATAGCACGAATCCGGGCAGCAGAAGGCGGACTGGCATTCGGCTTTTTAGCCTCCGGGCACAACCGGCTGAATGGAACGGATACTTTTTCTATCCGTTATAACGGAATATCCTCAAGTGCAGAAAACCTTGCATATAACTGGGGAACCAGCATGGTCAGCGGGATCAACCAATGGTATGAAGAAAAAACTGATTGGGTAAATCAGACAAGCGGCACAGTCACAGGCCATTACACGAGTATGATAAATCCTAACTATACATATGTTGGCCTTGGCGATTTCTATACAGAAGAATCATCCTATCCCAACACTCTGGCGGGAGAATTTTCATCCACTTCACAAGACCTGGACGAAACCATGCTGGACGCTCCAATGGAGGTCATGCAGAAAATTGAAGTGAAAAATTCTTATATCACGGACTATATTTTAGAAGGCGCTACTACTATTTACACCGACAAAACAACTACCCTGACACCGAAGGTTACTCTGGTAAACGGCTCAAAAAACCACAAATTGTGGGTAATTGATCCTATCACCTACCATTCTTCCAATACTTCGGCTGCCACTGTAGGGGATGACGGCGTTGTAACTGGACACAAGAACGGCGAGACAATCATTACCGCCCAATCCAACGGCAGTGTCCTTGCCAGCACTACAATTACAGTAAAATGCGGACACACCAAAGAATTACTATCCACTACCCTCCCTACTTGCACGTCGGAAGGTTTAAAAATATATCGTTGTGAAGTCTGCGGAGAATCCATAGAGCAAAAAACTCCAAAAACACCCCATAGCTACGTTTATGGCGATAAAGATTCTGAAGGATACCGAACAGGAATCTGTTCCGTTTGCCAGGATACTATAAAAATCATCCCTCCTACAACGTATAATTTATGGTGGAGGAACAGCACATCCAGTTCCAACCAATATTCTTCTGTATTTCCAGGCTCAAACCCAATCTCTTCCGTTATTTATTGCTGGATTGAAGGCGTCGACGGCGATGAAAACTATCAGGATATGATGATAGAATCCTCCGATGAATCGGTGATTTCAGTCCCGGAAACTGCCATGCCGAATTCATCTAATAATCAATTGCATGTGCTTGCTCCAGGAATTACCACACTCACAATTTATCCGAAATATAATCCCAATCTGAAAAAAACTCTGACCGCACGGATCGGTGATCCGCAAAGCGTAGATATTTCTACTGCTGACACTGTGCTTTCCCAGGAATCTTATCCCTACACTGGAAACCCATGCACTCCTGAGGTCAGTGTTTCTTACCACGATGTTCTGCTGAAAGAGGGCATTGACTATACATTAACTTATGAGAACAATACAGAAATTGGCACCGCCACAGTAATCATTACAGGCAACGATATCTTCACCGGAACCATTCGAAAAAATTTCACCATTACAGAATCCTCTGTCACGCTCCCTGATCCGGAGAAGAAGTCACTGGACAATTGTACCATTACGATTAATCCTGACTCTTTTGTATATGATGGCAGCCCAAAAACTCCTGATGCCACTGTTTTGGATGGAGATATTACTTTATCAGAAGGCAAAGATTATAACGTTTCCTATACGGATAATATCAATGTGGGCACTGCTAAAGTGATCCTTTCCGGTATTGGCAATTACTCTGGCACTGTGACTAAGGAATTCACCATTACAGAATCTTCTACTCCGATTCCTGATCCGGAAACAAAGCCACTTGATAATTGTACCATTACCATCAATCCCGATTCCTTTATATATGATGGTAACCCAAAAACTCCTGATGTTACTGTTCTGGACGGAGACATTACTCTAACAGAAGGCAAAGATTTTAACGTTTCTTATAAAAATAATATCAATGCTGGCACTGCTACGGTAATCCTTTCCGGTATTGGCAATTACTCTGGCACTGTGACTAAAGAATTTTCCATTATGGTATCAATTACACAAAAACCGGAAATAAAGGAATTATCTAAATGTACAATAATGTTAGGCCAAACTTCCTATCTCTATGATGGAACTGCAAAAACCCCTTCTGTCACAGTGAAAGATGGAAACAAAGTTCTAGTAAAAAACACGGATTTCTCCTTCATATATAAAAATAATATCAATGCTGGCACTGCACAAATAATTATTACAGGAAAAGGAACTTATAGAGGAGAAGTAACAAAAACCTTTACCATTACGATAAAAAATGGCACGTCTCATAAAGCCGGTTCCTGCCAATATAAAGTCACAGGCACATCTACCGTGTCATTAACAGGGATAAAAGACAACAAAGTCAAAAAATTAACAATTCCCAAAACGGTGAAGATTGGAGGAAAGACATTTAAGATAACCGCCATTGCCAGCAATGCGTTAAAAAACAATAAAAAGATAACAAATGTTCAAATTGGGGACAATGTAAAAACAATTGGAACATCCGCTTTTGGAGGATGCACAAAACTGACTAAGGCCGCCCTTGGAAAAAATGTTGCAGAAATTGGCAGCAATGCATTTAAAAACTGCCGGAAACTCAATACCATAACGATAAAATCCACAAAACTAAAAAAGGTTGGAAAAAATGCCATAAAAGGAATTAAACCAACTGCAAAGGTAAAAGTTCCGTCAAAAAAACTGTCTGCCTATAAAAAAATATTCAAAAACAAAGGACAGGGGAAAAAAGTTAAAATTGTAAAGTAATAAATTGATGTGTAAGAATTCATTTTCCATTAAGAGCAGGGACTCTCTTGAATCCCTGCTCTTATATACTTTTTGTAATATTAATATCATCTTTCATTCAGTTGACTATGCTATATAAACAGTACATGAAATCAAAATTTGTGAACGGCATAACCTCCGGAACAATATTTTACTCTCCGGCATCTGCATAAGAAAATTTCACTTCTGTAGCCTGGAAAAAATCGCTTTTTGCCATATCAAAACACTCCATAATCTTAGGAGAAAACACACCGCATTCATTATTCCTAATCATGTTCACAGCTTCCTCCACTGCATAAGCTTCCTTATAAACCCGCTTACTTACCAGTGCATCATAGACATCCACAATGGAAACCACCTGAGCCCAGATAGGAATTTCCTCGCCTTTCAAACGATCTGGGTATCCATTTCCATCATAACGCTCATGATGGTATCTGCAGATATCATAACAATAGCCATAAAATTCATTTTCTTCTTGTTTAAAATTCTCCAAAAGCTGGCATCCATATACGGTATGCTTCTTCATTTCCTTAAATTCTTCATCTGTCAGCCTTCCCGGTTTCAATAAAATACTGTCAGGAATTGCAATCTTTCCAAGATCATGAAGGGCTGAAGCATTGACAATCAGATTTACAGACTCATCTGTCAGCTCATATTCTGGAAACTCTGTCTTCAGATATCTCAACAGAATCTTTGTTAAATATTTTACCCTCTGGATATGCTCGCCAGATTCAAGGCTGCGGAATTCCACCACAGAACTCAAAGCATTTACAAGGAATTCATTATTTCTTTCCAGCTTTTCCTTACTTTCCTGAAGCTGCCTGGTACGTTTCTCAAGCTTTCTCTCAATATCCATACGGTTCTGAAACAGTTCAATAATGTTCTGGGCACGGCGCATAACTACCTTCGAATCAAAGGGTTTATAAATAATATCAGATACCCCATATTCGTACGCTTTTACCTCACTGTCTGCAGTTGCCTCCCCAGTAATCATAATTACCGGAATGGTATTCATATATCCTTTTTCAAACATATATTCTAAAACATCCAGACCTGATTTATTGGGCATGATCAAATCAAGAAAAATAAGCGACAAGGTATCGTTATATTTCTCAAGAAGCTCTATAGTCTCAACTCCATCTGCTGCTTCTAAAATCTTATACTGCTCCTCAAAAATAAAACTCAGCATATTACGGTTGATTTCCACATCATCCGCAATCAAAATAACATGTTTCTCCATTCTTAACCTCCACGAACCAAACTACTGTACGATATATTAGAATAATTCCAACGACATTTTAACATACTATAATTTCCAAAATCAACCCAAATCTTCATTCTTGCTTACTTTTTACAATTTTAACTTTGCCAAAGCATCTGCAAAGGCGTTATTTACTGGCTCTTTTGCCTCCTGCTTCATCTTATTCATATAACGGGAGACATCCTTTTTGGACACTCCGCCTCCACTCTCTTTCCTTCGCTTTTCAAACGCAGACAGTTTCTCCCGGTATCCGCAGACACAGGTAAATCTTCGGTTCTCCCCCTCTCCCACCAGCTCCATTTTCTTATGGCACTGCGGGCAGCGGGCATTGGTTATTTTGGAAAGAGTTTTACGGTATCCGCACTCTCTGTCCTGGCACACCAGCATCTTACCGTTTTTGTGGTTGACTTCCAACATCAGTTTCCCGCATTCCGGGCATTTCTTACCAGTAAGGTTGTCATGGCGGTAAGTTTTGGAAGATGCCTGGATGTCCTTTACAATGTCTACCGTATAAGAACGAATTTCCGCCTCAAAATCCTTTTTCTTTGTTTTTCCTCTGGCAATGTCAGAAAGCTCCTGCTCCCATCTGGCAGTAAGTTCCGGAGACGTCAGACCCTGGGGCGCCAACTCCAGCACCTGTCTGCCCTTGGATGTTAAATGAATATACTGATCACGTTTTTCAATCATAAAACTGTTATATAATTTTTCAATGATATCTGCCCGGGTGGCAACCGTTCCCAGACCGCCGGTTTCTCCCAGTGTCTTTCTTAATTTCTGGTCAGTACTCTCCATATACTTTACAGGATTTTCCATAGCTGCAAGAAGGGTGGCCTCTGTAAAAGGAAGCGGCGGTTTTGTCTTTCCTTCGGTGATCTTCCCCTCTGTAAATAAGATCTTCTGTCCTTTTGTAAAATCCGGGATACTTCCTGTCAGAACTTCTCCCTTTACTGTCTCAGAATCTTCTTCCTCATAAGAATCCTCCGTATTGATTCCAGCCTCTTTTTGCAGCATTTTGATTTCCTGCCATCCTGGCTGCTCTAATATTCTGCCCTTTAAGGTAAACTGCTGCCCTGCACAGACTGCCGTCACCTCCGTCTGCTGATACTGGCAGGGAGGAAGAAGCACAGACAGAAAACGGGAAACCACAAGCTCATAAATTCTTCGCTCCCCATATTCTAAGTCTTTTAAATTGACGCCCTGCTCTGTGGGAATAATGGCATGATGATCCGACACTTTTTTATCATCCACAAATGATTTATTCCCTTTAATGGAAGTTTTCAGCAATTTCCCACAGATGGAGGAATAAATGCCGCTGCGGCACGCCCTGAGCCGTTCTGGAATCGTGTCCACAATGTCCGCGGTAAGATAACGGGAATCTGTTCTTGGATAAGTCACTACCTTGTAGCGTTCATAAAGGCTCTGCATATAATCCAGCGTCTGTTTTGCAGAGAATCCAAACATCCGGTTAGCGTCCTGCTGCAGAGAAGTCAAATCATATAGCTGCGGCGCATAAGATTTCTGCTGCTTTTTCTTTACTTCCGTCACCACAGCCGTGCTATGAACAACCTGCTTTTGGGCGTTTTGAATTTCCTCTTTTGAAAAAGTGCTGCTGCTGTTCTGGCTTGATTTCCAGATCCAGGACGCCTCCTTGCTCTTCATTTTCAAACCATAATAAGATTTCGGCTGAAACGCCTTAATCTGTGCTTCCCGTTTGGCAATAATCGCAAGAGTGGGCGTCTGCACTCTGCCGCAGGAAAGCTGCGCATTATGTTTTACCGTCAGAGCACGTGTGGCGTTTAGTCCCACCAGCCAGTCTGCTTCTGCACGGGCTACTGCAGCTTCATACAATTTCTGATACTCCTTCGCCTCTTTGAGACTGGAAAATCCCTGGCGGATTGCCTTATCTGTAACAGAAGAAATCCACAGCCGTTTCATGGGCTTTTTCACACCGGATTTCTGGATAATCCACCGCGCCACCAGTTCCCCTTCCCTTCCTGCGTCAGTGGCTATGATAATCTGTCCGATATCTTTCCGGTACATCAGTTTCTTAACTGTCTGGTATTGATGTGCTGTTTTCTTAATTACCTGGATTTCCAAATGTTCCGGCAGCATAGGAAGCGTCTCCATCTTCCATACTTTCCATTGTTCCCCATAACTCTCAGGATCTGCAAGTTCCACTAGATGCCCCAGCGCCCAGGTCACCACATAATCCTTTCCCTCCAGGCAGCCGTTTCCGCCCTGCTTACATCCTAAAACCCGGGCTATGTCTCTGCCCACGCTGGGCTTTTCTGCAATTACTAATGATTTCATATCTTTCTCACTCTTTCCTTATCATTTCAAATTTTCCTGGTGCCGCGGCAGCGGGGGAAATCACTGCATCCATAAAATTCTCCGAATTTCCCGCTGCGTTTGACCATTTCAGAGCCGCATTTTGGGCATACAATTTCCGGATTAGTCTTCCTCCTCTGGTTCAGAATTTTCCCCAGTTCCTCATAACATTTCTGATTCATGACACAGTCGTTTAAGGCACGGTGAGCCCCTGCCGTACTAATATGAAAATAAGCTGCCACATCTGACAGCTTGTGATGGGACAGCTCTGGCAGACACTGTCTTGCCATATATAGGGTATCTATGTAATCGTTTTCCAAACCTGTGCCATAAATACGCATCATTCCACGATAAATAAAAGTTAAATCAAAGCTGTGAATGTTATGTCCCACCAAAATATCACTGCCTGCAAACTCCAGAAATTCTCCTAGAACTTCTTTAAGCCCCGGCGCTTCTGCTACCATATCATCTGTAATATGGTTCACTCTGGAAGCTGCCGCCGGAATATGCATTCCAGGATTTACCAGTGTGGAAAATTCATTCACAGCTTTGTGCCCCCGCACACGTATCGCGGAAATTTCTATAATTTCATCTGCGTCCGGACGGACGCCAGTAGTTTCTAAATCGAATACTACATAGTCACTTGTATATTGATTTAAACGTTTTCCTTTGTTCCCTGCCACAATGATAGCCCTCATTTCTCTTATGATTTCACATTATAAAGGGCTTTTCCGATATTTGCAACCTTATTGCCGAAAAATTATTGCGCTTTGAAGATATAAATTTTTGATTCAAAATCTGTGCAGGCTTCCTCTCCTGCCGCCAGTTCCCCCGCTGTCTCATCCGTGGTGGAAAGTCCCAGGTTCATCAATTCATCTCCGTAACAAAGAGTATTATTTTGGCTGTTCTGGTAACACAGTTCAGGGTCCAATCCCTGCAGCCGCAGACGGGTAAAACGACCGTTTACCACATTCAGAACCCTGTACCAGCCCACGATAGCTGTTCTTTTATCCTGGCTTACTGCCATCCACGCCGTTTCATTTCCCTCAAAGGGACTTTTCAGCCGGTAAAATGTGCCAAACTGCAAAATCTTGCGGTATTCCTTCATAAAGACAATCTGCTCCTTTACCTGCTGGATTTCATCCTCTGTCAATTTGTTTAAATCCAGTTCATACCCAAAGGTGCCAAAATAAGCTGCATTGGCTCTGGTGTGAAGAGGCGTTCTCCGATTTACCTGATGGTTGGGAACCATAGATACATGGGAACCCATACTGCTGATGGGATAACACATACTGGTTCCATATTGTATCTTTAAGCGTTCCACTGCGTCCGTGTCATCACTGGTCCAGCCCTGAGGCGCATAATAGAGCATTCCCGCGTCAAAGCGTCCTCCTCCGCTGGCGCAGGATTCAAACAACACGTGTGGAAATTCCCGCGTCAGCCGCTCATACAGCTCGTAGACTCCCAGAATGTAACGATGGTATACTTCTCCCTGACGCTCCGGCGGCAGACTTGCACTGAAACATTCGGTAATGCTGCGGTTCATATCCCATTTAATATAAGAAACTTTTGCTTCTCTGAGAACTTTTGCCATCATCTCATAGATAAAATCCACTACTTCCTTTCTGGAAAAATCCAGTACATACTGATATCTTCCATGAGATTTTACCCGTTCCGGCACAGACAGAATCCAATCTGGATGCATGCGGTACAGATCAGAATCTTCATTTACCATTTCCGGTTCAAACCAGAGGCCAAACTTCATCCCCAATTCTTCTATACGTTCTGCTATCCCTGTAATACCCCGGGGCAGGCGTTTTTCATTTGCCACCCAGTCTCCTAATCCAGCATGGTCACTGCCCCGTTCTCCAAACCAGCCGTCGTCCAGTACAAAGAGTTCCACACCGCATTCCTTAGCCTTTATGGCAATTTTTAGCAGTTTTTCTTCTGTAAAATCAAAATAGGTTGCCTCCCAATTATTAATAAGAATCGGACGAGGCTCCTCCCGCCAGTTCCCCCTGGCCAAACGGCTCCGATACAGACGGTGGAAAGTCTGGCTCATATCATTAAGCCCCTGATCGGTATATACCATCACCGCTTCCGGCGTCTGAAAACTGTCCCCAGGTTCCAGCTTCCAGGAGAATGTATCGGGATGAATTCCCACCAAAACTCTGGTTTGATCGTGGGCGTCCACTTCTGCCTGCATCAGAAAATTTCCACTGTAAATAAAGCCAAAACCAATGACTTCTCCCTGCTGTTCTGTGGCTGAGGGACGTTTCACTGCTACAAATGGATTGTGCTGATGTGAAGAATTTCCCCGCAGGCTTCCCACAGACTGGATACCCATAGTAAGTTTTCTGGTTATGACATAACGCTCCCTGGCCCACGCCCCAGACAACTGCATCCATTCATAATCGCAGTCCGGCAGATCCAAGCACAGGCTCATGGCACGTTCTATCTGCACTGCTTTTACGCCTTCATTCTCATAACGGATACTCCTGGCCAGAATCCCTCCCTCTGCAAAAATGGTATAAAGCAACTCCGCCTGAATGCCTGTCACTGAATCCAGCAAATGAATGACCAGGGTAGCCGCCTCCTGGCCATTCTCCGTATACACTGCCGGAAGACCCGCTAATTTGGGTTTTCCTTCTTCTATCTTATAAGATTGGTACTGAAAATCTGAAATTCTGCTTCCATTTTCCTGTCGAATCTCTACTGCCGGACTCCGGTAATCTCCTGTCCCAAAGCTTGGCAGTTCCTGTTTGATATGTTCCATAGAAAATGTTTTATCCTCTGGAAAAGAACAAGAAGACATGGGACGGGCGGCAAGTTCCAGTAAATCAGATAAATTCTCCCGGTCATGAATCCTTTTTCCAAAATATAACTGCCCCAGCTGCCCATTCTTTAATACCATCATTACATAGCTGACGTTGTCATTCCACAAATGAAAAACCTTTGAATTTTCATGATAAACAATGTTCATGTTTGTTCCTCCTTCTCCCGCTCTCTTTGCTTATTAAGTTAAACTTATTATAAGCGTTCCATGAGATTAGAGTTAGAGGATTTTGTATTAAAATACAGTCAAAATGTTTCCACAATCTCCAGTATTTGCTGCAGCCCGGACAAGTTTTTTTCCTGTTGTTTCCTGTGATACATTTTGCGGTAATGGCTGGGCGGCATTCCTGTTTCTTGTTTAAAAGCTTTGGAAAATACAAGGGCATCCTGATAACCACAGGACATTGCCACTCCTTCCACAGACAACTCCGTGAGTTCTAACAATTCTCTGGAGCGCACCAGCCTAAGACGTGTAAGAAACTCTTTTGGGGAAACCCCAAGATTTTTTGAGAATACTTTGTACAGATAACTGCGGCTCACACCTGTGTAATCAGCAATTTCTGCCACACCAATTCCACGAACATAATTATTCTGAATATAATTGACGGCTTTTTTCACATAAACGCTCTCCCGGTTTTCTTCTGTCACTGCTTCCATCTGAACATCACGGCTGAGCACTGCAAAAAATTCATATAGAAGGCTCTGAAGATAATATTGATGGGTCTGGGAAAATGTATTATTTTTCAACATATCTGTAACAATGCGTTTTAATTCATCTCCATGTCTGCTCTGAAACACATGCTGGCTGCTGTTAAGTCCCAGATCCTGCAGAAACATTTCTGCCTGGGTTCCTGCAAAGCCAACCCACAGATACGTCCAGGGCTGCCACTCATCTGCCTGATAGAAAGTTACCGCCTCTGGCTCAATAAGGAATCCCTGCCCTTTTTGAATCTTATATTTCCGGCTTCCCACCTGGTATACCCCTGTTCCAGAAAGGATATAATGCAAAATATAGCTGGGCCGTATGGCCGGACCAAAGCTGTGGCAAGGTTCACATTCGGACACACCGCAAAAACAGAGGTACAAATCCTGGAATTTGGAACTATTGAGTTGTAATACGTTTGATTCTTCCATGGGGGAACCTCCTTTAGGGGTAATTGGCGCTTATAGTAATCAATTTCAAAAACTTTACTGCTTATTTTTATAATTTTGTTATAGAATTAGCAACTCTTTTCTCGTTCGTAACAGGTGTGGTATAATACCTCTGCTCTATTCCCCAAAGTAAATACTTCATATCATCCTCATTCCCAACTGTAAATATTCCTTCCTTTTTTTCATACTTTAACTGAGGATAATATTGATGTGTATAATCAAGCACTTCCTTTTGCTGTTTTTTACTAAATCCTTTTAAAGTATCCATTGCCATTGCTATTCTTTTTCGATTCATTGTTTTCACTTTATCAGCATCATAACCATTCTCTAATGCAATAAAATTACTTCTCAAAAACTTCTCAGTTTCTTCTTTCGTTGCTTCTTTATAAAGCGTGCCAATTCCTCGAAATATCGGTGCAATTGTCTGCAGTTTTTTAAAATAGAGAATGTTTTTTTCTTTCAAAAATACAGCATCTGGAGTACTATTTATCACAATACTCTTTTCACCTTTGTCCAAAACAACATTATCTCCTAAAGTCAAACGTTTTTTCTGAAAAATATTTTGTTTTAATATTCTCTGAAAAAAATAATTATTTTCCTGATACGAGCATATATATTCTATTGTTTCTGTTCTTGCTCTTTTAACTTCTTCATACTCAGTACTTCGAAAATCTTTTTTCAATAAGTCAATACAAAATTTTCTATCTGAAAAATTGTCCAATTGAAACCATTCATCTTCTTCTAAAAGCCTGGCTGGCTCATAATCAATCGCACTATCCAAATCAGATGGTACAGAAAATAATTCTTCTCCGGAATATAATTTTTCAAATGTATCTTCTTTTTCTTTTATCTTAGCTAATACATAGTTCATTCTAATATCTTCCCTTATCAATAAATGTATAATTATTTATTCTCTTTAATTTATGAAAACTTAAATTATTTACGGTTGTAATATTTTTTTTGCTTATAACAAAAAACTTAACGCCATTGTCCGTGGAAACATTATAGAACTTATAACCAAATATTAAAAACAGAGGATTGAAATATAATGTCTGAGAAAAAAAAGTAAAAACCATTACAATTCCTGTAACCCATATCAGAGTATCACAATCGTTTATGCTCAAAGCAACAAAAAAATACCCAAGATAACTTGGAAGATATGAATTATTTGCAGATTCAGCTTCTGTGATTCCCCCTGTAATTATATCATCACTTAAAAATCTTGAAAACCACAAACATACTCCAGACATTATAATTGCTGCCGTAAAATACACGAAATATGATACATGTACGGATGGAAGCCAATGAAAAGGCAATGACTTCTCTGTCTTTATCAAATATACTACAACTAATAAAATTATTGCATTAATTGTCAGAAGCACTCTATACACAATTTTCAACATACCCCCTCCCTGGAAATAGAATATATCATATGACTTATATTATGATTTACATATACTTGAGTCCGCATTAATAATTATTAATTTCATATTCGTCTTGCAACTTAATATCCCACACTGTCTCTTCGATAACCCTCACGCACTCTTCAACATTTTTTTGAATATCCTTTCCCCAAAAGCGAATAACCGTCCACCCTTCAAATAGAAGTTTCTTATTAATCTCGCTATCCCGTTCTCTGTTTCTGGAAATCTTACCAATCCAGTACTCACTATTACTTCCTTTATCCAATCTCGGTTTTAAAACCTCCCAATCCTTTCCATGAAAAAATTCACTATCACAAAATACTGCAATTTTATATTTTGTTATTGCAATATCTGGTTTTCCAGGTAGTTTGACATCATTTTTTCGGTAACGATATCCTTTCTTCCATAAAGCTTTTCGCAGCTTGAGTTCAATACTGGTATCTTTTGACCGTATGCGCTGCATATTTTTTCTTCTTTGTTCTTTCGTTAAATTATCCATATATGAGGTTCCCCAATTTTACAAACTAATTTTGTACATTCTTCAATATCCGCCACTATAATATATCATATTTCCTGGCAGTTTTATGTTTGGAATCCACAACTCTTTTCCTTTCCATCCTTTCCTGCCCGAAACTTTATAGAGTGTAAAAACCAGTTCTTCCTGGAAATCATCTCCCAGCTTTCTGTCATTAGGTGATAATAAAGTCCCTGTTCCTTTTGCAATATCCCTATTTCGCCTTACAATCATTTTTGCCTGTGCCAAGGGTTTTTCCTTCATAATCATATTTAAAAATCCCATAAAAGTCTTCTGATCCCAATCATTTATGTCCTCCGAATCTACCAATTCTAGTAATTGCATTATCATCTTAATACTAACACTATACACATTATCACAGAACGGCTCTAATATTTTATCTATCTTTTCAATATCTCTATTGATTGGATAAAATGGAAAATAATTTACCCCACCTGCGTAAACTCCAAGCTTCTTTCGGTCTAAAACATTTTTTCTTGTTGGATTGACTCCCACTGGATATAAAATTTTAATGTCATTTCCATACCCCTTCTTTCCTATCTGCGCTGTTATAGTATTATTTGTCCGATTAATGTCTGAAAAAAGCTTATATAATACTGGAGGCATAAATACCCTTATCAGGCCTGGATCTCTGTCATAGCCAAACATCCTCGCATGCTGCCACATAGTGTCTGCCTGCGGACTTTTTGCAACACGGCAATAATAAATTGTCTGAAGTTTGGGAAACGTAACACCACGTCCCAAACTGTTGCCTCCAACAATAATATTTATTCCTGTTTCATAGTTTGTATTTTCCTCGTAAGAAGAAAATGAATTAATTACGAGAATTTTTATCTTATCCTTATTTATCTGATCTAAAATAAAAGAATATAGCTTATCAAACTCCAACAAATCTTGTTTTGTCTTACATAATTCAGAATAAATATCATGAAATACTATTTTAGTTTCTCCTTCTGAATAAGAATGTGCAATCTCATTCAAATAATTTCCAATTTTCTCTGCAAACCATGTATGGTGCTCTGTTTTCATACTGGGATGTATAAGAAAATTGCATACCTCTCCACCATTAATAACTACATGTGCTGAAGTAATTAAATGTGTGATCAATGCTGTCTTTAATCCATTTTGAGGAAATTCATCATCTTCCAATAATTCTTGTGCTTCATTATTATCTGTCAAAATCATTTGTGTTGGAATTTCATCTCTAAAAAAGAAATTTCCTCCGATATACTCTCTACCTGGTTTAAAATAATAAACAAAATATGGTTTCCAGCCACTTTTTGCAGTTTGAAGTAAAATGGACTGGGGAGTTCCAGTAACTTCTATGTAAATACTGCTTGCTGAGGTTGTTTTTATTTCATCTAAATTCTTATTAATAGCACTCTGCTGATTTTTGTTTACCTCCGTATTCAAGCTTGCAGCATCTGCTTCGTCGTCCACAATAAATAAAGGATTCCCTATACAAAATTTTGTTGATGACAGATTATTTTTCCATTGCTTTAAAATACGTATATTCTTTTTTAAGACAATAATGACTGGCTTTTTCATACTATTTTGTACAAATTTCAAATAATCATTTTCATCACAAATGCAAAAATTAGATAAATCTACTTTTGCCCTCTGATATGTCTGCTGATGTAATAAAATATGATCTGTTGTAAGCAGTATAAAAATACCAAATCCTTCATCTGCAGCTGCAGCCATTAACCCAAATATATGACTCGTTTTACCACTTTGAACTTCTCCTACTAAAAGACCAACCACATGATCACGGAAAGAGAACTTGCTTACATATTGTGGAATAATGTCCTCTACTGTATTTTTTATCGAATCAACTAATTCATAATTTCCTCTATTTCTAATATCACAGAAATAATTTTCTAAATACTCATTTTCTCACTCCAAAATCAAGAAACCATCCATTTGTATTGCTTAACTTTGTCAAACTAAATGAATCTCTTCCGTATTTCCTTAATGTTTCTTTTGTAACAGGCTCTCCAACTTTTAATGCTCCCGCATTTTCTAATCTTCCTTTTAGCCACTTTCCTAATATTTTTAAATCCCCCTCTGAGCGAAAATTTTTACTATAATCACCACTTACTTTGCACTGGAAAGACCACCCATCATCCGTTATAACTGGGAACACTGCATGCTCTGTTTTCGCCTGAGGATAGCCTGGCTGTGATGTAACAGATTTTGGCACAATTAATTCAACCTCATACCAATGTCTAGGCTTTATCAATCCTGTAGTTTTACTTTCTCTTCCCTTTCCAAAAAACACATTTAAATTACTATGTGGAGACACTTCGTATGTTTTTATTGGAATGTCAAAACTTATATGGGAACGTTCATAGTAACACATTCTAACCATCTGAGTATTAATTTTCTTCACGAATTCATGTTCCTCTAATAAAGGATTCGCTTCTTTAAATTTCTTTATTTCGAGTGTAGATATATTATCTGATGATGTCTTTTTCAAATCCTCAATAAATCTATGCATCTCTAATGCCGGTTTAGGTTCATCAAAAAATATAGCACTTTCATATACTCTCGAACCGCCTTCTACAATACTACTAAGATTATTAGAACCAATAATTCCAGCAAATGGACCATCCAAATTACTGTACGAATATAATTTTCCATGATAACGGAAAGGGGTTACTAAACGAACTTCTCCGCGCTCTGTATTAGTTAAATATTCATTTAAATCTACTGCAGCGTTATATTCTGTTTTAGTGAAAAGATCTAAATAATGCATTCCTATAATTAAATTCAAAGTATGTATTCTATTGTTATATTCCATTAATTTCTGTAACTCCACAAGCGAGTCACATGTAACATATCCAACCGCTATGTTTAATAAACTAGCTTGTGGCAATAATTCATAAAATTTATCAAGAAAATTTTTATTTCCAGTTCTCATTGGTAAAAAGTTTGAATGCAGAAATTCCATTGTCCCCCTCCTCATTAATTCATTTGTTCACTTACATATTCTAACCTTTCTCTCACTGTCATTTTCTTCATCTTGCTAAATTCTGGTTTCAAATCAATGGGAGCATATTCTCCTTGAAAAAGAGGAAAGAGCCTTTTTGCAAGTACTCTTACTCCCTCAGGAGGCACTGCATTTCCAATTTGCCTCCTCACCTCGGTCACGCTGCCTTTAAAAACAAAATCATCTGGAAATGACTGCAATCGTGCCCGCTCTCTATTCGTCAACGGACGGGGTTCTGGATAGTGATACCCCCATGTACCTCCACCTCCTGCAGCTATTATGGTCTTTGCTGGTTCATCTAACTTTAATCTTCTATAAACATGACTGATCATTCCCTTAACATAAAGAGGACTGTCTTTCGGTATATCTGTAAAGTTTCCTCCTTCTGGTATTAATTCTAGCATCTTTTTTGTTTTTTCTTTTATATTAATACGCTCATTGTTATCAGAAATATTTTCTACTCCAGTTAATGCCCTACCTGATGTAACATATGGCTGTTTTCCATTAGGACCATGGGTAGGTTTCGGATGTATAAAATTAAATCCCGTATCAATTCTGATCCCTACAATTAATACTCTCTCCCTAAACTGCGGTACTCCATATTCTGCAAAATTATATAAATGTGGTTTGACTACATATCCCGGCTCTATATTTTCAAAATCTTTTAATATTGTTTCAATTGCTTTTCCTTTATTGGCTGTTAATAATCCCTTTACGTTTTCTGCTACAAACGCTTTGGGTTTTTTTGCATCTACAAATTCTGCAAAGTGCCTGAAAAGTCCGCCTCTTGTTCCATTAAGTCCAGGTTGTTTCCAAATTATCGAAAAATCTTGGCATGGAAATCCGCCTAATACAATATCACAATCCGGAATTGATTTATCAGTATATGGATTAATTTGAGTTATATCTTTACATTTTATAACATCACCAAATCTCCCAGCAAATGATTTGCAAGCCCATTCAGCAAAATCATTTGCCCATATCGTCTTATATCCTTCCAAATGAAATCCTAAATCTAATCCACCACATCCTGAAAAAATAGAGACAATTTCTGGCTCATATCTTTCATCACCTGTTGTACTCATTTTTACCTCCATCTTTCACAATACTCTCCCATTTTTCAATAATATAATATTTTTTCGCATAATGCAAACAAAATACTATCTGTTTTATAATTTCATAAGCCTACTAATTTATAAAAAAATAATATTCAAAAAGCATCCCCGCCAAATTACTTTCTAATTATAGTGTCAAAATTCTAAACTTATATCTACTACAACTCCCCCGCCAGCCTCTGCTTTGCAGAAATAAACTGCAGGAACTGCCGTTCCGACAAAGGTTTTGAAAAATAGTATCCCTGAATATAACTGATCCCCAGCTCTTCCATAGTTTCATACTGTTCTCTGGTTTCAATTCCCTCAGATACAATTTCCAGATTCATTCCCTGTACCATATGCATAGCCGCATCCATCACATATTTTGCCTTTCCATTTTCAAAATACGCATTCGTCATATCCCGGTCAAACTTAACAATGTCAACAGGCATATCCACAATATAATTCAAATTTGACTGCCCCGTTCCGAAATCATCCAGCGAAAATCTTACCCCATAATCCATCAGGCTTCTCATATTATTCAGCAAAATTCTTTTGGCCTCCATGGATGCTGATTCCGTAATTTCCAAATTGATTAATTCAGAAGGGATATTATATTTTTCCATAATGTTAATATAATCTTCTGCCAACTGCTCATAAGAACACTGCACCACAGATAAATTAATCTCTATATATTGCAGCCCATACTGCCTGATATTATGTTCCTTAACAAACCGGCAAACTTTCTCAAAAACCATCTCTCCCAGCCTTAGAATCATACCGTTCTGCTCGGCAATATCAATAAAAATTCCTGGAGATACAATATTTCCCTGTTCATCCCTGATTCGTACCAAAGCCTCCGCAGAGGTAAATCTGCGCTCCTTTGTGGAATAAATAGGCTGATAATATACCTCCACCCAGTCTTTTTCCATGGCATTAAAAATTAACTGTTCTGTCTGCTTCTTCCTGTACATTTGCTCTACTTTTTCCTTATCTACATAAAGGAATGGATTCTCAGAAAATTCTTTGCCATTCTGCCTGATATCTCGAATCATGTAAAGCATATCCTCCACATTATTTACGATTCCAGAATCCGGGACATAAATCCAGCGGGGACAAACGTAAAACGCTCTGTTTTTCCCCCATCCGTCATCAAAACGCCGAAATAACGGCTGTATTTTTTTCTCTGTATGATCTGCATCTTTATATACAAGCAGAATTTCATCTTCCGCATTTTTAAACACATACACTTCTGGCAGCCCCAGCAAAAATTCCATGATTTCCATTCTCACTTCTTCTGACTGTCCCGGCATCCTATTTTTATAAAAAGAACGCTCAAAGATGATTGCCAGAACTGAGAAACGTTTTCCTTCGCTGTACAACTGGCTTATATACTGAACCAAAGCCCCATGATTAAACATTCCAGACTGCCTGTCCAGATATGTTTCAGGATTCTCAAGTTTTAAATAGAGAACTGTCATTCCTATAGAACAGGCATAACCTAATACCAGCAGCTTATTGTAAAAAAACTGAAGCACTGCCGCGCTGATCCAGATAATCATCCAAAGCTGCACTGCCTCACGCCGTCTGGGGTTCACTTTATTTCTCTCTTTCTTCATCAAATAAAAGTTCACAGCTAAAAATCCTATAGCCACAAAAAATGCTGCTAAATTACTGGGGCCATAGGTAACTAAAAAGGTGGTTTTATCTTCATCGAATTGATAATAGATTGGCAAAATATAAATTAGCGCTATATCTGCTAAGGCTGCAAACTCATATCTTCTGACTGCTTTCCTGTAGTCTTCTTTTTTTACATAAATATCCACACATACATAAAGCAGCCCGCACAGCGATACCCCCAGAAGCGTCACAAGATAACTTTTACAGACAAAATCAATAAACCATCCAGACAGCCTGTCCCTTTGATAAATTACAATAATTGAAAACACGTCCAGAACAATACAAAAAAAATTCAGGCAGAACGCCCGCAAAAACGCCTTTTCTGTATTTAACGATATCCTTTGCTGTTTCATATAGAAAAAAAGCAGAACCATCATTAAAACAATTCCACAACACTGCATTTGTATGTGCATAACTTTCCTCACTCCCAGCTTTGCCAGAAGCCCTCCTTTAGGTCAAATTATACAATAACAGACAAATTTTTACAATATTGTACCGACTGGTTCTAAATAAAAAACAGAGAAAATAATTCCTTCTGGAAATCCGGCTGGATTTTATCTATAATACAATTTATAAGAAGGAGGATTCAACTATGTCAGACTACCAGCACCTTATCCACGAATTTGCACCTGTTTACAACAAAGACTCCAAAATCTTAATTCTCGGAACTTTTCCCTCTGTCAAATCCAGAGCTCAGAATTTTTATTACGGGCATCCGCAAAACCGGTTTTGGAAGGTACTTGCCTATATAACAAAAGAACCGATTCCCACAACCATAGAAGAGAAGCAGAAACTTCTTCTCAGCCATCACATCGCCCTCTGGGATGTGATTCAAAGTTGTGAAATTATCGGTTCTTCTGACAGCAGTATCCGAAATGTGGTTCCCGCAGATATTCCAAGGTTACTCCCACAGACAAGTGTTACAACAATTTTTGGAAACGGAAATAAAGCCTGCCATCTCTTTCAAAAATATACGCTTCCGGCTCTATCTCACGTTTCGAATCTTCAAGCCATTGAAAATCTCCCCTCCACCAGCCCTGCTAATGCCTCCTGGTCTTTGGAGCGGCTCTGCGCCTGCTGGCAGGAGAAATTGTGCCCTTATTTTTGAATATTCCTAAGGCGTTTAAATACCATGCACTCGCCTTCCTCTGCTAATAATACTTGCTGCGGATCAGCCTCGCCATCACCAATACAGAACCCAGGCACAGCAGGGCGAGTCCTGCCGCATTGGACTCATCTCCAGTGCGGACCGGGCTTCCCGTCGTAAAACTTGGGCGCAGACGGTCAATGATCCACTCAGGATTTACCGTCATTCGTTCATCCAGAGAATAGAGTTCTGCAACTTCTGTTTCCACAGCAATCTCCTGTCCATTCGCTGCGTCCTGGGCCTCCCAGGTTACTGTGAGAAGGTTTCCCTCACTGGTAAGCTTCTCCATATCTGCCCAGGCATAAGACACCAGATTCTGGCTGGACTCTGACAAACCCGTATTCACATCCTCAAGATCCCAGAGTTTTCCTCCCTGTGCGCTGGTGACTCTCAGAAGCGTATTGGGGTAATGTATCTTGAGCCTGCCGCTGCTGGCCTGGCTGTCCTTCGTGATATTCACTGTCAGGGTCACTGTCCTTCCCTGACTGCTCAGTTTCGTAGCAATCACTCCCTGCTTCACAGAAGCAGCAGGATTTGAATCCGCCGCTCCTGTCCCCTGCTGGACTTGAGCTGGCTGCTGGCTGCCTGAATCTGGCGCTGGCTGCTGGGTACCAGGATTCTGCGAAGCATTTACAGAAACCTGCATACAGAAGCATACCGCCAGAAACAAAATAAATTTTAGAATAGAAAAATGCCGCTGTCTGTGAATTCTAGGTTCCTGCATGTACTGCCTCCTTTCTCTCCGCCATAAAAGAATATCCATCAATACCCGACGTGCCATACATTCCTACAAAGGGCTGGACTCCTTCCGGGAAGTCTCCCAGATAATAAGCGCAAACCGGCGTGTCTGCCCCTGGTTCCTTACAGGACAATGCATACAATTTTAACACATTCCCTCCATCATAGGCACTCCAGAACATATAGCCGCTGACCGGATCATAATACAGAGAATTATAAGTCCATTCCTCTCCAGTACTGATTCCCGTATCGCCCACTTGTTTCAAGATATCCGAATAGACATATTCCTCATTCTTCGCACTGTACCCCATCTCATACAGCCGCCCGCTCTGAGTTATAATATAGAACCAGTCTACCAGCCCATATGTTTTCTCATTGCTGCTGCCTGCATACGTAATGCCAACCATTTTATCCCCCAATGTAACGTCCCCTACTCCCGCATATCCCAGAATCGCATGAACATCTTCACTCTCAAAACAATTCAAGTCTGTCCCATGAACGCTGAACACCAAATCTGTATTCGGGCTGTACGCCAAATCTGAAACCTCGCAATCTACCGTTCCCTTGTAAGACGTCTTAAATTGATTACCCGGATCAATCAAATACAATTCTGTTTCTTTGGGATTCCCAACTGCCGCCAAAACTTTTCCTTTCACTGCCGCAGCGGCTTCATAATAATGTTGATCCTTAATTTGTTTCAGCTTCAAATATTCTGGAAGCTTTGCCGTATTAATACTGCTAAACCAGGTTTTGCCCTCTTCATTCCACAGAACACCGTTCAGAGAAACCGCAAGTTCTTCCACTGTCACAAGGCACACGGCAGTCTCCGGTTTTCCTGCCGCATTGTTTGCATTGGTTGTGGCAATGATTCTGGTGGTCCCTGGAGATATGCCCGTTACCACACCATTTTCATCAACAGTGGCAATATTGCTGTTCTCACTGCGGAAGGTTACCGTATCATCCAGAATTCCCTCCGGGCTCACCACAGCTTTCAGCCGCTGTGTATTCTTTTTTATCAGCTTCAATTCTGATTTATTCAATGTCACTCCGTCTGTATCAGAAGTATCCGGACACCCACTCCGGTTCACTCGGTAAGAAACCGTATTGCCCGCATAGTCCACCAGCCTAAGGTAAAATACTTTCTTGGGATCTTTTATTGTCACCTGCATAGTAACTCCCGATTTTTCCTGATTCACTCCGTAAGCCTCCAGAAGTGTTTCCCGGTCTCTGCCATATACTTTTACCGCCGCGGTATAGCGGTTATCCTGGAATGTCACCCGGATTTTTCCAGGCGCTGTATCTTCCATAGAAATCAGATTCGGTTTCGTATTATCAATGGTAACAGGAACACTAAACCTGGCTCCCTTTGCGGCGTTCTCTGGCTTATTATGGTAATATTCCGGCAGAGCAGTAACATTAAATCGCACTTTGGTTCCCTCTGGCAGGGGTTTTCCTTTACTGTCCAGTCCCTTCCAGTCCAGGGCAGATACATATTCTTTATTGCTCCACTCATGTTCCTTAGAATCATAATAAGTCCCTGCACAATTTTTTTCCTGGTACTGATAATAAATCTCCCCTGTTTTATCATTGACAATACTGGTTTCTACCACCGCCGCATTTCGGATCAGGGTATAGGTAATCCCATCAATCCGATCTCCTGACTTGGTAGAAAATGCATTCCGGTCCGGCAGATATTTCTTATCTGCTCCTTCCAGATACATATTGGAACCATAATGATATTCACTCTTTTCTTCCGCAGTATAATAATTCAGATAATTGGTAAAATCCACGCCCGAATAGGTCATCTCCTCCTGTTCCCCTCCGTTATAAAACTTCAGGTAATCAAAGGGCTCAAACATAGAAGATTCCGTCCAGTTGCCATAAAAGGCAAGCATGGGAATAGACAAATCCACGGCTCCCTTAAGATAAACAAAGCCCTCAACATACATGCCGTTTTTAAAACGACTGTCCAGATACTTCCTGTCTTTCTTAGATAAAGTAACTTTTACCGACACATCTGCCGTATCTTTTACTTCCAGGATTTCTTCCTTAAAATTCACGCCAGATGTCTCCAAAGCTTTCATAAATCCGTACACGTCTGCCGTATCGATGACACCGTCCTTGTGAAAATCAAATTTCTCCATCCTGCGTTCCACCCGCTGTAAATGCACCGACTGATTCACATGGCGCAGCAGCTCTGCCGCATCTTCTCTGTCCACCTTCTGATCTCCGTTGAGATCATATAAAAGCACCTGGCTTTCGGAGGTAAATTCCGTCTCAGGCTGCAGTTTGTGAGAACTTCCCGCAATCCATTGATTCTCCAGAAGTGTTTCCGTCAGAACAGAGCTGTCCAAAGTATAATATTGGTATTTGTCAGAAATATTGCAGACCTGAAACGAAAATTGATATACGCCTGTTCTATCCGGATCATCTCCCAACTCCGCCTTTACCTTACCGTCATTTCCCTCTTTTTTTCCTACCAGAACATACGCCGGGGTTGTGACAGCCGATTTCACATTGGCAAGGCCGCTGCCCTGCTTTCGCGGTGAATATTCCTCTTTATCCTTCTCTTTCAGAGGAACTGCCGTGCTCATCAGCAGAGATTGTATCAGCGCCCTTTTACTGAGCCCCGTCTTCTGCTCCAATCCATTCCGCTGAATATACTCCGAAATCACCGCGCTCATTCCGGCAATACTGGGCGCCGCCATAGACGTACCGCTCATGCTTCCATACGTTCCATTGTTCTGGGCAGAATAAATATTTTCTCCCGGCGATGTAATCTCCGGTTTTAGGGAAAGATCTCCCGGCACACCCCATGCAGAAAAACTGCTCATCCGGTACCCTTCTGCTATTTTGCGATTGGATACTGGTTTTGGAAGAATGCGTATCCATCGTTCCCTGGCTTCCACCTGCAGTTCCCAACTGTCTTCCCATCCCAGCATCGCACAGGGAATCTCTGCTTTTGAATCTGCCAGGCTTAATTTTGGAAATCCAAGATCATCATTGTAAATGAACAAAGCTTTCGCCCCTGCTTTTTGGGCATTTTCATGTTTCTTAGCATAAGAAATTCCACCTTTGCTGACAAACACAATTTTCCCTTTTACATCCTTCCCCTGATAATCCTTTTCTTCTCCATAAGTCTCCAAAAATATGTATTCATACCTTGTTCCCTTTTTGCCGGAAGCAAGAGACGCCATAGAAGGAATATTTTTATTATCTTCTGCCTCCTGATAAAAAAAGGTATTTTTTCCAAAACGGAACCCATATCCCTGATAGCCTGCATTTATAGCTGACGCCACAGTCAGTGCATTGGTATAGGAACCTGGATTGCCCACCATGTTCATATTGACGTCCTCTGCACGGTTATGATATGTACTGCTTGCGTCTGCCCAGGCGCCATTATTTCCGGCAGAAATACTTACCACCACATCACTTTTTAAAAGTCTGTCAAAAATTTTATCTACATACTCTTCCCCGGAAAAAGCGCTGCTTTCCCCCGGATTTGGAGTTCCCATACTCAAGTTCACCACATCGGCGTCCAAAAGAAGCGCATCCTCAAGAGCCGCAATATAATCATCCGTATACGTCTCATCACTGTTATCAAATACTTTCATAACCAGAATCTGAGCGTCCTTGGCAATTCCCACAACTCCATCTTCCTGTTCCTGATACATGCCTTTTTCTCCCGGAACGTACTGGTTTGCCGCGGCAATGCCTGCCACATGGGTTCCATGGTCCTCACTTTCCGTAGAAACATCCGTATTCCTGCCAGAATAATTGAATGCAAAAGCAATTTTTTCATTTCGGTACAGTGTTTCCGGGCTGGTTCCACTGCCCGCTCCGTGGGCTTTCAACTGTTTAAAAACCTTTGAAATCTTTTTTGCATCCAGCAAATCTTCCTCTGCCGCCCCATGTCCTGACTTTTCTTTTGTCATTCTCCTTCCATAAGAAAATGCCTCCGAATCGAAGGATGGATGTTTTACATCGATCCCAGTATCTACAATGGCTATCCGCTGCCCTGCCCCGGTATATCCGCTGTCCCAGGCCTGGAAACTCCCCACCATCTCCCCGGATGTGACAGACTCTGGCTCCGCCTTCTCTGAAAGCTGATACCGCGGAACGACATAGACAGCTTTTACCCCTTCTACTTCCTGGATCTTTTTGATATCTTTGTACCGCACGGTTGCAGAAACCGCATTGGAAAGCAGACTGAATTGATACCGTACCTCCAATGGGCTTCTTTTTACCGCATGTTCTATTTTCTTCAGCACAAGTTCCTGCTGCACCTCTGTCTCCTGGGAAAAATTCTGCACCTCACTGTCTTCACTGAGTCCTCTGGCAGAAAATCCATGTTCCAGGGCTGAATCTCCTTCCATCACAATGAATACGCGGACTTTCTGGGAATCCTGCCCATCTTCTGGAGATACCAGTATGGGTTCTGCTTCAATCCCGGCCTCCGCTGGCTCTGTCTCCTCCACCCATTGTAATTCTCCTGCTGTTCCTGACTCTTTCTGCTTCTTTTCCTCCCTGAGTTCCTGGCGTTTTCTTACGGAACCTCCCTCTTCCACAGGCTGTCCCTGGGTTTTCTGTGTCCCGCCAGTCATCCCAAGACAGAGGCTGAACGCCAGCATAAGGGCAATTCTTCTGTTTATTCTCTTTTTTTTCATAGTTCCCGCCTTTCTCTGGGCAATTCCAGAATTATCCCATCTAATACGGCTTCCATAAGCTGCTCTCCCTGATACCTCAGTTTTAAAGAAAAAAATGGAGAATTTTCCATCAGCAGACGGAGAAAAATCTTATCCCCCTCCCACAAATTCAGGGACATAACCTGCTCCTTCTCCACCCATTCCAGCGTTCCTTCCTCACATTCCCCTAAAGTCCCCTGAAAATCATCGGCTGTATACAGGCACATGTATTCTACCGGCCACCCTTCCGCAATAAACGTCACAATCCCCCGAAAAGAAAAACTGGTCAATAACAGACCAGTTTCCTCCTTTGCCTCCCGGAGCAGACATTCCTCGGGACTTTCTCCTTCTTCAAAATGCCCGCCGATTCCGATCCATTTATCCTTATTCACATCTTTTTGCTTCTTTACTCTGTGCAGCATTAGATATTTCCCATCTCTTTCAATATAACACAGAGTAGTCAACGGCGATCGTCCCATGATATACTCCTTTTACTCTTTGAACATATAATCCGGGTTCATCACTGCTTCCAGCTCTTTATATGGCACTTCCACCTCTATGGTTCCTGCTGCAGAAGATGTCACCATATCCGGGTTACAGATTACCACCAGACCTTTATCATTGAGGTAAAATACATTTTCTGTCAGAACATCTGAGAGATAACTCTCATAATCCTCCATCAGAGCATCCTTATAGGGGTCTTTGGTAATGGTATCCACAATATGTTGTTCCACAATTTCTTCCGCCCCTGCTTTGTCCTTAAAAATATCTGATAAGTACAGCAGCGTCCCGGTTGTGGCGTCAAAACAATAAGAAGTAGTCCAGATATTGGGTTGGGCGTTCCCCTGCCACTTATAATTTTCTGCCTCAATACTTAAAATCCGCGTAGAAACGTACATCACTTTATAGCCAATGCCAAAACCATAGCCGCTCCAGTTGGAAACCTCGTCTTTGGATAACTGCTTATAAGCAGCTCTTGCCGCCTCCGTGTCCTCCTGAATATAAGTCTGGTTCGCGGTATGCTGCTGTTCAAAAACCAGATTCATTTTCTCTGCCGCTGTTTCATTTTCCGGTATGGAAATTACTGGGCAGTTTTCTGTGACAGCCAGAAGCAGCGCCCCGCTGTCATCATCCTGAATATTCTGGGAATAATCTATAAACGTCACCTCCGGTACTTTGGAAAGTTCCTTTCCCGGCTCTGCCACCGGAGGCTCCTTTTTCTCAGACTGGGTCTTATCATCTTTGCCTGAATCCTCGTTCTGCTCAGGCTCCACATCCTGCTCAGAATTCTTCTTTTCCTCCTCTGTGCCGCCGGACGAATCCTCGGTATTCTGGCCTGTACTGTCTTTTTTGTTTCCTGTTCCACTGCAGGCTGCAGCCAGCAGGCAAATTCCAAGACTCAGTATTATAATCTTTTTTCTCATACAAAAAGTCTCCTTTACGTTTCTTTATATACGGTACATATGATTCAGCGGTCCATTCCCTCTGCCTAGATTCATGCCGTCAAGAATTGCTCCTGTAATATATTCCTTTGCCATTCTGGCGCTGTCTTCGCAATTCAGCCCTCCTGCCAGCCCGCAGGCAATGGCAGAAGACAAAGTACAGCCGGTTCCATGGGTGTTGCTGTTTGGTATATGCGGCGCTGGCAGCCACACAACACGCTCACCGTCATAGAGCAGATCGTCTGCACTGAGGGCATCATGCCCGCCTTTTAAATAAACTACTCCCTTATATTGTACCGCAAACTCCCTTACTGCCGCAACCCTTTCTTCCCTTGTTTTTATGGTTCTTTTTAATAAAAGCTCTGCCTCCGGCAGATTCGGCGTATAAATCTCTGCCAGCGGAAGCAGTTCCTCTGTATAAAAATTCAGAGCCTCCGGTTCCATCAGATGCCTGCCGCTGGTAGAAACCATCACCGGATCAATCACCACATGCTCTGCCCGGTATTTTACCAGGCAGTCCCGGATCACCCGCATCTGCCCGATTCCGGTAATCATTCCCAGCTTCACCGCATCTGGCAAAATATCTGTAAAGATACACGCTAGCTGCTTTTCCAAAAAATCAGGGGATATCGGCAAAATATCCGCTACCCCCATGGTATTTTGTGCTGTCAGCGCTGTAATCACACTCTCACCATACAGCCCAAGAACTGTAATTGTTTTCAAATCTGCCTGAATGCCGGCGCCGCCGCTGCAATCGCTGCCGGCTATGGTTAGCACTGTCTTCACATTTTTCCTCCTGTCTGTCTTAAACTGTTACAAATTCCTCCAAAAGCCTGCGCATCTTTCTCACCTCACCTACAGGATCCTGAGCCTTTAAGATCCCTGCAGAACTGGCAAGCCCATGCGCACCGCACAACAGAGGGATTCTGCCATTCTCTGCATTAATTCCTCCCACTGCCACATTGGGAATGGGAGCTTCTTTTATAATGGCTTTATAAACTTCCTGAGAAATTGGAACAGCATCCTTTTTCGTTTCTGTGGGAAACCATGCGCCGCTGCCTAGATAATCGGCTCCCTCATCCACTGCCCTGCGGGCCTGCTCCACAGTTTTTGCCGTTGCTCCAATGATTTTCCCTGGCCCAAGACAGGTTCTGGCTTCTTTTACCGGAATATCAGACTGCCCCAAATGCACCCCGTCTGCATCACTGAGCAGCGCAATATCCAGACGGTCATTAATAATCAGCTTTGTCTTTGTCCCGGCAGTAAGCTCACGGAGCCTTCGGGCGCGTTTTAAATATTCCAATGAAGAAATTTCCTTCTCACGAAGCTGGATATAATCTATCCCCGCCTCTATCACTGCCTCTATCGTCTTTTCTCCACAAGAAAAATCTGCAATCAAATACAGCCATTTCATTTCCTGTCCTCCCTGATCCTAAGCCATTCCTGAAATTCGTTTTCTGAAAGACGGCACAATCCATCTAGCAAAGCAGACTTCGCGCTTCCATATCCGCTTTCCTTCCCTGCCTGTTCCAGTGCAAACGCCATTCCAAAAGAAGAAGCCGCTGCGGCAAGCAGAATTCCTTCTTCCTGTTTCGAGCTGTTTACGACACTGCAGCAGGCTCCTGCCACTGCTCCAGACAGACAGCCGGTTCCTACAATATTGTATCGGATTTTTTCCCTTGTTTCATAAGGTCTTAATAACTCCTGCTTTCTGTCCTCCCAGAACAGGCAGTCCATCTGTCCGGTTGCCAGATACACTCTGCCGGAGGGAACCTTTGATAACAATTGCCGTTTCGCCACCGTATCAATGCCTTCCCTCGTAAGCTGGTTCTGCTGAATGCTGTATAATTCGGATCGGTTGCCTTTTACAATTCCCTTCCAGTTCAGGGCAAGAAGCTTCTGCACTGCAAGCAGGCGAAACCTGGAAGCCCCGCAGCCCACCGGATCCAGAACTACGGGCCTGCCAAATTCTTCTGCACACGTGAATACCTGCTCTGCCGCCTTTAACTTTTCCTGGTTCAATTGCCCAAGGTTTACCACACTGATATCTGCCTGTCCTGTAATCTCTGCCATTTCCTCCGCCGCCACTGCCATCAGGGGCCGTGCGCCCAGGGCGGACAATCCGTCTGCACACAAAGCTGCGGATACCGTGTTAGGTATCATATGTATCAAGGGTTTCTGCCTTCTTATCTCCTGATATACCTCTGAAATCTGTTCCGCTGTTTTCTCCCATATACCTTTCATGGCTGACGCTCTTTCCGGATGGCCGGCTCATCCCCTATCATGCTTTTCAAGTAATGAAATGCCCCGGATTTATATAATGCCCCTAATAGCATCGCCGCCAAAATACATCCTCCGATGGTGCTGATTAAAAATGGAACTACATAAGTAAACAATGCCGCCTCCTGATTTCCCATCAGCAGCAGGGCCATGGGATAGCACATCATTCCTCCCAAAATTCCGGTTCCCACAATTTCTCCAGCAAAAGCCGTCCATATTTTTCTGGTATACCGGTACAAAACAGCCCCCAGAAAAGCCCCTGCCATGCTTCCTGGAAATGCCAGAAGGCTTCCCGTTCCTAACAGATTACGGATCAACGCTGTGGAGAAGGCAAACCCCAATGCATAAGAAGGTCCCAGAAATACCCCTGCAAGGACATTCAGAAGATGCTGGATCGGAAAGCATTTGGAAGCGCCCACCGGAATGGAAAATGCAGACAGGCACACACCCAGGGCTGTCTGCATACCTGCCAATGCAAGTTTCTTTATATTTAATTTCATGGAAATCCTCCGTAATTGTATAAATTATAAAATGTCAATATATTCCCCGGACAGCGCTTTGTTCATGCTGCGCACAGCACAGAATTTACCGCACATAGAACAGGTATCGTCATGTTCCGGTTTTCTGTCGTCACGGATTTTCCTGGCTGTTTCCGGATCCATGGCACATTCCCATTGTGCATCCCAATCCAGATTCCGCCGTGCATCTGCCATTTTATCATCCAGCTCTCTTGCTCCCCGTACTCCCTTGGCAATATCTGCCGCATGGGCGGCAATCTTAGAAGCAATAATTCCCTGTTTGACATCCTCCACGTTGGGCAGGGCCAAATGCTCGGCAGGCGTCACATAACACAGGAATGCCGCGCCGTTCTGGGCGGCAATGGCTCCGCCGATTGCCGAGGTAATATGATCATATCCGGGTGCAATATCCGTCACAATAGGTCCTAATACATAGAACGGAGCCCCCATGCAGATGGTCTGCTGCAGCTTCATGTTTGCCGCAATCTGATCCATGGGCATATGCCCCGGCCCCTCTACCATTACCTGTACATCCCGTTCCCAGGCGCGCTTAGTCAGCTCGCCCAGCCTTACCAGTTCTTCAATCTGGCATACGTCAGAACCGTCTGCCAGACAGCCTGGGCGACAGGCGTCTCCCAGAGAAATTGTCACGTCATATTCCCGGCAGATTTCCAGGATTTCATCATAATATTCGTAAAATGGATTTTCTTCCCCAGTCATGCTCATCCATGCAAATACCAGAGAGCCTCCCCGGGATACAATATTCATTTTCCGTTTATGTTTTTTGATCTGTTCAATGGTCTTTCTGGTGATCCCACAATGCAGGGTGACAAAATCTACGCCGTCTTCTGCGTGAAGGCGTACCACATCAATAAAATCTTTTGCTGTCAAAGTGGCAAGATCCCTTTGATAATGAATCACAGAATCATAGACTGGTACTGTGCCAATCATTGCCGGGCATTCAGATGTTAATTTTCTCCGAAATGGAATGGTGTCTCCATGAGAGGACAGATCCATAATGGCATGGGCCCCCATATTGACTGCTTCCATAACTTTCTGCATCTCAATATCATAATCCTTGCAGTCCCTGGACACCCCCAGGTTCACGTTGATTTTTGTTTTTAACATGGAACCCACCCCTTCCGGTTCCAGACAGGTATGGTTCTTATTTGCGCAAATCACCACTTTTCCTGCTGCCAATAGAGGCATCAATTCCTCTGCCGTCATTCGTTCCTTTGCTGCTGCTTTCTTTAGTTCTTCCGTTACAATCCCTTTGCGGGCTGCTTCCATCTGTGTTGCGTAGTCTCTCATCTGCTTCTCCTTTTCCGGGGCTGAATAACCTGATAAGGCGCTTCTTTTCGGTTGAATTTTCCTATAAAAAGAAGACGCCGTTATGACAGCGCCTTCTAAATATCCATATCCGTTCCGCTCCCTACGACAGTATTAACTGACAGGTTCAAAGAGTCAGGTTTTAACCTTCTCAACTGCTATGCAGTCCCTCTGCGTTTATTTTATTTTGTTATTGCCATTTTATCATAGCGAATTTGATGGAATTTGTCAATCCGTCTCCCCACCCAAATTCAAAAATTTTTATTCTACCCCATGCAATATCTTTTCAATCTCTGCAATCAGCTTATCTTTCACTGCAGGTTTTAGAAAATATCCAGCCGGCTTTAATTTCAATACCGCCTCAATATTGGCTCTGTCATTGACTGCTGTCAGAAAAATCACTGGGATATCCTTCATCTCTCCATCTGCCCGTATCATTTCCAATGTCATTCTTCCGTCACAAACAGGCATTTCATAATCCAGCAGAATTAAATCCGGCCGTTTCTTGCCAATAGATGTCATAGCCTGCGCGCCGGAAATTGCAATACTGACTTCATAATAATCTTCCAGCATAGCTTTCATCGTTCGAAGCGTCGTGCCATTATCATCTACCACCAGAACCCGTTTCTTATTGGATATCATTTTCCGTTCTCTTTCTTCAGCAGCATCCCGTTCTACATCTGCCCGATCCATCCCAAGCCTCCGGCAGACTGCATCCATAATCAACGTATTCTCCACCGGACGGATCAAATTTTCAAACTGCCCGTCCTCATAATATTTAAAGAAATTGCTGCTTTCCTCCTTTGTGCCTATAGTCAGCACTGGAATTTGAGAATATTGGTCACTTATCATAAAAAACATGGATGTGTCAATGTCATATGCGCCAATCAAACTTATCAAAATCAAATCAGGATTAACTATTTTTACCATCCCTTCCAAAACACTTGCATTCTCTGAACAAAGCTGTACATGAAAAAACTGCGATAAAAAAGCATTTGTTTCCTTCATCACACTGTTGAGCTTTCCTATCAATAAAATTTTTCTCATTTCTTATCCTCCAATCACTGATTTCTCTTTTCCATCTGTCCAATCAGCAAATCCGCAAGCCGGTCCGCTTCCTCTGGATCTAAATTTGTCACCGATTCTGCAAGCTTTTGAATGTTTTCATTTATCTCTTTTGGATATTCATATGCCCGTAATTGCTCCACCAACTGGTCTGCCCGGTCAATATCCATCTCCTGTATACTGACCCGCACCATCTCCACCAGAGCCTGCACCACAGAATAATCTGCTATTTCTTCTTTTGCCGTAGTTCCAATACCAAAAACGCCCTGCAGTTTCTCCCGGTAACTGCGCCATTCCTCTAAAAATGATGGTGTGATGGACATGATTATTTCTATTCTACCACTTTTTGCCGCATATTCCAATATCTTTGCCACACCAGATAACGGCATAATTCCCACTGTTGCCGCCAGGCTTTTCATTGCATGTACCTGAATACGATATGCGTCTAACTGCCCAGGCTCTGTAATACGCCCATATGCCTGTTCCAAATGTTCCGCAGAAGAATCAAGCTGTTCATAAAATTCCTTTACGGTATACTCCAACAATTCCAGCTCCGGCAAATGAAGCCACGCATACTGCCAATCCAGCCCGTCCACCATCGGCAATTCTTCCAGTAAGTGTTCTGGCGTTCCTATCGGCTGTGCAGAAGACGGCCCTCCTTCACAGGCAGAAGCTTCCAGTAACAGTTCATCCGGCAGCATGGCTTTCATCATATTCTCAAGTTTTTCCGGTACAATGGGTTTTGACAGGAAATCATCAAATCCTTCTGCTAAATATTTTTCCTTCGCACCGGACACCGCATTTGCAGTCAGCACAATAATAGGCGTATTCTGACATGGGAAATCTGTAAACTCTTTCATGTGATGAAGGGTTTCGATTCCATCCATCTCTGGCATCATATGATCAAGAAAAATCAAGTCATAATGATTTTTCTGTACTAATTCCAAGCACTGGGCGCCTCCCTCTGCATCCGTCACCTGAATCTGAGTCTCCTTCAATAAATTGCGGAACACTTTACGATTCACCGCATTATCGTCTACCACCAGTACATTCGCGTCCGGGGCGCAGAACTTTGTGCCATAATTATAATTCTCAGCCATTTGACGCACCCTGGATTCAAAATCTCCAATGGGCGTCTCATCCATAATTTTTTGTTCCAGCTCAAAATAAAATTTAGATCCTTTTCCATAAGTACTTTCTACCTGAAGCCTGCTGCCCAAAAGTGCAAGAAGCTGTATCGTAATGTTCATACCAAGCCCGGTCCCCTCAATGTTGCGGTTTCTGTCTTCCTCAATTCGCTCAAACTCCGCAGACAATTTGGGCAGATCCTGTTCTTTAATACCGATTCCTGTGTCTTCCACTTCAAACTTCAGTACTGCCGTATCTTTCTCCCTTCGGCAATATACCCGAAGCCATACAGAACCCTCATGGGTATATTTCACCGCATTCGTTAAAATATTTGTCAATATCTGGCGGATGCGCACATCATCTCCGTACATGCGGGACGGAATGTCATGATCCACCTCTACTCCCAGCTTGACATCTTTGTCTTTTGCCCGCTGAGAAGCCATATTGACCAAATCATGAATCATGCTGCTGAAATCATATTCCACTGGAACAATCTCCATTTTCCCAGAATCAATTTTAGAAAAATCCAGAATATCATTAATCAGTGACAGCAATGTCTGCCCTGCCATATATATATCCATGGCATAATCCTTTATATTCTGCTCCCTCGATTCACGGAGAATCATCTCATCCATACCCAGCACTGCGTTGATAGGGGTACGGATTTCATGAGACATACGTGCAAGAAACTTTCCCTTTGCTTCATTCGCTGCCAATGCCTCCTGCCTGGCGGCGTCCGCATCCTTTTTTGCCTGTATGAGCTGGGTATTCTGCTGCTTTGCCACCTTTACCTGTTCTTTCAAAAGCTTCGCGCTTTCCTCCGCATTCGCCCGGTATTCTTTGGAAATGCGCAGCGTATGCATAACAGCCATTACAACACTAAACACCGTCATACTATATTGTCCTGCTGTATTTGCATGGGCATGGTGAAAAAATGTATTCATAATCACATTTGCTGCTCCTCCTGACAGCAGCACCACCATGGACAAAACTGACAGCCATGTCTGATAACTTTTGTGCCTGTAATCATACTGAATCAGGCTCACGATAGCAGCCACACAGATTACACCCACTGCCGCCGCAGATATATTTACCATATCCGCCAAATGACGCACTCCCAGATTATGTAACGCAATCTGTACTACTGCATTCATTATCATCAACCATAACAATACAGAAAAACGGCGTGGATAAACGGTATGCAGATTCCGTTCAAAATACAGTGTTAAAAACATAGGTATCAGCAGTACTAAATATTCCTGCATTTCATATGCTTCGTGCATATTATAGATAATGTTTAAAGTATCTGTTCCTATAAAGCAGTAAACCCCAGCCGCCAGCCCTGTCAGCCCCAAGAAAAATTCTCCCCGGACTGGCTGGCGTGTGTACCGGCGTATAAGGGCAAGCACAAACATGATAATTGCCATAAAAACTATCAGAAGGCAGCACCCAATGTCTGCGACGTTACTTCCAACCACATTGATAATCACCGCGTCACGGGTCTCAATTTTTACATCTCCAAGACCCGCCGCAGTGTTTAGGTTTATAGGGCGCAGCACAATCCACAGTTCCCCATCTTCTAACACTTTGGGAATATCCACAAAATTTTCTTTTTGAATATGCATTTTTCCATCTTCTTCCATGGCATACTGATAAATAACTTCACCATCAATAAACACATATACCATTACATCTTCCGAAGAAAAATTCAGCGTCAGCCCCGCATATTCCATTGGCAGTACATTTTTGAATACCATAACCGTTCCTGGGCTGTTATTTCCCGCATATGGCAGATTCACCTGCTGGCATTTACCTTCTGCCAATGCCTCTTTTACCAGCTCCCGCACTTTTCTTTCGTCCTGATACTCTGAATCTGTTATACCAGCCCTCTGGATTGAGGCCATTGTCCAATCCTCATTATAAATATAATTATACTGCTGCGGGAGCATACCTAATCCATCTTCTTCCTGTTGATATTGAAAGAGCGCAATTATCATAAAAATAAGTATAAAAAGAACTGAAATCCCTGTTATCTTTCTTAAACTTTTCATTTTTTCATCCTAATCTGTATATTTTACTTGAAACCATCACTTCTTGGCAGGAATCTGGCATAAATAAAAAGGAAAATACCGCAGCCTTTCGCTTGCTTTCACATTCTAATGTCATATTATTACTCCGGCGGTTAAATGTCGCTCAGCAATCTGTTTTGCAATAGGAAGGCCAAGACCTCTGCCGCTTTTGTTTCCAAATTCACTTAAAATTTTCGCTATTTGTGCGTTATCGTCTGCAAATTTTTTATCTATTCCATCCTCCATTTCAATCTGTCACCCTGTAATACATTCCCTACCTGTCTTTATTATATTTTATCACAAATATGCCCACATAAAAACACAATTTTTCCATAGTCTGCCTGTATGATACAACTAATATAAAAATACATGAGGAGGTTTTCACAATGAAAGATGTAAAACGCAAATTACTGATTAGCGGCTGTCTCTATGCTTTCAGCCAGCTCCGCTGCCACTGTAATGGCTTCTGGCTATCAAACGCCTGTTGAAACGGCTGCTTTCCTTACTGGAAAAGCTGTATCAGAAAAAATCAAGAAAGATTTGATACTGGCAAAAAAATTTGCAGTGGAGGTGGTGATACATATATATCACCACCTCCATTGTATTGTACTATCTATTTCACGACGGCCCCATTTTACAAACTCCCCGAACAGGGCTAGAATCAACAACAACTTGATTAACAGCCGAGCGCTCTGCTAACGGGCGCACACACCGAAAGCAAATCTGCTTGTTATTTCTTTCTTATAGTCCGGTAAAGGATCGTCAGAATAATTCCTATAATATTCAATCCGCAGGCAATCAAAAAGGCATTCTGGTAAACCCCTGTCGACGCATAAACACCGCGCATGATCTGCGGTCCAAAATAGCCTGCAAGCGCAAATCCAATGAACATAATCCCATAATTCACACTGTTATTACGCACGCCAAACTGGTCTGCTGTGAATCCCGGATATACGCCCATAAAGGATCCAAAACTAACTCCAACAATACAAATTCCAATATAAAACATCATCTGCTGTCCTGTTCTGGAAAAATACAAACAAAACATTCCTGCAATGCACAAAATGCAGGCTGTCATCAGCGTATTAATCCGGCCGATTTTATCTGATATGTACCCCGCGGCAATTCGCCCCAAAGCATTAAAAAGGGCAAGAATTGATACTGCCGCGCTCGCTGCAATAGCAGTCATCCCGACCATCCCCTGTGCCATGGCCGATGCCTGGGAAATAACCATCATGCCACTGAATGCTCCGCTGGTAAGCAGAAGCAGCATAACATAAAAGATTGGCGTCTTAATCATCGCTTTCCAATCCATATCTGCCGTACCTTCCTGCGCTGCAGGAGGATTGTATCCTGTCGGCACATATCCCTGCGGACACTGTTCCAGGAAACATGTGCTGATTAAAATAATAACAAGGAAAACAGCCCCAACTACTTTAAATGCAAGCGTCGCGTCCCAACGGTTTACAATCACAGTTACAACCGGAGGGAGAATAACGGAACTCATTCCATATACGGCAGTCGTAATTCCACCGATTAAACCCCGCTTATCTGGAAAATATTTCACGCTGGTAGATATGGTTGCCCCATAAGCCATTCCAAGTCCCAGTCCTGCAATCAGCCCATAGCTGACAATCAAAAATGAGACGCTGGATGCAAAACCGGAAATTATCATTCCTCCACCAAACATAATACCGCCCAGAGCAATTACTTTTTTCGGTCCTAACCTGTCATTCACTGCCCCGCCTGAAATCATGGTAATGGGGCTTACTGCATTCGCTATCGTATATACAATAGCAAGATCACCGGACGTTACATTCTTCCCAAGAATACTGCTAAAATGTTCCGCCATGGAGGATGCAAATACACTCCAGGCATATATGGAGCCCAAACACAAATTGATCAGACATGATGCCGTCAATATAATCCATCTTTTTTTATCTAAATTCATTGCCTATTCCCATCCTTTTTAAATGTCCAATGCAGCATAGTAACCCCAATATACAGCATTTGTGATGGTAGACACTTTTGCTGCGTCGCCAATTACCCTTACAAAAGGCGCTGCATCTTGCAGTTCCATAACAGCATCCCCACGCGAACGCTGGCCTAAAGCGCATATTACTGTTCTTCCAGGAACAAGATGTTTACTGCCATCCTTGTCTTCACAAAGAATCCCTTCCGATGTGACTTCCAAGCCCTTATATCCGGTATATACGGACACATATTTCTCAATTTCTTTCAAAAGAAGCGGACGATGGCGTACGTTTGCATCCGGGGCAAGCTCGTCACGCATTTCTACCAGACAGACTTTTTTCCCTTCCATACCCAGATGAACCGCACATTCACAACCGGCGAGACCGCCGCCAAACACGACTACTTCATCGCCGACCTTTTTCTTTTCCAGATAATAATTATTGACAATTACCACATTGTCCCCATTCAAACCAGGAATCGGCGGAACCAGCGGCATGGAACCAACCGCTATAATCAATGCATCCACATCCTCTTTTTCTACATATTCCTTTGTAACTTCTGTATTCAGACGGATTTCCACGCCTGCTTTTTCTGCCAGAAGCTTATACGTACCGGCCAGCTCATACATTTCATGTTTAAAGGGAAGAGCCTGTTCACTCTTCAAAATACCGCCTACTTCTGATTCCTTTTCACATAAAATGACCTGATGCCCCCTGCGCGCCGCCGTATATGCCGCATACAATCCACCTGAACCGCCGCCTGCAACAAGCACTTTTTTCTTCTCCGACGCCAAAGCGATATCCGAACCTTCCATTTCCCGTCCAATCAACGGATTTACCGTACATCTTCTAGTGGAGGTAGCAGCTCTCTCCGCCATACAAGTAAAGCAGCGAAGACATTTGACAATCTCATCATCACGGTTCTCTACAACTTTTCTGGGCAGGAACGGATCAGCCAGCAGTGCCCTGGCCATATACACAATATCAGCCTTCCCGCTAGCAATGATTTCTTCCATCTGTTGCGGGTCATTTAAACCTCCTATTGTAGCAACTGGTATAGATACATGCTTTTTGATTTCCGCAGCCAAATACACGTTGCATCCATGCTCTTTAAACATCGATGGATGCGTATCTCCAAATCCTCGCTGGTATGTACCGGCAGATACATGTAGTAAATCAATATAAGGCTCTATCTGCTGCGCAATCCTACAACCTTCTGCAAGATCATAACCCCCTTCAAACAATTCAGAACCGCTTAGGCGAAATTCAATCGGAAATCCCGGACCTACAGCCTTCCTTATGGATTTCAGTATTTCTATTGCTAACCGGCAGCGGTTCTCAAGGCTCCCGCCATATTCATCCGTCCGCTTATTAAAATAGGATGAAAAAAACTGATTCAGCAGCCAGCCGTGCCCTCCATGTACCATAATCATTTCAAATCCTGCCCTTTTCGCAAGACCTGCCACTTTTCCATAAGACTCTACAATCTCTGCAATCATTTCTTTTGTGAGCGCTTTTACCTCTACGCCGTCAGAACGAACAACGTCGCTTGCTCCCCACTGATTCATAGATTTCTGTTTCGTTTTATCTGTCATATAAGTCCCTGCATACATACCGGAATGCGATAACTCTAGACTTGGCATAGCTCCATGGCGACGGATTGCATCCGCTGTATATGTCGCTGCTGCAAGAGAGTTTAGCACCGCTGTATCCAAATGGTATGCATGGGAACCATCCGTCTTTGGATGAACCATACATTCACTAACAGTGACAGCCGCAGCGCCGCCTTTCCCCCTCAATTCATAAAATGCAGTTGATTTCGGCCCAATACACCCATCATTGGAAATATCTGTGCCCCCCCATAGGCGCAGAAAACATACGATTTCGAAATGTCACTCTGCCAATCGTAATAGGACTTGACAAATGCGGAAATTTTCGCTCCATATAATTTTTCCTCCTCTTTCCTGACATTGTTATTTTCTTTACAATACCAGAATAACAGCAAAAACAGCTGTTATCTATCACCAAAAAGATAACAGCTGCCAACAAATTGTTGATATATATTTCTATCTTAAAACAGATCAAGTAACTTACTTATCACTTTTTCTTTTTTGTGGTCTTCCCTGCACACAATGAATATTCTCCATGAAAAAGCATCCTTGAGTTCAATGCGGCGTATGCCATCCATGCTTATATCATTTTTATGAATATTGGTATCAATCCCAATTCCCATCTTTTCCCGGCAAAACCGATAAATTAACTGACTTTCCATCGTCTTAATTTGAATCAACGGAATAAATCCAAAGTCTTTGCAGCGCCCAACAAAACTATGGTAGCAGTAAAACTTTTCATTAAGGGTAATCAACGACTCATTTCGCAAATCACCAATTGACAAAACTTTCCTGTCATACAGCGGATGCCCTTCATACACCAAAGCATCCATCCCCCTTTGGAACACTTCCCTTGCATATAGGCCTTCCCGTCCAATACTGCCAATTACAAACCCTACGTCAAGATCCTGCTGAAAAACCTTATCCATCACACCTTGGTTATCCATTTCTTCCCACTTGACTTGTATGTCAAGATTTTCTGTTTTAAATTGTTCCAGCTTATGAAACGGAAAAACATTTAATACCCCGCAGGAAAATCCAAGCCGCAGTTCTCTGTCCATCCGTTCAATACGATGAATTCCAATTTCTATATCTTCTAACTTTTCCAACAATTCCCGACAATTTTCATACAAATAGGAGCCACTTGCTGTTGGACACAGGCCCCTTACAGAACGTTCAAAAAGAGGCACTTGCAGTTCTGCCTCCAACTTTGCAATAATTCTGCTAAGCCCCTGGGAACTGATAAAAAGCTGCTTTGCCGCTTGATTAATTCCCCGCTCTTCATATACACGGCAAAAATACCGAATATCCTTTGTATCCATAATTACTATCCTTCCAAAAGTCAAATACAAGGAACAAGAATCACTTCCGCAACCCCTACGTCCGCGAGATTCCTTTTTGAGCTCCCCGAGCTTGGCTCGAACCTGCAACAACTCGGTTAACAGCCGCATGTTCTGCCAGCGGGTGCGTTCACACACGAGAATTTTATTTTTCAAAGAAATGCATCATAATATTTTACTATTAGAAATCTGAATCCCGATTAGCATTGCAGGCCAGCTTACCATTTTATCCATTTATTTACCACCACTACAATTTTTTCTCTTGCCTTTGGATCAGCAATCTCTCGGCCAACTCGTGGATATCCGGCCTCTCTGTTTCTTGGCGGATTAATCAAAGAGTCGAACGCTATCTCACCATTATCAAAATAAATATTCATTCCATATAGATATTTCTGGTTTACATAATTTTTTTCAAAAGCATCTGTTCAAGATCCGAATACAATATCAGCAGCAGCTTTCATCAAATATCCAAGTACTACAATAATTATAATCCATCCTCCGTTTATCTTCAATCAATTTTATGTTTTGGAAATAATTTCAAATCCTGTTTTTTCATACATTCTCACAGCATAGTTTGCTTTTTGCACAGCGAGTGATCATTGATTCAGGTGGTACAGACACTTCCTCCGGCACAAAGATAGCATTATACAAAAATCTTGAAGTAAGCTCTCTTCTCCCTCTAATAGTGTTCTTATACTATAATTCATAATTCCCGCTCACAATTCCGATTTACAGCAATAGTTTATCCACCTGCCAGATTATTTCTTGCTCAGATATATCATATGGCATTGGGTCAATATCTTCAAAACACTCATTTGAAGCATAAGAATGATTATCAGTCCACTCTAATACCCAAAAGTCTGTCAAGGCAGATACTTTAAAAAATTCTCCATTCATTGTCCAGCAAATACCTGACGGGTTTAATTCTAATTGCTTTGCTCCAAGTTCACGGAACCTATTTTCAACAACTGCTTTTATATCTGCTTTTTTCATAAGCAACACCTTCCACAACTTACGATTATCCTTGTTTTTTCATAAGTCGATGTTTGAATGCCCGAATCCTTGTGCCAAAGCGGCTTGAACATAACAAACCCACCAAAAGCATTCCGACTGCAAATCCCTGTACAATATCCAATCCTATCACAACTGTTGAGTTATTATATAGGCTTGTGTCTTTGATAATGATATAGGCTAACACTAGAAGCAATGCTATTCCATTACATATGCGTACACGCTTACTGTAGCGTTCCGCTTCTGTATTTGTATAATCTACTGCCCGCAATACAGTTTCTTTCATTTCTTTATCCATATTCTCGCTTTTCCTTTCTCCATTTAGGATTTCCCGCAGGTCAACTTCATAATAATCTGATATTTCGATCAATATATCTAAGTCTGGCATATTGTTGCCGTTTTCCCAACGAGATATTGTTCTGTTTGATACATGAAATTTTTCCGCAATTTGCTCTTGGGTAAGTCCTTTTTGCTTACGGAGTTCTTTTAAGAATTTTCCGATTTTTTGTTGATTCATTATTTTCCTCCTTTCAGAAAAATCCTATCAAAACTGCCTGATAAAGAACAGGACATAAAGCGAGAAATGCCTTACTTTACTACACGACAAGGTGTGTCTGCCACTAATTCTTCGTGCATTTTCATTTACCGCCGGATTTGAAGTTATCGAACTGAACATCAAATCCAGTATTTCACAGGCTTATCTTTCAAAAGTTCTCTCCAATTCTCCATTTTTTCACCTGCCTAAACAATCCAGAATTTGCGGCGCAGGAAACGCTTTCATCAGCGTTTCCCTAAATGGAACATATTACTTGGAGGCAGCTTCCTCATTCAGGGGCTTATAGTTGCTGTCCATGTAGTTCTTTTTCCCGAAGGGAACATAATTTTCATCTAACAAAATCAAGTTCCCGTTTCCCAAATCAGGGAACTGCCGCGCAACCTCCTTGATCACTTCCCATTCATCTCTGGCATTTTCTTTGTTGTCCTCCTCCACCTGTCTTAACGCTTCTTGAATAGACTGCTGATCTGCCGTTCCCCAATAGAGAGGATGTGGCTGGAAGGAAGAATGGTAATCGCCGCCCTCATAGCAGAAAAAACAGGAGCAGGGGATTTTTTCAAATAGAATTTTTTGCGCCCCGTCAAGCTCTTTCACCTCCAGACAGTAGCACCCATTTACGGTTGCCGCACCATCCCGCGCGGTCATGTTTGCGATTGCCATGATGGTAAGGGGTTCCGTTTTCACGATCATACTGGGAACCAAAAGCCCCTCCTCGTACATTTCCCGTAAATATTCGTCAGAAAATTTTCCAACAGCCCGCCATAGGAAAAGCAATGCAAGAAGAAGACAGATAACGGCGGGAATCCAGCTTTTAAACAAAGAAATTCCTGCCATGCACAGGAAGCACACACAGATTATCGCGGAACTTCTCCGCTTTTTGACGACGGCTTTTATTATTTCATCCTTCTGCCGTATCCGGCTCACATCTGCATGGATGCCGGATTTTACACTTGCCTCAAATTGTGAATAATCAACCATTTTTTCCTCCGTTTCTTACGTTTCTGTAGATTGCTAATATTTTTTATAGATATATTCAGTGAAAATCCGATAAAAACAATATACAATCCAGACCACCCAGGTTATTTCCCACTTGTGTGATATTACAGAAATCATCAAATAAAGAACAGCAACAGTAATAGCAATCATCCAATTCGTTGTTTTTTCTTCTTGGTTATTTCATTGGCTGATACTTTTACAACATCTGACAACAGACTTTCATATTCGTTATCAACGCTGTTTTCTGTTCTTTCGCCTTTGAATAATTCTGCTATGGTAATCCCCAGGGATGCAGCTAATGGTTCAATAAGAGATACATCTGGAAATCCGATACCTCGTTCCCATTTTGAAATAACTGCACTTGATACTCCCAATTCATTCGCTAAATCCTGCTGCGTAGATTTTGTTCTTCCTGATAGCCCCAATTAGGCTGCCTGCTTTTTAGTGTTCAATATTTTCACCTTCTTTCCGGTTTTATAATATCATGAGAAACACCATATTCAAGAAACGCTCCGTTGAAATGTTAAACGCTGCATTGGATTTATGCAAAAATAACTTCCCCTTCTACAATCCCCCTTGCACAAACACGTATGTTATTCATTTTTCCTGTCCATTCTATTTTCGAACAAAGCAAAAACTAGAAAGAACTTAAACATGACAACAATAAATTTTCTGTTATTTGAATCATAATGAACTTAAATATTAAATCTTTTTATACCCATTATTATCTATTGCCAAAATAATTTTATTTCTCCCAGTACAACTTCCCATTCGCTGTTGCGTTCAATTTAGCATATTAATAGAACATCTACAAGATTCCATGTATGAAAAAGCAAAGCAAACCAGACCGATCGTATCAGCTTTAAAATGCAGGATTTACGGGAATTCTTCCCAAAAGGTTACTCCCAAAAGCAGATGACAGACACCATCTTGAAGCTACTCTATAATTATAACAGAAAATTGGAACAAAGCCACAGAAGCTGTGAGAAAAGGTAAGGTGGCGGCGTATCGGGGACGACCTTCCAAAAACCAAATTTTATGCGTAGGCGGAAAACAGTGAAATCAGTCGATACTTTTTTCCGGGAAAACGCAGAAACGCTCTCAAAAACGCAGTATGTGAAAATGTGGGACAGAGTCATTAAGAAAATGAATGACGCAGTTACCTCTGACAAGGAAAAACTGATAGCTGCCCAGTCCATCAGCGGGCTTACTGCACATATTTTCCGCCATAACTACTGTACCATGCTCTACTATTCCGGCATCAGCCAGAAAAAAGCCGTGGAACTTATGAGACACTCAGATCTTAAAATGATTATGGAAGTATACGCCCATCTGGATGAACAGAAAGAAACTGTAAAAGAAAAATTAGACAAAGCCATTGCGCTATAACCTGCTATAATTTTGCTATAAAACCGTCTTCTGCTATATCTTTGCTATAAGCTTTTTCAAATGTTTTGATACATTTCTATACATACAAAAAGTCTCGGAAGCCGTATATTTCCTAGCTTTCCGGGACTTTCCAATTCATGAGACATCGGGGATTCGAACCCCGGACAACTTGATTAAAAGTCAAGTGCTCTACCGACTGAGCTAATATCCCATATATAACTGGGCTAGCTGGATTTGAACCAGCGAATGCAGGAGTCAAAGTCCTGTGCCTTACCGCTTGGCGATAGCCCAATAATCATGTGCGGTGATGCCTAGACAAATATCCCGCCTGTGATGTACAACAAACTAATATCATCACATAAGGTGGATACAGGGATTCGAACCCTGGGCCTCCAGAGCCACAATCTGGCGCGCTAACCAACTGCGCTATACCCACCATAAATCAGGAACATACCCTGTAACTATTCTCATTTCTAGAGAAAATGTGCTCGAAGGGATTCGAACCCCCGACCCACGGCTTAGAAGGCCGTTGCTCTATCCAACTGAGCTACGAACACGTATTGCCAAACCATGTACACTCAAATATGCTTTCTCTTCGTACTTGAAGATACCTCGCTAAGTGCTACATGAAAGCGGGTGATGGGAATCGAACCCACGTATCCAGCTTGGAAGGCTGGTGTTCTACCATTGAACTACACCCGCATAACATAGTCGGGGTGACAGGATTCGAACCTGCGACCTCCTGGTCCCAAACCAGGCGCTCTAGCCAAGCTGAGCCACACCCCGAAGAGCAATTCATGCATTCACTCATGACGCAATACATATTATACGTGATACTTGTCCAAATGTCAATAATTTTTTACACTTTTTTCTATTTTGCCATTTTGCCCTAAATTTCCGTAAATATCCAAATAAATACGTCAATTTTTATCATAACAGGATGCCAAAAGACCTCATCACACCACTTTATATCATATATTATCCTTTCTGACGCAACAAGAATGATATGAATACAGTGCAGAAAACACTTTTGGCACCCCATTCAAAACCTGTCAAACTTACTTATTATAATTTACAATCTTGCCAAAATCAGCCTTAAGAGAAGCTCCGCCAACTAATCCTCCGTCTATATCAGGTTTAGAAAACAGTTCTGATGCATTTCCTGCATTTACAGAACCGCCATACTGAATACGGATAGACTCCGCTGTGGCTTCATCATATACTTCTTTAATGCAGGCACGGATTGCTGCACATACCTCCTCTGCCTGATCAGAGGTAGCTGTCTCTCCTGTTCCAATTGCCCAAATTGGTTCATATGCAATCACTGCTGTTTTTGCCTGTTCTGCTGAAACATTCTGGAATGCAATTTTAATCTGCATACGAATCCAATCAATATAAATCCCCTGTTTTCTCTGTGTCAAAGATTCTCCACAGCAGATAATGGGTGTAATACCATGCTCAAATGCTTTCAAAACCTTCTTATTTACAGTTTCATCTGTCTCTGCAAAATACTCTCTTCTTTCAGAATGTCCTAAAACCACATATTTCACTCCTGCATCTGTCAGCATATCAGGCGCAATTTCACCCGTATATGCGCCGCTCTCTTCAAAATACATATTTTCTGCACCAATGTTAATATTGGAACCTTTTGCCGCTTCCATTGCAGGAATGATATCAATAGAAGGAACACAGAATACCACATCAACCTCATCATTTGCAACCAACGGCTTCAATTCATTAATTAATGCAACTGCCTGGCTGGGGGTTTTATTCATCTTCCAATTTCCTGCAATAATTTTCTTTCTTGCCATAATATTTATCCTCGTTTTCTTATCTCATAATTTTCTGGTTTTTTGCCTATTTATTAGTTGCTGCTGCAACTCCAGGAAGTTCTTTGCCTTCTAAGAATTCAAGAGAAGCTCCTCCGCCAGTGGAAATATGGCTCATTTTATCTCCAAAGCCCAACTGGTTTACTGCTGCCGCAGAATCTCCGCCGCCGATAATCGTAGTTGCATCTGTCTCTGCCAGGGCCTTTGCAACTGCAATGGTTCCTGCTGCAAGTGTAGGATTCTCAAACACACCCATTGGTCCGTTCCAAACCACAGTCTTAGCTGATTTAACAGCTTCTGCGAACATTTCTGATGTTTTTGGTCCAATATCGCATCCTTCACGGTCTGCAGGCATCTTATCGGAATCATATACTTCCACTTCCACCGGCGCGTCAATAGGATTGGGGAAATCGGTAATGGTTGCAGAATCAATAGGCAGAAGCAGTTTCTTGCCAAGCTTTTCTGCCTTCTCCAGCATTTCTTTACAATAATCCAGTTTCGTATCATCCACCAGGGATTTTCCGATTTCATTTCCCTGTGCTTTTAAGAATGTATAAGCCATGCCGCCGCCAATAATCAGGGTATCACATTTCTCTAACAAGTTAGAAATAACATTCAGCTTATCTGCAACTTTTGCCCCGCCTAAGATTGCAACAAAAGGTCTTACTGGATTTTCTACCGCATTTCCAAGGAAATCAATTTCCTTCTGCATTAAGTAACCAACTGCCGCTGTCTCCACTAATTCAGAAACGCCTACATTAGAGCAGTGCGCCCTGTGTGCCGTTCCAAATGCATCATTTACAAAAATATCGCAGAGAGAAGCCAAATCTTTAGAGAATGCTTCTCCATTTTTCGTCTCTTCTGTCCTGTAACGTGTATTTTCTAATAATACGATATCGCCGTCCTTCATAGCTTCCACTGCTGCCTTTGCATTAGGTCCCACTACCTCTGGATCTGCTGCAAATTTTACTTCCTGGCCTAACAGCTCTGTCAATCTTGCTGCAACCGGAGCCAGAGATAATTCTGGTTTCGGCTCTCCCTTAGGTTTGCCGAGATGAGAACAGAGAATTACTTTTCCACCGTCAGCCACTAATTTCTTAATGGTAGGCAGAGCTGCCACCAGACGGTTCTCATCTGTAATTTTGCCATCTTTCAAAGGTACGTTAAAATCACATCTGCAAAGTACGCGTTTTCCACTTACATTAATATCATCTACAGAAACTTTATTTAAAGACATATTGTTTACCTCCTGAATTTTAAAAAAGAGCCCGGTCCTTGATAGACCGGACCCTTACCTGAGTCTTCTCTTTACTCGAAAAATTATGCTAATTCACTGAAATATTTGATCGTACGAACCATCTGGCTGGTGTAACTGTTCTCATTATCATACCAGGAAACAACTTGTACTTCATATAAATCATCAGAAACCTTAGAAACCATAGTCTGAGTAGAATCAAACAGAGAACCAAATCTCATTCCTACGATGTCAGAAGAAACGATCTCATCCTCATTGTAGCCAAAGGACTCGTTTGCTGCTGCCTTCATTGCTGCATTAATACCATCAACAGTTACATCTGCACCTTTCACAACTGCAGTTAAGATAGTGGTAGAACCTGTAGGAGTCGGTACACGCTGTGCAGAACCGATGAGCTTGCCATTTAATTCTGGAATAACCAGACCGATAGCTTTTGCTGCGCCTGTGCTGTTTGGAACAATATTCACTGCTGCTGCGCGGGATCTTCTCAGATCGCCTTTTCTCTGAGGTCCGTCTAATGTCATCTGATCACCTGTGTAAGCATGGATGGTGCACATAATACCAGACTGGATAGCTGCATATTTATTCAAAGCATCAGCCATAGGAGCTAAGCAGTTGGTTGTACAGGAAGCCGCAGAGATAATAGTATCTTCTGCCTTCAATGTTGTATGGTTTGTATTGAAAACAATAGTTGGAAGGTCATTTCCTGCCGGAGCAGAGATTACAACCTTGCGTGCACCTGCATTGATATGAGCCTGCGCCTTATCCTTAGAGGTATAGAATCCTGAACACTCAAGAACAACGTCTACTTTCAGTTCTCCCCATGGGCAGTTATTTGCATCCGGGAACGCATATATTTTGATTTCTTTTCCATCAACGGTAATAGAATCTTCTCCAGCAGATACCTTGTCCGCCAATTCATATTTACCCTGGGATGAATCATACTTCAACAAATGCGCTAACATTTTAGGGCTTGTTAAGTCATTGATTGCTACTACTTCGTATCCTTCTGCACCAAACATCTGTCTGAATGCCAAACGTCCGATACGGCCGAAACCATTAATTGCTACTCTTACTGACATGATAATTCCTCCTAATTTTGAATGAATTTTTATTACTTTGGATATATTACCCAATCTAGTTATATTCTAACTAATATCGTTAAAAAATTCAAGGGGCTTTTTCAACTTTGTTATTATTTTCACTTTCCTTTTGACAACGCCATCCGTCTGGTTTATTATGGAACCGTATTTTCAGATAAAAAGGAGGTTTCACTATGCTCTGGGACACACATATGCACACACATTTTTCCGTGGACAGCGAAGCTGACAGCCTGGAAATGATACATGCGTCAATCCGGGCAGGCGTTGACGGAATTTGTTTTACTGATCACCTGGATCTTTTGTCTTTAGACAGCGAAACTGACAGCCTGCCCCTGGACCTTCCAGCATACTTTGCAGAGCTGAACGGATTAAAAACACAATTCCAGGATACATTTCCTATACAGATTGGCGTGGAAGTCGGGCTTCAACCTTTTTTGCAGGAACGGCTCCCTGAAATTGTCGCCGGTTATCCCTTTGATTTTGTAATCGGCTCCTCCCATATGGTAAACGGGGAGGACCCTTATTATCCCGAATACTTTATGGGTAAAATAGAAGACGAAGCATATCGGGAATACTTTGAATCCATCCTGGAAAACCTGTCACTTTTTGACTGTTTTGACGTCTACGGCCATCTGGACTATATCGTACGGTACGGCCCAAATAAAAATCAATATTATACTTATGAAAAATTTGCGGATGTGCTGGAAGAAATTCTCCGGACGTTAATTCAAAAAGGAAAAGGCATAGAACTCAACACCGGTGGATTTAAATACGGTCTGGGGCATCCCAATCCCACAGAAGCCATTTTGAAACGTTACCGTGCACTGGGCGGTGAAATTATTACCATAGGCGCCGACGCCCATACCCCTATGCATACGGCATACGATTTCGGAAAAGTCCCCGGCATTCTGGCCAGATGCGGTTTCCAATATTATACCGTTTTTCAGCAGCGGAAGCCCCGTTTTTATAAACTGTAACAAAGTTTCTCTGTTTTTCACAAGAAAATCACAAGAAACTTTTCCCATAAAAGAATTATTTTGGGAAAACAGGCTGCTTCCCTTGGCTATTATATGCATAATAACCACAAAACATTTATATTTCTCTCCTGATTTGCGCAATATTACATTACAGATTAAATAATTCAAACTGTCAATTTATATAACAAAATCTTTTTTATTGACTTTTTCATGTTGTAAAGCTATAATGCATTTTGGAATAAGTATCGCTTATTCTCCCCCTACTTATATAAGAAGCTGCATTCTGATTCAGAGTGCGGCTTCTGCTTTTTTCTGAACTTCATGGAATTTTATCTTGCAATCAATACTACTGCAAGATCATTGACATTTGTCCCGGTAGGACCTGTCACAATCAGGCCGCCGCAGTTCTTTAACGCATGGTAAGCATCATTTGCTTTCAATAATTCATAAATATCAATGTTCTGCTCTTTCAGGCGCTTTTTTGTACTGCCGTCGCAAAAACCTCCCGCCGCGTCTGTGGGTCCGTCTGTTCCGTCGCTGCCCAGGCTGAATACCGCCGTGCCTGCAAGGCCGGAAATTCCAGGCGCCGCTGCAAGGGCTAATTCCTGGTTTCGTCCGCCTTTGCCAGACCCAATTACACGCACAACAGTCTCTCCTCCCGCAATAAATGCCAGGCTCTTTTGGGAATTAGCATGGCTTCTGGCAATGGATGCCAGAAAAGAACCTGCCTCTCTTGCCTCACATGCAAGCTGATCTGTTAAAATGACAGTGTGGTATCCCAATCGTTCACAGGACCTGCCGCTGCCTGGCATAAAGTTCTTACGCTTCCAGTAATTCTTGTCTCCACATTCCATAATTCTTTTGGAGTTTCTATATCCAGACATTCTGCTGCACTGCCTAATCAGGCAGAACCGCCTGGATAGTTTCTGCAATAATCTTATCTGCGTCGCTTCTTAATGACATACCATTACATTCCTTCCATCATCTCAATATACTGCCCTTTATCAATATGAATCATGGAAATCCGGTTATTTTTCCTGCAAAAGGCATAGACACAGTCCACATTTCTCACCAGGGACGGAAGCCTTTCATCCGGCACGCAGACAATCAATTGCAGATCTAGCTGCCTGGCATAGCGAAGGCACACCTCACTGCGTTCTTTATCCATCTTAGAAAATGCCTCGTCAAGCATTACCAGACGAATTTTAGGCTCAGGGCTTCCCTGCTGCATGTACAACATGGCAAACCCGGCAAACAGCGCAACATATTTTGGGTTCTGGCCTTCTCCCCCGGAATCGCGGCCTGCCATGTCGTCCACATAGTTTTTTCTTATCGTTCCCGTCTCATCCACGGCCTGCTCATACATGCTGAATTTCAAATATGTCCGGTAATCCGCATATTTCGCCATATCTTTCCTGTGCCCTGCCCTGGATGCCGGATCCGACTGGCGGGGCGGCATAAACTTCTCGGTAAGCCTGCGGATCTGCTGTTCATATTTCTGGTAAAATACATCTTCTCCCAGGCTGATTTGTCCCTCCATGCTGTGATCCATTCCCTTCGTATCTAATTCCGGCGCTGTCAGCATTTCATAAAACTGCTGATTTTCATCCTCTGTTGGAAGAATGTCAATCTGGTAAATACTATCCGAAAACCTGATTTTTGCCAGCATATTGTTAATGTCACGGCGGTGCCGCTTTGCCGCCTTAATTTCTCCATGAATCGCAGCAATCACATTTTCCCTGAGCATCCGGTAAATCAGACCATACTGCTTCTCAAATTCCACCTTATACTTTGGCTCAAAATTGTTCCGGCAGCTCTTTAACAATTCATCATAACGGGTATTTTCCTTTTCCATACCACTGAAATCATAACTGGGAAACGCCTTAATAAACTGCATTCTTGCACTTCCCCGGGCTGCTTCTTCGGCTGCTTCTGCTTCCAAAAGACGCTCCAATTGCTCCGTCTGTTCTTTTTTATACCGGGAAACCTGACCCTGGTTTATCACCTTGGAAACCTGTTCAAGCAGTGTCTGTTCCGGCATAAATCCCTGCTGCAGTTTCTCCAGCGCTGCTCTTCGTTCCTGCAGTTCCTTATCCAGCTCTCCCTTTATCGAAGACCAGTACAGACTGTCCTTTTGAAGCCGCTCTCTCTCCTCCTCCAGCTTTTCCACCTCTGCCTTTAAGATACGTTCCTGTTCCTTAAGCCCTGCAGTCAGCGTCCCCTCTTCCAGTTCACAGATTTCCTTCTGCAGCCTGTCCAGCTCCTGCTGATATTTTTCCATGCGGAATGCGGCATTGGAAAGTCTGGAAAGCTTATCATATTCATAATTTTTAAGCCGCTCAAAACCATCCGCCTGTCTCAGGACAGAGAGATTCTGTTCCAAAGAAATCATCTGCTCATTCAGTTTATATGTCTCATCCTCCAGCCGCTGGAGCTGCTTAAGGGAAATCTTCCTTCCAATGCTCTGATACCTATAATCCTGTTCTCTTAAATGGCGGAACATATAATTGCTGTAAGAATAGCAATCCTTTGTGACCCCCTGCTGTACCTGCTGCAGTTCCTGAACAGAACTGCATTTTCTGATATTGCCGAGGTAGCGTTTCAGACAGAAATCCACAAAAGGAATCTCTGTATTTACGGCGTCATACAAAGTACCCGGCAGCGCCTGGGGCGCATCCTTTACAATGGCGTCAGTATTAATGAAATCTACAGACTCATATTCTTTTCTCCTGATTTTACGGAAAATCTCTGCCGCTTCCAATGCATAGCGGGGGTCCACCACCAAGCCGAATTTCATTCTCCCCATGCGGCCTTCAATGGCATTTCGCCATTCTTCATCGGTAATATCAAAAAGATCTGCCAGAACTTCCACATGGATCGTACGCCCGTACCGGTCTGATAATGCTTCCTTTATTTTTCTTCTTACCTCCTTTAGTTCTTTTCTATAGTGCTTTTTATCTTTCCTTAAATCTTCCAGAATTTCACTTTTCTCCTGATATCCTTTTGTTACGTTCCTGAGTTCTTCTTCTAATTCGTGTATTTCATCCTGAATGGAACCATAGGAAGCTTCCAATCCCTGTTTTAGTTTTTCAGTATTTTCTTCAGTAATTGTCCCGCTCCATACCTCTTCCAACAGGTTTCGAACAGAATTATTAATATATTCACTCACTCCTTCCGTGTCATCCCATTGTCTCAGCCGTTTTGCCAAAGCCTGCCAGTCTGCGGCCTCATAACTGCACAACTGCAGAGTTTCCTCCAATTGGCCCCTTCGCTCCTTTTTTCTCCCAAAGTCACTGGCAATCAGCTCTGCCTGCGTGTTGGCAAGCTCCTGCCTTCTTCCTTCTAATTTGCTTTTCAGTTCCTCTTCCCGATTCTCAAAAGCTTTCAATCGCTTTAGAACATCTCTCAGCTCTTCTTCTTTTGCCGATAAATGAGCCTTCTTATCCTCAATCTCCAGGATTCTCAAAGCGGACTCCGCCTCTGTCTGGCCTTCCCGCGCCTGCTTAAGTGCGCAGTCATGATGCCGAATTTCTTCTAACAAATGGATTTCCTGTTCCAGCTCTTCCACCTGTTCTTTGATTTCACGATATGCCGCAAGCTGATCGCTGATGGCTGCAATGGTATCTTCTTTACTCCGGGGAAACATATAGTCCTTGATAAACTGCCCCGTGCCATTTGTCATACGCAGGGCAATGGCGCTTTTCTCCATCACCTTAAAACGGCCGGCGTCAATATAGCCAAAGATCACATCGTTTACTGCATTTAAATACGCTTCCTGGGTTGGGTAGATGCGATTCAGGTTTCCCCTGGCGCTTCCGCTTTTTTCCCTGCTCCGCTCCTGGATAAGGCTCTGCAGCTTCTTGTATGTATATGGAATCCCCTTGTCAGACAGGTAAGCATCCATGGGAAGTTCTCCCGTATGGCTGAAGAACCAGCATTTATTCACCTCCTGATCCCCTTTTGCCACTTCAAACAACGTTCCAAGGCACACCTTTTCCTGGCTGCCTGTATCCTGAATTTCCAGCACAATCTGAGAACAGAAATCCTGCTGTCCCCGATTTGCCGTACCGTCTTTTTGCTCCCCTCTTAGATAACTCAAAACACTTCTTTTATTCCTGGTATCGTCCGCTGCCTTATTCAAAAAATCATTCCGTATACTGCCGTAGAGCACAACCTGCAAGGCATCCATAACCGTTGACTTCCCAGACCCGCTTTTTCCGCTGAATAGATTCACATATTCATGAAAATAAAGAATCTGATGGTCAATCCCTCCCCAGTTGTTCAGCAGCATCTTTGTAAAAATTTTCTTCCTCTGTTTCATCCGCAGCATTCTCCTCTTTGAACAGTTCCAGCAATTCATTGACCATAGCCTGGCTGCAGTATAAATTGATGGTGCTGTAAATATAAATCGGTGTTTGATCCTCTAATTCCTTAAGTGCGCCTGGATATTCAATCATCTGATGCTTTTTCATGAGGCTCAAAGCTTCCTTCCATTCTGATTCTGACAGTTTTTGGTTCAAAAGGCTGGTGCTTTTGCCGTACTCTCTAATTTCTTCCAGACAGGTGACTGTGGCGGCCAGCCCTTCCCCCATAATTTTATCTCTGTATATCATTTTCACCAAAAGAATCAATATGGTGGAAGTCTTTGAAACAGTTTCTGCCTCTGCACCTTCTCCAGTCAGGCGGAAAATATGCTCCTGTCCGTCGTGCACCAGCTCACAGCCCATTACTTCTAAATAATTTTCAATAAAATTTCTGTGTTTTACACAGATTTCATACTGTTCATTATCACTGGGAACCAGTGTCACAGGGTCAAATTTTTCCTGTAAAATACAAGTCTGGCGAAACAAGTTTGCTATGGTCTTTTGCAGCTTTTCTGCCTCTGTTACAGACAATCTTTCCATATATTCAACCATTTTCTTCTCTCCTCTTAATGGAAAAGCCAGAATACCGGAATCCCTGGACATTCCTGAAATCTTCGTCTGCTTTCACATCCACCACAGTATCTGGACTCTCCACAGCTTCCTGCCATACAAGCAGCAGTTTCTCTAAATCTTCTACGTTTTGCACTGTCTGCTCTGTAACCTCAAACATCCCGTCTTTTTCATTTTCCTCCCTGAATTTGCGGATGTCTGCCTGGGTATAAAGTGGTTTTACCACATAATCCCCGAATTTTTCTGTTGACCTGCCCGGTTTTTCAATAGCTTGAGGCTGAAATTCCCGCTTCGCCGAAGATCTGGGGCGGGCAAAACTTTTATCTTTTATCACCTGGGCTCTTTTGCTCATACCAAACCTGGCAGAAATCTCTTCCAGGATTTCATTCCTCCGGCTGCTGCCATTCAAAAGTTTCACCAAAACTTTTGTCCGGTCTTCTTCTGTATCTCCTTCCATTAAAAGATAGCGGATACGGGCTGCTGCACGTTTCGCAAACACCCGCTTCTGGTCAATCAGTTTGTTGTATCTTCTCTCAATTCCATCAAATTCACGATTAATTTGAAACAACAGTTCCATTGCTTCCCTGCAGACACTGACCGCGCGTTCATTGCACTGCCAGGCAGGAGATTCTTTCTCAAGTGTTGCACTCCGTTCCACAAGCTCCTGCTTCTTCTTTTCATTTTCATCCATGTTGTGGTCTATCAATTCTTTTACTTCTTCTTTGTATCGGTAAAAACTATCTGTGGTAGTCAAGATTGCATATTTCTGACTGTCACTGTTATTGATTTCATTTACCAGCACCTGCTGGATGCCAAGAAATGTATTCTCTTTTGAAAGTTCATTAAAATATTCCCGGATGCCTTCCTGCAGTTCCGCCAGCATCTGCTGGAGGGATTTGGAGGTCTGTAAAGCGCTTTTCAGTATCTCATTGTTTTTTTCTTCCTTAGAGTAATAAGTAAACAGATGACTGTAGAGAGCAAGCATACTTCCGCGTTCCATGCTGCTGTCCTCAGCAAACAAACGCTTAAATACATCTACAAACATCTGACTGTAGTCTGGGAAAGACAGCACATATTGATTCAATGTTTCATCATAGTCCTTCCGAAGCCAGCCCCAGTCTATCAGACGGCGCAGCATAACAGAAGGCATATCCGCCCTGGCCGGCAATTCCCCCTCGCCTTCCATCTGTTCCCGGCTCCAGTCCATAGAAAATACTGCCGCTTTTTCACGTATGATTTCCTGGCATTCCTCTTCTGTCAGCCCCAGCAGTGAGTAAGACTGGCTGGATTCCTCATACAATGCCAGTAAGATCTGTTGATAATATTCCAGATATCTGCTGGAAAATAATTTATAAAATTCTCTTGGCGTCCTGCTTTTTCTCATTATAAAATCCTATCTCATTCATTTCTCTGCCGAGCCGTTCGAATCGGCTGTTACCGCATTCGTTTTATTCCTCAAATTCCACCGTCACAAAAAATCCTTTGGGAGTCTCATGGATTTCTGCCACCCTTCCCTCTTTCGATTTCAGACGCTCCGAAAAAGAATAATTTGCAGACATGGCATACGCCTTACCCAGTGTATAATAATAAGAGGAAGGCAGTTTTCCTTCCGTTACCGGAAGAATATCGCCCTCCTTTAACAGCCCCGTCCGTTCCATCTTAAATTCCATCCTGCGCATATCAAACACTTCCTTTCCATTCTGTGCATATGACTCCAGCCGTTCTATATAGACAGTTTTAACTGCCGGAGTCATATAGTCCTTCTTACGACCGTTTCCAAGTAGAAGGCGTAAACAAAAGCAGCAGTGGGAACAATTCCAGACGCCCGGCAAGCATGTCGAACATCAGGACATATTTTGCAGGCTGGGAGAACACGGAAAAATTCATGGCGGGTCCCACCTGGCTCAACCCCGGACCTATATTATTCAATGTGGCCGCCACAGCTGTAAAATTTGTTGTAAAATCCAGGTTGTCCAGAGTGATAAGCAGCGCCGAAATTCCATAAATCACAGCATAGGCTATAAAAAATACGGAAATAGATCGCAGAACATCCTTATTCACCACATGCTGTTCAAAATGGATCTGCCGTACCCGCTTAGGATGAATCAGATAGGAAAGCTCATTTTTTACAAGCTTTAACATAATTACTACCCGGGATACCTTAATTCCGCCTCCGGTACTGCCCGCGCAGGCGCCCACAAGCATCAGCATAACCAGAATAAATTTGGAAAACTCCGGCCAGAGGTCAAAATCTACAGTGGAATATCCCGTAGTGGTAATGATAGACGCCACCTGAAACGCCGCATGGTGGAACGCTTCCAAAAGGGAGCGGAAGCCGCCCTGGATATTGATTGTAATCAGTAAAACAGCCGTAAGAATAATTCCCAGGTAACAGCGCATTTCCTCGTGCCGGAATGCCTGCATGGGTTTTCTCACCCAGAGTAGATAATACACATTAAAATTGATGCCGAACAAAATCATAAATATGGTAATCACTGCCTGAGAAGCAATAGAATAACTTCCAATGCTGCTGTTCAAAACTCCAAATCCTCCCGTACCCGCCGTGCCAAATGACAAGGTCATGGACTCAAAAAGAGACATTCCTGTAATAAGAAGCAGTATGATTTGAAGCACTGTCATGAAAATATACATTTCATATAAAATGCGCGCGGTGTGCTTTACTCTTGGAACCAGCTTTCCAACCGTCGGTCCCGGACTCTCAGCCCGCATCAGATACATATTATAACCTCCGGCAAGAGGAAGAATGGCAAGAATCAGCACAAGCACCCCCATCCCTCCAATCCAGTGGGTAAAGCTTCGCCAGAACAAATTGCAGTTCGACAGTGCTTCCACATCTGTCAGAATACTTGCCCCAGTAGTGGTAAGGCCGGAAATTGTCTCAAACAATGCATCCGTATAGCTGGAAAATTCTCCTGATAAAAAAAGCGGCAGCGCCCCTGTGATACTTAGAACAATCCAGCTCAGGGAAACGGCCACAAATCCTTCCCTGGCATAAAACACTGTACTCTTTGGCTTCTTTAGCTTTCCTGCCGCCCCAAGGGCCAGGCAGCCAAAAAGCACTGCAAAATATGCAAATCCTTCCTTCTCTCCGTAAATAACTGCCACAAGACAGGGCAGCGCCAAAAACATAGCCTGAAACTCCAGAACACGGCAAAGAATGTATCTGATAATTGAATAATTCATGGCTTTTTCTTCCTCTCTTACCGTAAAATATCCTTCAAATCATTAAATCCCTGATTGGTAGTTACAACCACCACCGTATCTCCCATCTGTATGGAATCCTGGCCTCCCGGAGTAATAACAATCCCCTTACGATTGATACAGGCAATCAGCAGATTATCTTTTAACCGCAGTTCCTTTAATGGAACGCCAATCAGTTCTGATTGTTCATTCACCCGGAATTCCAATGCCTCCACCTTATTTTCAATAATCTGGTACAAGGTTTCCACATTACTGCCAATGGAATTCTGCATAGCACGGACATACTGCAGGATATATTCCGCAGTAATGTTTTTGGGATAAAGCACACTGCCCAAATCCAGGCTGTCTATAATTTTATCATAATCAATCCTATGTACTTTCGTGATAGTCTTCGCCTTGGAACTGCTCTTGGCATAAAGGCTCAGCATAATATTTTCCTCATCCATGCTGGTCCAGGAGACAAAAGAATGCACTTTGGGAAGCCCCTCCTCCTGGAGCAGATTCCGCTCCGTCCCATCCCCATGGATAATCATGGCCTGGGGCAGCAGCTCGCTGAGTTCATTGCACCGTTCCTTGCTCTGCTCTATAATTTTAATTCCAATGCCCATAGGCAGAAGCTGTTTCGCCAGATAATAAGTGGTTTCTCCTCCTCCTATAATCATGCAGGTTTTAATCCGGTTGGTGGTCATCCCAATCTTCTTAAAAAAATCATTTGCTTTTCTGGAAGAAGCCACCACAGAAATAACATCTTTCTCTTGAAGTTCAAAATTTCCATCTGGGATAAACACCTCCCCCCCCCGCTGCACGGTACAGATCAATACTTCACAGTGAAGTCCGCTGGATAAATAAGTCAGGGGGCGTCCATGAAGCACAGAGCCCTCGTTAATTTTGCATTTCAAAAGCTCCACACGCCCCTTGGCAAAGGTATCAACTTTGATTGCAGAAGGAAATTTCAGCAGACGGGCAATCTCACATGCCGCTGCATATTCTGGATTAATTACCATGGATAATCCCAGTTCCTCTTTGATAAATGCAATCTCCTTATTATAAATTGGATTCCGCACTCTGGCTATGGTGCTGCATCCTCCGGCTTTTTTTGCTATCAGGCAGGACAGCATATTCAGTTCATCTGACGCGGTCACTGCAATCATCAAGTCCGCTTCTCCAATCCCCGCCTCATTTTGAACAGAAAAACTGGCTCCATTTCCCACAATCCCCATCACATCAAACTGGTTTGCCACTGTCTCCACCCGGTGACTGTCAATATCAATGGCTGTAATATTATGTCCTTCCTTACTTAACTGCTCGGTCAGGGTTGCTCCCACATTCCCGCAGCCCACAATTATTATCTGCATGTCTTATTCCTCTTTTCATCCCTTATCGTATTTTCGAATCAGGCCCAGCCCAATAGGGTAAGGACCTGTATGAACCCCGATGGTTGCGCCAATCTGAAAAATATCAATGTTCTGGTACTTTGAATAAGTTTTTAAGGATGCAAGAAGCTCATCCCGAAAGGCCTCTGCCTCCTGATAATCATAGCCATACCCCACCACAATCTGATAATCATCCGGGGATTCTTTGATTTTTGCAAAATGCTCACGGGTCTGCTCAATCAAACGCTTCATTGCTTTTTTCCGGCTTCTGGATATTCCAGTAGGGAAAATCTCTCCCTCGCGCAGCATAATCAGCGGTTTAATTCCCAGCGTGGAAGCGGCAGTACCCATGACTTTGCCGATTCTTCCACCATGAATCAGATATTCATAATTACCTACCGTAAAAATAATCCTCCCCGTGGATTTTATACGTTCAATTCCTTCAAGTGTCTCCTGAAAAGACAATCCAGCCTGCTGCATCCGCACAGTTTCCAGTACTAAAATTCCCTGCAGAACGGTATTAACCATGGTGTCCACCACTTCAATTTTCACGGTCGGAAAATCTTCAGCAAGAAGTTCTGCCGCCGTCTTTGCTGAATTATAAGAACCGCTGAATTTCGTAGTAATACATAGACAGAGAATATCTGTTCCTTCTCTGGCATAGGGCGTAAATGCTTCCACATAATCCTGTACGGACGGCAGAGAAGACTTTGGAAATTGATCTGGATGATCCACCATCTCCTGGTAAAAATCCCTGACACTAATCTCTTCCATTTCCTTCTTATAATTCTCTCCATCAAAGGTTACATAAAAAGGCACCACCTTTAATCCGGTTTTCTGCGGAATTTCCTGTCCCAGATCACAGGAACCGTCTGTAATAATCTGATATGCCATATCATTTCCCCTTTCCCAATTACAAATTGGAAATTCTATTAAAATTTCTACATTAAAATTCTCCGATTACTGCATCCGACAGACTGATAAGATCCTGCACTGCAAGACACAGAGTCGTTCCAATCCTTCCGCCGCTGATATAAATTTTATCATAGTCTAATGACTTCTTGTGTAAAAATACTGGGTACTGTTTCTTCATGCCCAGCGGACTGCAGCCGCCCCTGACATAACCTGTTACTTTCGTGATATCCTTCACCGGAATCATTTCTACAGACTTCTCCCCAGCAAGCTTTGCCGCTTCCTTTAACTGCACTTCCTGCTTCACTGGGAGCACAAACACATAATGCTGCCTGCTCTTTCCCTGAAGCACCAATGTTTTAAAAGACTGTTCCACTGGCGCCCCAGTCAATTCTGCAGTATGGATCCCATCCACAAACTCCTCACAGTCATATTGGATTACTTCATAACTTATCTTCTTTTTATCCAGAATCCGCATGGCGTTTGTCTTAATTTCCTTTTCTTTTGCCATGGCTCCTCCTCTACTGCCTGCCTTCCTTCTGTGCTGCTATTTTTTCCGCCAGGTCATTCAAATATACCCACCGGTCCATTTTCTCCTCAAGGAGGGCTTCTGCCTGCTCCTGTTCCTTTATAAGTTCTCCTAGTTTCACTGAATTGGTAGCATTTGCTGCCATATCCATATCCAGCCGCTCCAGTTTCTCTTCTAATTGATTTATCTCATCTTCTATAGTATCATATTCCTGCTGTTCTTTATAGGTAAATTTTATTTTCTTTTCTCCAAATCTCGGTTTCCCTTTAGCAGCCGCATTACCTGGCGCATCTGCAGTTTTTTTCCTGGATCTCTGAATATGTTCTGTTCCTGCCACTGCACGCTGCCTTTGTTCTCTCACCCTGATATAGTCCAGATAACCTCCCTCATACTGCTGCAGGCGGCCATCCTGTTCAAAGGCAAACATCCTGTTCACCAGGCGTTCCAGAAAATAGCGGTCATGGGAAACAATGATCACAATGCCGTCAAACTGATCCAGATAATCTTCTAAAATTGTCAATGTTTTAATATCCAAATCATTGGTTGGCTCATCTAATAGGAGTACATTAGGCGCTCCCATAAGCACCCGGAGAAGATACAGCCTTCTTCGCTCACCGCCGGACAACTTTCCAATGGGCGTCCACTGCATCGTGCCGTCAAATAGAAAACGTTCCATCAACATAGACGCACTGATTTTACCGTCGCCTGTGTTAATGTACTCCGCCTCCTCACGGACATACGCAATGGCCTTCATGGATTCATCCATGTGGGAATTGTCCTGAGAAAAATACCCAATTTTAATGGTTTCACCCATCTCAACCGTCCCTGTGTCCGGTGCAGTCCGGCCTAAAATCATGTTCAGCAAGGTCGATTTTCCGCATCCGTTGGGTCCTACAATTCCAATTCGATCCCCTTTGAGAAAAATATAACTGAATGCACGAATCAAAACCTGATCCCCATAAGATTTACAAATCCCTGAAAGTTCGATGGTTTTTCTCCCCATTCTGGAAGATACGGAAGATAATTCCATATGTTTGTCTTCTATGGGGCCTTCCTGTGCAAGCATATCTTCAATCCGCTGAATATGCGCTTTCTGTTTGGTGGACCGGGCCCTGGCTCCCCGCGCCAGCCAGGCCAGTTCTTTTTTCAATATGGTTTTCCGTTTCCGCTCGCTGGCCAGTTCTATATTCTGCTTCTGCATTTTCAGCGCTACATAATCGGCGTAGCTGCCAGGGTAACTGAATATCCCGCCGTGTTCTACTTCTACAATCCGGTCCACAACCCGGTCCAGAAAATAACGGTCATGGGTTACCATCACAACTGTTCCTTTAAACCGTACCAGGTAATCTTCCAGCCACTGAGACATTTCGTTATCCAAATGGTTGGTTGGCTCGTCTAAAATCAGCAGCTCCACCGGCTGCAGCAGCGTATTCACCAGGGCGATCCGTTTTTTCTGCCCCCCTGACAAATATTTGACAGAATCCTCCACTTCCCGAAATCCAAGCTCACAAAGCATGGATTTTGCCTGACTGGCAAGCACCATATCCTCTGCATCCAGCCCCTTCAAAGCGGCTTTTAAAACATTGTCTGCCTCTTCTAGTACAGGGGTCTGCTCCAGATAAGCAAGTTTCACATGGTTTCCCATAATTACTGTGCCCTGATCTGTTTCCTCTACTCCGGCAAGAATCTTTAACAAGGTGGATTTTCCCATGCCATTGATTCCGATGACTCCGACCTTTTCTCCTTCCTGGAGGCTGAACGCGGCATCCTCCAGCAAAATCCGCTCTGCTGTATAGGCTTTATGTAAATGTTCTGCCGTTAAAATATTCATCTCATTTCTCCTTGTATATCTGTAACTTTGTTTGAAATTCAAAGAAAAAATGGAAGAAATGCTGAGCCCTCAGCACCTCCTCCATATTCCAATCATCTATTCATTTATATTCTAAAAAGCATCATAGCACGAAACATGTGTTGTGTCAAATGCCAGCATTTTCAAGTCTTCAGTCATTCTAGTCTGTCAGATATTTTTTAAACTCTTCCACCAATTTATATACGGTTGTCCCCGGATCATACGCAGAAGGTTTCATCCGTTTTTCATCAAATCCTTCCATTCTTCGTTTTGCATTCTTTATGGCACAATTCACTCCATCATGAACATTTACCATGTTGTATATATTCTCATAATTTTTTTTATATCTTCCTTCCCCCAAATGATATAGTTTAAACATTTCATCCAGCTTTTTCTTCCAGTCATCTCTGTGAAGTGCAGAATCATTGTAATTAAAATGTAAGTAAATCCAATACTCAAATGACTGATTGCTCCAGGCAATCTTATACCCCTTTTCTGTCCCCTCTTCGATTGCCTGATCAAAATCACCAAAATCATCTTTATCAAATACAACCCAAATATTTAAATAATTAATCTTTGCTCTCTTAACAATTTGCTGGGTTATTTCAATTAATTTTCCTGTAGAACATCCTTCTCCATATATGTCAACAACAGGAACATCAACGATATCAATCCTTCCGCCGGCTTTTTCCTGAATTAATTTCTGTATCCCTTTAAAATAAAGGGGCTCCGTCCGCTCTCCCTCTGTCACAATCAAAAATGAATCTGCCTTAGGTGATTGAAATTCATACTTTCTCTTTTTTCGCTCCTGCCGCCTCTTTTTAAACAAATTATCCTGCCCCATTTACTCGCCCTCTTTCATTTTAAACTCCTTAAGAAATGGAATTCCCCCATACACTCCTGCCAGATAATCTTTTTCAAAAGAAGAATCTGACCTGACTTTATAGTCTGACAAAGCATTCAGTTCTGAATAGCCAAATTCATCTTTTTGTACAAACCAAATCTGATCTCTTCTAAAAAATTTCTTATCCAGTAACGTTGTATCATGTGTTGTATAAATCAACTGTGCCCTTGAGTTTTCATAATAAAATAAATCTATAATGAATTTTAACAGCAATGGATGTAGTTTCACATTTAACTCGTCTGCAAACATAGAACCATTTCCAATAATAGCTATTCTTGCATAAATATACAGTACGATACTTTTTATCGTTCCCTCTGACTCCGAATCCAAATCTAATTCATAACGTTCCCCATTTTTTCCTGTATGATATGTTAAAAATTGAATTTCTCTTTCACTGTCATCATAATTAATATCCTGAATCCCTGTATCAATAGCATTCAAAAACTCTATGAGCTTTTTTTTGTCATGATCAATAAGCTGTGGCAAAAACTTCCCCAGAATAAACGGATTTTCACAATAATCCGTGGAAGCAACCAGTGTGCTCATTATCCCTGTATAAAGTTTCTTAAATATATCCGTCTTCATTTTTAATTTATTAAAAAAGGTCAGCGCTAAAGTCTCTATGGGAATCTGTTCCTGATATAATTCACATTCTTTTTTCACAGAAGGACCAAAGGAAATCATTTCTCTTGTCCTTTCAAAGATTTTTACCTTTCTGTTGGTATTCAGCTTTTTTTTATACATCCATTCCGACGCAATATATTCTTCATTATATTCAAATCCATAGCAATATTCAGACTCTCCTATAATTTCTACTACCTGAAATTCAGAATTACCACTATTTTCTTCAAATAAAAACGGAAAATAATACGCTTTGATTGCGGGGCTTTTTCCTTCTTCAACATTATTTAAAGATTCTGTAACAATTCTTTGGAAATAATGCATTGCCAAATTAAGATTTGACTTTCCGCTGGCATTTGCTCCATAAATGGCGGCAACCCGGATAAATCTTTCCTTTTTACCAATATCAATCAAATTACATTCATGTTCTTTATATGCATTAATTGCTGTCATATCCAGTGTTGTTTCTTCTTTAAAGGACAAAACGTTTTTTAGTGTAAACTGCACTAACATTTCACAACACCTCCTTCATACAATATAATATACTTTTTTAGCCATATTATGTCAATATTTTTGAGATTTTTTCACGTTTTATTTTATATAATATTCAATATTTAAAAATCACATCATATACTTCCAGTTTTCAGCCAGCCGCATACGATGTGATCCTCTCATTGCTAATTCGACAGCTCTACCAGCCGCTTCAGCACCCCGCAAGCCTTTCCGGAATCAATGGATTCTGCTGCAAGCCTGATGCCGTCTGTAATGCTGCCGGCAAGCCCTCCCGCATAGAGTGTGGCGCCCGCATTCAGCAGTACAATTTCCCGCTTTGGCCCTTGGATTTCTCCATTCAAAATTCCAGTGGTAATCCTTGCATTCTGTGCACCGTCACCGCCCTGCAGTTCTTCCAAAGAAGCACGGTGCAGTCCAAATTGTTCCGGCGTCACCTGATAAGTCTCCACCCTGCCGTCTTTAATCTCAGAGACAGTGGTATTCCCTGTCAGAGTAAATTCATCCATACAGTCTTCCCCGCTTACCACAAATCCCCGTTCCACACCCAGATTACTCATGGTTTTTGCAATCAAATCTGTCAAAGAAGGATCATAAACGCCTACCACCATACATTTTGCATCGGAAGGATTCGCAAGGGGACCCAAAATATTAAACACCGAGCGAATCCCCATATCTTTCCGCGCCTGCCCCACAAATTTCATAGATCTGTTAAAACTGGGGGCAAACATAAATCCCAATCCAGCCTCTTCTACGCATTTTTCCACAGTCTCCGGTTCCGCCGCAATGTTGACGCCCAATGCTTCCAGCACATCTCCTGCTCCGCTCTTGCTGGAAATGGAGCGGTTTCCATGTTTGGCGATGGGAAGCCCGGCCCCTGCCGCCACAAAGGCAGAGGTGGTAGACACGTTAAAGGTAAATGTCCTGTCGCCTCCGGTTCCAACCAGATCCACGTAATTTTGTGTTTTCGGAGCAATATGCTGGGCTTTTTCCTTCAACACCGCCGCAAACCCGGTAAGTTCCTCTAACGTTTCCCCTTTCATCCGCATTGCTGTAAGAAAAGCTCCAAGCTGGGCCTGGGTGGCTTCCCCGCTCAGCATTAGATTCATCACCCGTTTTGCCTCTTCTTCTGTCAAATTCTGCCCGTCTACTACCTTTTGAATCGCTTCCCGCATCCTGATCACCTATTCCTTTCCACTAATTTTCTGCCACTATTTTATAACTCATTTAATTCCTTTTTAAAAGTACTGCAGTATTCCTGCGCCGCCTTCGGCTTATAATCATTTGCCTCCAGCAAACGAATAAAATGAGAACCTACAATTGCACCGTCTATCACATCTCTCATAGGCGCCACATCCTTTGCCTGCTCGATGCCAAATCCCATCATCACCGGAATCTCTGACACCTTTTTCACCTCTGACAGGTAATGCAAAAGTTCTCTGTGGAAATTCCCGCTCTGTCCGGTAACGCCCATGCCCGATACACAATAAACAAACCCCCGCGCTCCGTTCAGGATTCCTGGCACACGGCCTGCAGATACCGGGGACACCAGCTCAATGAGAATAGGCGCTCCTTCTTTTTTCAATGCTTCTTTTATTTCCCCCTGTTCTTCCAATGGCAGATCTGGGATAATCAATCCGTCTACGCCGCTGGCAATACATTCCTCCACAAAATAATCGAGTCCGAAATGCAGGGCTGTGTTGTAATACATCATAAATACAATGGGAATCTGCACCCCTTCTGCCCGCAGTTCTCTCATCATTTCAAACACTTTTTTCAGATTGGTGCCCAATTGAATGGATTTGTAGGAAGCGTTTTGTATCACAGGTCCGTCCGCCACCGGGTCTGAAAATGGGATTCCCAATTCCACAACATCGGTTCCTGCCTGTTCCTGGGCTTTCACCAGTTCCTTGCTGCCTGCCATATTCGGCAGCCCTGCCGTCATATAGGTAATAAATGCTTTTTCTCCTTTTTCTTTTAGAAGCTTCATTTTCTGTTCAATTCTATTTTCCATTCTTCTACCTCCGATACTCCTGACTTTCGTTCTCCTTGATTTCAAATTTCCGGTTTACCCGGGGATGCCGCCTTTGATATAATCCGCCACGGTATGCACATCCTTATCTCCTCTGCCGGACAGGCATACAATCATTATCTCATCCTCTCTCATCTTCTTCGCCTGCTTTTTGGCATAGGCAATGGCATGGGCGCTCTCAATGGCGGGAATGATCCCCTCCAGCCTGCACAGCTCCAGCAGCGCATCCATCGCTTCTTTATCTGTAATGGACACATATTCCGCCCTGCCGCTGTCTTTTAAGTACGCGTGTTCCGGACCCACTCCAGGATAATCCAAGCCGGCCGAAATAGAATGTGCAATCTGAATATTTCCATCCTCATCCTGCAGCAGATAAGAGCGCATCCCATGAAGGGTCCCCGGTTTTCCCAATGCCATGGCGCTTGCATGTTTTCCTGTTTCAATGCCTAAGCCAGCCGCTTCCACGCCAATAAGCTTCACAGAAGGTTCCTCTATAAAGTCAGCAAACATGCCGATAGAATTGGAACCCCCTCCCACACACGCCATTACCACATCTGGCAGCCTGCCTTCCGCCTTAAGAATCTGCTGTCTGCTCTCCCGGCTGATCACGCTCTGGAATTCCTTCACCATTTTGGGATAAGGATAGGGGCCTAATGCAGAACCAATCACATAGAAAGTATCTTCCGCTGTCTTTGCCCAGGTGCGGATTGCCTCATTGGTGGCGTCCTTCAAAGTACGGCTCCCAGAAGAAACGTACTCCACCTCCGCCCCCAGCATTTTCATTCGGAATACATTTAACTCCTGCCGTTTCATATCTTCTTCTCCCATGAAAACAGTGCATTCCATGCCAAAAAGGGCCGCTCCTGTGGCCGTGGCCACGCCGTGCTGTCCGGCTCCTGTCTCCGCAATTACTTTTTTCTTGCCCATCCGCTTTGCCAGGAGTATCTGTCCAATAACGTTATTGATTTTATGGGCTCCCGTATGGTTCAAATCTTCCCGCTTGAGATAAATTTTTGTCCCATATTCCCGGCTGAGGTTTTCAGCAAAATATAAAGGATTTTCTCTGCCCACATACTGTTTCATATAATAATCGTATTCTTTCAGAAAATCTTCGTCATGGATCGCCTCCTCGTACGCCTGATCCAGCTCCTCCAAAGTATTCATTAAAGATTCTGATACAAACTGCCCGCCAAATTCTCCAAAATATCTCTTATCATTCTTTTTCATTTCTTCTCACCTTTCCTGCAAATTCTATGATCAGTCTCCGCTCTTTCCCCTCAGCGCCCTCCACGCCGGAACTTACGTCCACCACATCCGGTGAAAATATCTCCACAGCCCGGGAAACATTTCCTGGATGCAGCCCTCCTGCAAGAATCAATAATTGTTCTGTAAAGTATGCGGTTCTGGCCTGTTCCACAGCCACTTTACCGCCTTCCCAGTCAAATGTCCTGCCGCTTCCGGCTGTCCCTGCGTCAAGGACATAACCTGCAATTTTTTCATTCCTTACCAGCTTTTTTAAATCCCCAGGCTCCTTCAAATTACATGCCTGCCAGACTGGTATACTGCTCTTTTCTAAAATCTCTTCCTGTAAATAACCATGGATCTGTATGATATCAAATCCCGCCTGTTCAATTTTTCTTAGCAATTCTAAGTCAGGACTGACCGTCACAGCCACACACTTTATCGTATCATTTAAACACGTTTGGATTTCCCGCGCCTGCTGGAAATACACATTGCGCCTGCTGTTTTTCCAAAATACAAAACCTGCGTATTCGGCCTGAATCTCATTGAGATAAGACGCTTCCTCTGTCCTGGTAAGCCCGCAGATTTTAATCTGTGTCCTTCTCTCCATATTTTTAGCCCTTTCTAAGTTCCCTGCCCTTACAGAGCTTTCCAATGTTTTGCCAGCTCTTTTGGATGCTGTGCTTCCATAAACGCCCTTCCAATCAAAAATGCATCTACCCTGCTGCTTTTCAGAAATTTTATATCTTCATCACTAGTAATTCCGCTTTCCGCCACAAAAACCGTTCCCTCCGGCAGCATATTGGAAAGCCGTCTTGTAGTATCCAGCCGTATGGTAAAGTCATGGAGATCCCTGTTATTCACACCAATAATTCCAGCGCCCAGTTTCAAAGCGCGCTCCATTTCTCTTTCATCGTGGGTTTCTACCAAAGCGTCCATCCCAAGCTCCTTTGTAAGCTGATAAAAATCTTTCATCTGTACGGCGTCCAGAATGGCTGCAATGAGAAGAACGGCGTCTGCCCCGATTACTTTAGATTCATAAAACTGATATTCATCAATCATAAAATCTTTGCGGAGAATGGGAAGGGACGAAATTTTACGGATCTCTTTTAAATATTCTATATCCCCATGAAAATGGTCTTCCTCGGTCAGGCAGGAAATGGCGTCAACAGAATCATTATATTCCCCAATCCGGTCGGTCAGATTTATTTTACTCTTAATTACCCCAAGGCTGGGAGATGCCTTTTTAAACTCCCCAATTATGGAAATTCCAGGTTTTGCCAGCGCCTGATAAAAGGAAGGGGCGTTTTCTCTGGCCGTCTCTTCTGCAAGCCTGCGCAGTTCTGTCTGGCTTACCCTGGCTTTGTGCTCGGGCAGACGTAATTTTTTATCTTCTACAATTCTTTCTAATATCATTTGATTTCCTTTCAAATTATGCCGTTTACAAAGTTATCAATCATTCGCTTCCCGTGTTCCGTGTAAATAGATTCTGGGTGAAACTGCAGCCCCGCCACTGGATATTTTTTGTGGCGCATTGCCATGATTTCGCCGTCCTCCGTCCTGGCCAGCACACGGAGGCATTCTGAAAAATCTTTTTCCTGGACGGCAAGAGAATGATAACGGGCAATCTTCACTGGGGAATCGATCCCTGTAAAAATTCCCTCTCCTGTATGCTCTATCAGCGACTGCTTTCCGTGAAACAACTGTTTCGCATAACTGACCGTACCGCCCAGAGCTTCTCCAATGCACTGATGCCCCAGACAGATTCCAAGAATGGGGATTTCTGCGAGAAATTCTTTTACCACATCCATACAGACGCCTGCCTCTTTGGGACTTTTGGGGCCTGGGGACAATACGATCCGTTCCGGTCTCATCTCATGTATCTCCTGTACCGTAATCTTATCGTTTCTCACCACCTGAATTTCCTCTGTAAAAATTCCCAAATACTGATACAGGTTATACGTAAAGGAATCATAATTATCAATCAGCAGTATCATACCTTTCCTCCTCGCTATAAATTCTCTTCTTCCACTAAAGTTTTTGCCAGAGCCATCACCTTATTGCAGCATTCCTGATATTCCAGCTCCGGTTTGGAATCTGCCACAATTCCAGCTCCCGCCTGCAGGTACACCTGGTTTCCTTTTTTCACCATAGTCCTTATGGTAATGCAGAAATCCATATCCCCGCTGAAATCCACATAGCCGGTGGCTCCGCCGTACAGCCCCCTTCGGTTTTCTTCCAGCTCATCTATAATTTCCATGGCCCGGATTTTTGGGGCTCCGCTTAAAGTTCCTGCCGGTAGAAAGGAAGCCGCCAAATCCAGAGGATGAAAACTGCCTTTCTTTCTTCCTTCCACCATGGAGGTAATATGCATTACATGGGAGTAATGCTGCACCTCCATAAACTGCGTCACCTTGACTGTGCCAAATTCCGCAATCCGTCCCATATCATTCCTGGCCAAATCCACCAGCATCACATGTTCTGCGCGTTCTTTTTCATCTCCCAGCAGTTCCCGCTTTAGATCCTCATCCTCTGCCGCATCCCTTCCCCGCTTTCTTGTTCCCGCAATGGGACAGGTGAATACCCTGCTTCCCTGCTGCTTTACAATCATTTCCGGGGAACTGCCAATGACCTCAAATTCTCCAAAATTAAAATAATACAGATAGGGAGATGGGTTTCGTTCCCGCAGTTCCTGATACAGTGAGAAACCTTCCTGCCTTGTCTCTATGGTCCATCTTTGGGAAAGAACTGTCTGAAAGATATGCCCCTCCCGGATATATTCTTTTATTTTTTCAACCTTCCGGCTGTATTCTTCCAATGTGTCAGATTTCTTCACAATCCTGCCGTCATGGATAAATGCCTGCTGTCTGGATTCTTCTCCTCTGTCCTCTCTTGCCTTACGAATCATTCTGTCTGCTTCCTGCATCGCCCTTGCTTTTCCCTCTTCGCTGTCTTCTTCCAGCACAACGGCCGTCAGGGTTTCTGCCACATGATCAACCAGGAGAAATTTTGTCATCAGCATCATTTGGATTGTCTCAATGCCAATCTCATCTGGGTTATCATCCGGCAATTCTTCCGTATACCTCACAAAATCATACCCCAGGTTTCCCACCAGCCCTCCGCTGAAATTCAGTCCGTCTGGATCTTTACGTATCTCAAACTCACCATAATATTCTTTTAACCGCTCTAAGGGATTTCCCTCTCTGAATTCTTCTCCCTCCAGCCGCTGAATCACCAGGGCATTCCCCCTGGATGTGATGATTTCCTCTGGCTCTGCACCAAAAAAGGTATAGCGGTCGTAATTCTTATCATAGCTCTCAAGAAGAAATCCCCTCTTCTTTCCCACTAGGTTCTCATACATTTCTATGGAGGTTTCCTTGACAATGCTGACTGTCCGTTTATATACTCTCAAAATACGTTTCATATTTGTCTCCTTTCTGATTTTTATGCCTTTGCCTGCGCTCTCTGGATTTTAGATTTGATAGGGAAGGGGCTCCCCCTAAGCGAAACCGACAAGACGAAAAAATCCCTGGTAAGCGTTATGCTAACGCTTACCAGGGACGATACTTGTCGCGGTGCCACCCTGTTTCATATAGAACTGGTTCCCAAAAACACATTTGGGAAGAACTACGGAATTTTTTCTCATAAAAAAGCGAATATTTCAAATCAGAAATATCCGCCACCAATTCTATCATCTCAATCCGATACACATGATATCTTACCTCTGTAACGTGAGGACACGGCATCCGCTACTATGAACCCATTTCGCTTTGCATCTTACAAATCCATTCCCATAAAACTTTCCTGTTATCTTCCACCAGCCGATAACTCTCTGTGAGGAATCTTCTTATGGTACTACTTTTGCTCATTGATTTTCTCTTTATTTTTTAACTATATGCAGTTTAGCACATGAACGTGATTGTGTCAACTGTTTTTTTACAATATCTCACGCCATCAAATCTGTCACTGTGCTTGCATAATCTAAAAGTGTTTTCATAAACCAAATCCATCCTTTTTTCTTTGATTATACCAAAAAAGATGAATTGTTCACAATTTATTCATTCATGCGTTGGTCGTGTACAATATCTCATATTTCAACCAGAGTACCGCTCCTTCACCAGCAACTAATGGTTCCTTGCATTTCCCTGCCATTTCACCACCTGAACATATTTTCTATATAATTTAAAATACCAAACAATTCCTATGCCTTTTTCTTACGATTTCGTATTCCACATTAAAATATCCAACATGCACATCTGTAAATGGGCATCCCTGAATCATCAATTTTGACGATTTTGGGGCTCCTGTTTTCAAAATCTCTTTTTTTCTTTCTACATCTTGGTTTTATTGTGCTATTTAGCTACTACTTGCCGCTATTCTTTTATCTTGTCAATGTCTGTTAAGTTTACACCTGAAACATTAAGCAATGCTTTTAATGTTAGATACTCTTCTTTCAATTCTGCATATGTTTCTGTTGCGTTCTCTTTCCTTGCTAATAGCATATACTTCTGAATTTTTTTGAAATCGTCAAGTGCAGTTTTTGTTACTTCAATACCAGATGGCATATGATCACCTGCTTTCTTAAAATGTTATTATCATGTAATTGCCGTTACCTGATATCCCTATTATATCAATTGGTAATTTAGATGTAAAGCCTTATTCAAACACTGCAGCTCTGACGCTTAAATTAATATTTGCTCTCTTAAGACAAACGGGATTCTATTTTTTACTTTCAAGTTCTCTTTTTCTCTCTCTTCTCTTTATGCTCCTGAACCACAATGCCTATGTCCCCAATCAGCATCATACAAGCGCCAACGATAAAAACCATTGCTCCCCAAAATACTCCAGCAAAATAACCAATCACACATCCTGACAATTCAATGACAAATCCAATAAGATGTAATATTAATAGTTTACGCATAATAGCCTCCAATCTAATATACAATATTCAATGATTTTTGCCTGTTCTATAAATAATCGTATTTTTCTTAGAAAACAGGCGAACCCTTGCCGACTCGCCTGTCATCTACAGAATCTCAATATAAGATGTCTTTATTTCTTTGTACGCACTGTCTTCCTGCATGACCAGCCAGAATACAATTTCTGCTTCTTTCCATTCACTTTGACAGTCTTATAAGTCCGAATCCGTACATAATATTTCTTTTTTCCTTTTAATCCTGAAATTTTTTTCACTACAGCGCTTTTTTTTGCTGTCACGCTTTTAAGTGTCTTACCCTTGAAATTCCCGCTTGTACAGCACTGGATCTGATAACCGTCAATTTGTGCCGCCTGCCTGTTCCATGTCACCTGAATACCTCTGGACTTGGCTGCGGTTTTCTTCAGGCTGGTTTTCTTCGGTCTTATGGTAAAGTTCTCGGTGAGCCTTCCGCTGTACTTTCCACGAAATTCAACCGCTATGGTATAGACTCCCGGATTTTTACCGACTTTGTCAGAGATAATCTGATAATCTGTGCCAGCTTTCAAGCTCCTGTCTTTGCTGTCCTTTACTGTTACTGATGGTTTCTTTACCTTCCCATCATACGTAAACTCTGTTTTATTCAAACGAATCTTTTGAGGGCTGTTAATCACAGATACCAGCTTCGTATCAGAACATACACTGCATACCTGCTGCAATATTCCACTGCTTTTTACCGTTGCAGGAATGCATTTATCCACATATTGATGCCTGAGCAATACAGTAATCTCCTCTGTATAGGTATCTCCACAGTTACAAGTATAGGTCTTAATTCCAGTCCGTGCGCAGGTTGGTTCTGTTATCACACACTGGTATTTGTGGACGTGAATTGGATCTTCTGGTGTTCCTGTTGCCGCAATTGTCTCCTGAGCCTTTAATATTTCATTACAAACGCTGCAGTGGCTCCCTTCCGTTTTCCCTGGCTCTGTTTCTGTAGGTTCAACTGCCGGATCTGTCACTGGCTTATGTCCCAGTGCCGCGATTTCTTCTGTATATTCTTCTCCGCATTCACAGGTATTCGTTCTAACTCCCGCTTCCGTGCAGGTGGGAGCCTTCGTTACAATGCTTTCATATGTATGAACATGTTCTGGACTGCCTGCTGCCGGAATCGTTTCCTGAGCCTTTATAATTTCGCCGCAGACTTCACAGTGGCTCCCTTCCGTTTTCCCTGGCTCTGTTTCTGTAGGTTCAACTGCCGGATCTGTCACTGGCTTATGTCCCAATGCCGCGATTTCTTCTGTATATTCTTCTCCGCATTCACACGCAAAGGTTTTCTCCCCTGGCTCTGTGCAGAATGGTTCTCTGGTCACAGTGCTGTGATATACATGGGTGTGCCCTGGTATATCCGGTTCCTGGGGGGTTCCTGTTGCTGGAATCATAACTTGTTCATTCAGAACTTCGTTACAGACACTACAATGGCTTCCCGCCGTTTTTCCAGGTTCTGTCTCTGTAGGCGCCACTGCCGGATCTATCACTTCCTGATGTCCTGATGCATCAATCTTCTCCGTATAATACTCTCCACATTCACAGCGAAAAACTTTCTCCCCAGCTTCTGTACAAGACGGCTGCTTTGTCACACTGCTCTGAAATTTGTGCATATGATCTAGTTCTTCCTGATCCTCGTCATAGAAAATTACACGTTTCTCTGCTTTTACCAGATTTTTCAGTGCCTTCACATCTGCCACTGTGGTCAAGTCGCTTTCCAGGTACTCCGAGCAAAACAAAAAAGTATAATCCCCTGGTACCGCCTGACTGTATGCCTCCAGATAATAACGGCCCGGCTGCTCCGGAGATGCCACAAGGAAAACATCCTGAAACCAGTCCGTCTGATCCAAAATCGCGTCCGAATCACTTTCCCAATAATCTGTACGAATCTTGACTACATAACTTATATCATAAAATCCATACTCTTCATAGACCTCCTCCGCAGTAAATTCCTGTTGATTCTGATCATACCATTTTATTTCAAAATAAGCATTCTGATCTGGTATGGAACCGTCCTCTTTCTGGGCAATTTTCCTTAAATCTGCCTTTGTAGGCACAGAGAGAAATTCTATGCGGCCAATCTCCCTGAATGTCACTGGATCACCGGATATTTTCCATCCGCCATTTTCATACGTCAGACCATATCCTTCTTCTATTTTCTGTGGCGCCAATACAAAACTGGGTTCTTCCTTACCTGCCTGTGCAAAAATATAGGATTTACCACTGAAAAGAACTCCTGGAAACAGGCGATGCCCTGTCTGAAACTGGGTAGTACCAGTAACATTCCCCAAAATTGTCAATAACCCCTCTGGATTCAGCACAAGGATTCCCCGTTCTTCATTAGGATCTGCCTCCCCGGAAAAATCCCCAGATATTACCGGATTCTCCACATCATTGAAATCCAGACACGCCCCATGGAACAAAGAAACATTTTGTAACTGCCTGGTAACAGGCGCCAGGAATGCTTTGTCTTTCAGAACAATATTTCCAATCCCTTCTACCACTGCTCCTTCCATAGAAACCTGACTCAGCGTCAAAGTCGTCTTTTCATTACCATAGAATTCTTTTGCTCTTGCCGCCTGATTTTCCCCTCCAGTAATATTGATTTCTGCCTGGCTGTTTAAAACAGTATTCACATCTTCCCTTACAATTGCCTTGGCATCCAGATTCAGCACGGCAGTTCCGCAATAGGGAACCTTATTTTCACTTCCCTGATCATGTCCCATATAGATAGCCTGGAACATCGTCTCGTCATTGGAATTTCTCACCGTCAAAGACGCATTTGCACCAATCTGTTTCCCCGAATAGCCTCCAGCATAAACGGTGGGAAGCAGCTCTTTTTCTGAACCGCCAAATCCGCCCAATTCCGGAGCGCCTTCCAAATACGTATTCACATTATCAAGAGTAAGACTGTGCCCTGCAAGAAAAATCTCACGATGCGGAACACTTCCAAGGGCAGTACTTGACTCAAAGGTGAGCTCAATATTCTGGAAGCAGACGCCGTCTCCCTCTAATTGAATGGGGCTTCGGGCACATATGGATCCATTCCCCGTCCCCTGAATCAGCGTATTGGCTGGAATCATAACAGGAAGCATCCTATTATCCGTATCTGCATCTTTTCCTATCACAATGAGATTTGTTACCGTAATAGGACTTTTTTTCTGCGCTAAAGCATCCATAAATTCTTCCCTGCTGGTAACTGTAACACCCTCCCTCTGGGACAACCCTTCTGTTCCTGCCTGTAACTTGGTTCCCTGCGCCTCTGCTGATACTGGCGCCTGTATTCCTCCCAGCAGAACTGCCGCCGCTGTCAAAATACAGATACATTTTCTAATTTTTCCAACCATCCAAACGCCTCCTTTGCCTACCGTCCTCCATAGCATATCATTGTAACTGGATTATAGCAAATTCTTCCTTAATTAGCTACACTTATTTGGAAATTCTGTCAGGATGGAGTCAGTTATCTTTTTATCGTTTATGCTGTCGATACTTAACTGCTGGCGGAAATAAAACAGTGAGACGGTGACTCATTTTCAGTCATCGCCTCACTGTTTTAGAATTATCGTTTTCCGAAAGTTTTATTTTTTGTATCAATGTTCTGATTTTTCATGGAACTATCAAAACTGCAGCACATTCTTTTTGAAAAAAGCAAATACCATATGCCAAAATATTCTCATACCCCTCTCCCTTTAGTTCTTCACAGTATTTCTTTTCTTTTATCTGTCGGACAGCCTCTTTACAGCCATCCTCCAAGTCAGAAAATTTCTTTACGGCTTTCAGTTCTATCACAATCGCCCGGCCATTGCGGATACGAGGCGTTTTAAGAACAATATCCGGTCGCCCCAGGCCGCTTTCCCGGTTCGAACGCACGCGGTATTTTCCGTTCATCTGCAGTAAGCCGAACAAAAATCCATGATAGTAGACTTCCCCATAATCAAAATAGCTGATGGTCTTTGCCAGAAACCCAGTAATCTCTTCCTCTATCACCTCGGTATCGCCTTCTTCCATTGCTGTAAACAAAGGCGACATGTCAAATGCCTGCTGTTTTTTCTCAAACCAGGTATGGATCATCCGCTCATATATATATGCGACCTCTTCATTTGGTATTGCCATAGTCAGAAACGTTTTCCGTCCTTCTTCCCGGGCAGAGATTTTCTTTAAATATCCAGTGAAAAAAAGAAAATTCCAAAGATTATCCTCTGTATCATAAATGCTGTCGTAAGTGACATCTTCATACACTGGTTTTTCAATGGTTCCTCCGTTCATTAATTTTTCAATCTGTTCCTGCATCTGTCCTTTATCGTCGTCAATCTTCTCCACAAGGCTCTTTACAATGCTGTTGGAACTGGTGTTTGCCCAATAAGGAGCAGCAAATGCATCCGGGTCTGAACCATGCACTTTTACAAAATTTATAATACTCCATGGGTTATAAACTTCTGTATTTCCAAATAAGTAGCCGTCATACCACTTCTGTACCATCTGCCTGTGATCCAGCATATCATATTTTGTAAGCATAGCGTCAACTTCTGACTGCACGAACCCAAAATGCGCGCTGTAATCATTCCTCAAAATAGATACCGCTTCAAGGTTATTAAGCCCGGTAAAAATAGACTCCTTTGAAACCCGGAGGCATCCGGTAATTACTGCAAATTCCAGATAAGGGTTGGTTTTCAAGGCAGATTCAAGCAAGGAACGGATAAGCTGTACCATTTCATCATAAAATCCAGCAAAATATGAATTCTCCAGCGGAACATCATATTCATCTATCAATATGATGCTTTTTTTCCCATACGCCTGGTAGAGACATTCAGACAAAAATGCAAGGCTGGTAAAATAATCTTCATCTTCTCCCAGCCTTCCACACATTTTTCTGTATTTCTCTTCATCCTGTGGACGCGCAAACTTCCCTGTCAACGCTTTTTCATGCCTTGCAAACTCTGAAGCTATGACCTGTTTCAAACAGGCAAATGCCATTTTGTAGCTGCCCTGTTTTGCCGACTTCAAAGTCAGCATAATAACGGGATACTGTCCCATCTCTTTTGTATATTCCTCCCCGGCATCTATAATTGCAAGCCCGGAAAACAATCCCGCGTTTTTTTGCGTCCTTTCCATATCGCCAGTATCCTCAAAATAGTATTTCAACATACTTAAAGCCAAAGTTTTCCCGAAACGCCTTGGCCGCGTAAACAAGTTTACTCCCCCTTTTTTGTCCAACAGTTCCTTGATCATAAGTGTCTTGTCTACATAGTAATACCCTTTTTCAAAAATAGTCTCAAAATCATCTATCCCAATTGGCAGCGGCTGATACATGAATAATCGCCTCCCTTCCGTTTTTAAATTTTCTAAAACATGGTTTTATTCTACCATATAATTTCTGTTCTGCAAGAAAAAACTTCCCCCGCCCATGCAGTCCTAAGGGTTCTGCTGTGAACTATTTCCTGCATTTCGCCATTCAGCGCCTTTGCTTCTCAAATATGACTGCCTTATTATAAAATGTAGCTCTGGTCAAGCCACATAAATCTGCTGCCTGGATACCATTAATTTCTTTATTTTTCCATCTTCGGTAAATTTCATTAAAATTATCCGGCAGAGGAATTGCCGGCCTTCCAAACTTCACCCCCCTGGCCTTTGCCGCGGCAATTCCCTCCGCCTGTCTCTGCTTTATATTATGGCGTTCATTTTCTGCCACAAAACTCAGCACCTGCAGCACAATGTCACTTAAAAATGTCCCCATCAAATCTTTTCCCCTTCTGGTATCTAACAAAGGCATGTCCATCACCACAATATCTGATTTTTTTACCTTTGAAATAAAATGCCATTGATCCTGTATTTCCTGATAATTTCTGCCAAGACGGTCGATAGAGGGAATATATAGGACCGTATTTTCATTGAGTTTTTTCACCAGCTTCTTATATTGGGGACGATTAAAGTCACTTCCGCTCTGTTTATCCACATAAATATTTTTTACTGGTATGTTTTTTTCTGCCATAGCTATAAGCTGTCTTTCTTCATTCTGCCCTGTGGAACTGACACGGCAATATCCGTAAAATATTTGTTTCATCCTTTCCTTTTGTTCTCCTTTACCTTCAGGTTTTATCTTTTGTATTTCCCCCTCAAAAAAAGAGCCTGCAGAATCCGCAAAACGCGGACCCTGCAAGCCCTTTTCCTGTCTGCCAGGGAGAAAGCCCAAAGCAGAACTTATTTATAAAATTATTTTCTTCCGCAGCACTGTTTATATTTCTTGCCGCTTCCACAGGGACAGGGATCATTGGGATATATCTTTGCGCTCTCCCGCTTCTTAGGCCCCTTCTGCAAAGACTCGTCACGGTTGGTTCCTGTCACCTTTGCCACCTGTTCACGCTCCACTTTCTGCTCAATCCGCACATGGAACAGAAGACGAGTGGTATCTTCCTGAATATTGGCAATCATACTGTCAAACATGTCGTAACCGCTCATTTTATACTCTACCAGCGGGTCGCGCTGCCCATAAGCCTGCAGGCCAATCCCCTGACGGAGCTGATCCATATCGTCAATATGATCCATCCACTTGCGGTCAATGACTTTCAGCAGTACCACACGTTCTAACTCGCGGACAGCTTCAGGCTCTGGAAACTCTGCTTCTTTCATTTCATAAGCCTTTACTGCCTGCTCCTTCAAACTGTGCTTTAACTCATTGGAATTGATACTCTTCACATCTTCCGGCGTCACAGCTTTCAGGGGAATAATCGGAAGGAGAAGCTGGTTCAATTCATTCAAATCCCATTCTTCACTTTCCTGATCTGCTGAAATACAGGTATCTACTGTATTTTCTACCCGGTCTGTAATCATTTTATAAATGACGTCGCGCATACTTTCTCCGTCCAGTACCCGGCGGCGTTCTGCATAGATAATCTCTCTCTGCTCATTCATTACCTGGTCATATTCCAGCAAATTCTTACGAATGCCAAAGTTATTGCTCTCAATCTTCATCTGAGCCTTCTCAATGGCGTTAGTCAGCATCTTGTGCTGAATCTGTTCATTTTCGGGCACACCCAGAGTATTAAACATATTCATCAATTTCTCAGAGCCAAAAAGACGCATAAGATCGTCTTCCAGAGAAATAAAGAACTGGGATTCTCCCGGATCTCCCTGACGTCCGGAACGCCCCCGGAGCTGGTTATCAATACGCCTGGATTCATGACGCTCTGTACCGATAATCTTAAGGCCGCCGGCCGCCTTAGCATCATCATCCAGTTTAATATCCGTACCACGTCCTGCCATATTTGTAGCAATGGTAACTGCACCATGTACACCTGCCTCTGCCACAATTTCCGCCTCGATCTCATGGAATTTTGCGTTCAATACTTTATGCTGGATGCCCCTGCGCTTCAGCATACCGCTGAGCAGTTCTGAGGTCTCAATGGTAATGGTGCCTACCAGCACAGGCTGTCCTTTTTCATGGGCCTTTTCAATTTCTTCCACTACTGCATGGAATTTTTCCTTCTTGGTTTTATAAACGGCATCCTGCAGATCTTCACGCTGAACTGGCTTATTGGTGGGAATCTCAATAACATCCATTCCATAAATATCACGAAACTCTTTTTCCTCCGTCAGCGCTGTACCTGTCATGCCGGATTTTTTCTTATATTTATTAAAGAAATTCTGGAATGTGATAGTGGCAAGGGTTTTGCTCTCCCGTTTTACCTTAACATGCTCTTTTGCCTCAATGGCCTGGTGCAGGCCGTCGGAATAACGGCGCCCTGGCATAATACGTCCGGTAAATTCATCCACAATTACAACCTTATCATCCTGTACCACATAATCCTGGTCACGGAACATCAGATGGTGGGCGCGCAGCGCTAAAATAACATTATGCTGGATTTCCAGATTCTCTGCATCGGCAAGATTGTCAATGTGAAAGAAATTCTCTACCTTCTTGACACCTTCCGCTGTAAGGTTCACCACTTTGTCCTTCTCATTGACAATAAAATCTCCGGTTTCCTGCTGCTCTACGCCCATAATGGCATCCATTTTACTGAATTCAGGCATGTCCTCTCCCCGGACTAATTGTTTTGCCAGAATATCACATGCCTCATACAAGCTGGTAGATTTCCCGCTCTGACCAGAAATAATCAGAGGCGTCCGAGCCTCATCAATGAGTACGGAATCCACTTCGTCGATAATGGCATAACTCAAATCTCTCTGCACAAGCTGTTCCTTATAAATTACCATATTGTCACGCAGGTAATCAAATCCCAGCTCGTTATTTGTTACATAGGTAATATCACAGTTATAGGCTTCCCGGCGCTCGTCGTTATCCATAGAATTCAATACTACGCCCACCGTCAGACCCAGAAACTCATGCACCTTTCCCATCCACTCTGCGTCACGGTTTGCCAGATAATCATTGACAGTAACAATATGAACACCGTTGCCTTCCAAAGCATTCAGATAGGCCGGCAGGGTAGATACCAGGGTCTTACCTTCACCAGTCTTCATTTCTGCAATACGTCCCTGGTGCAGGATAATGCCTCCAATCAGCTGTACCCTGTAATGTTCCATTCCCAGCGCCCTTCTTGCCGCCTCACGGACGGCCGCATAGGCTTCTGGAAGAATCTGGTCTAAAGTCTCTCCTTCTTCCAGCCTCTTTTTGAATTCCTTCGTCTTGTCTTTTAACTGCTCATCATTCAGCTCCATCATAGCCGGACGGTAAGATTCAATCTTATCCACAATCGGATATACTCTTTTCAGCTCCCGCTGGCTGTGCGTGCCAAACATTTTACTTACAATACTCATATACAATGCTCCTATATTTTTGTCGGCAATGTCTGCCTCACTTCCTCCGCTATGCGGACAACTTCTTACATTGTAACACTTTCCCCCTTTATTAACAATACTTAATCACGTGAACGAATTATGAACTTTCTATGAAATTGTCTTCTACAGAATAAAGTTTCGTGATATACTATTTAAGTAATTATGGGGAACTGCCGTATTCCATTATAGAAAGGAGATTATTTATGAGCTATCTATACAAAACCAAGGGGACCTGTTCCACAATGATCGAAGTGGAATTAGAAGGAGATATTGTTAAAAATGTAAAATTTACAGGAGGATGCAACGGAAATCTGCAGGCAATCCCAAAACTGGTTCAGGGAATGACTGTTGAACAAGTGGAAGAAAAAATCAGCGGAATTTCCTGCAACGGCAGAGGCACCTCCTGCGGTGATCAGCTTGCCAAAGCTTGCCGTGCTGCATATGAATCTTCCCTTTAAATTTTCAGAATATTCATATGCTTATTTGTCTTGTTTCAGTTATAAGTATGTTTAATGCAGAAATTTTAAAAAAGAGGTTGACTTTTTGCTTTTTGTTAGATATAATAAACTCATCAAAACAAACAACACAAATCTTACAGAACAGGAGGTACAATCCAAAGGGAACACAACGTAACACCTTATAATTTAAGAAAGAGAGGTACGGTCCACCAAAAACTTAAGTTAGTTCCCCTCTAATTAAAACAGAGGTACAAGAAAAGTTTCCAAATTAAATTCTTACAGAAGCATTACAAAAACAAATAACAGAAGCTGGATTTTTGAGAAGAAAGATTCGACCATTGTAGATGGCAGCCAGATTTCTGGAATGGGAAATTATAATAAGGTTCTTCTCTTGATTGACAATATAAGAGCTGGAATATTTCAGAACGGACAGGAACAATTCATCCGGAGTGATAATTGCCACATCCAATTGAAATGGAACAGCAGATTCTATTATCAGCACAGAAGCATCCGATCTTGTATTTTCGGAATGGAGAAATCGGAAGAGCATTTTATAAGCGTCTAATATTTTAATCAAGAATAAAGCTAATGATATTTGCAGATGTAAAGTTTACAGAAAAGAATTTATCAACCTTACAGAAGAAATCAAAAGAATTTTATTATGAAGCCCTGAATCAGAATAGTACAAAAGAGCATGTACGATTATTCAGCCGAAAACGTTCAGATATGAATACGTACGAAGATATTCAGAGGTTGCAAAATTTCAGAAAGAATACTTGAGGTTTCGGAAAGAATGAGGTAAAGTCCCATGGACAGCATAGTTTAGAAGGCTGCATCAGATCATTGAAATCGGTGCAGCCTTTTTCATGCATTTTCCTTATCCGTAACTTATCTATTTTAATAAGCTTTTCCCCAATATACCAGCTTATGTGCGGGTTTACCGCAGCAAACGCATACATCTGAAATGACTTCCTGGTCTTCCAGAGGCATACAACGGGACGTTGCTGTTGTCTCTTCTTTAATTTTATTCTCACATTCCACATCACCACACCACATCGCACGGATAAAGCCTGGTTTGTTTTCCACTGCATCCTTAAAATCAGAATAAGACTTCACATCACAGATGTGAGAATCCCGATGTTCCCTGGCACGGTTATACATATCGTTCTGAATCTCTTCCAGAAGCTTTTTGACTGTCTCTGACACCTGAGCATAAACACACTCTGTCTTTTCTCTGGTATCACGGCGGACAAGAACACATTTTCCCGCTTCTATGTCTTTTGGCCCCAGTTCTACACGAATTGGAATTCCGCGCATCTCCTGCTCTGAAAATTTCCATCCCGGACTCTTATCACTGTCATCCATTTTCACACGCATTCCAGCAGATTTCAAAGCATCCCTCACTTCTGCTGCACACTCTAAGACGCCGTCCTTATGCTGCTGAATGGGAATAACCATCACCTGGAGGGGTGCAATTCTTGGAGGCAGTACAAGTCCTGAATCATCACCATGTACCATAATGATTGCCCCAATAAGACGCGTTGTCATTCCCCAGGAAGTCTGATGCACATACTGCAGTTTGTTTTCACGGTCTGTGTACTGAATATGAAAAGCCTTCGCAAATCCATCGCCAAAGTTATGGCTGGTGCCAGATTGCAGCGCTTTTCCGTCATGCATCAATGCCTCGATGGTATAGGTTGCTTCTGCTCCTGCAAATTTTTCCTTTTCTGTCTTTTTTCCCCGGATCACTGGCATTGCAAGAACTTCCTCACAAAAATCAGCATAGAGATTCAGCATTTGAATGGTGCGCTCTTCTGCCTCCTCCGCCGTTGCATGAGCAGTGTGTCCTTCCTGCCACAAAAACTCTCTGGAACGCAGGAACGGTCTGGTCTCTTTTTCCCAGCGCACCACAGAACACCACTGGTTATAGCATTTCGGCAAATCCCGGTAGGACTGGATATCATTTGCATAAAAATCACAGAATAATGTTTCAGAGGTAGGTCTGACACACATTCTTTCCTGCAAAGGATTTAAACCGCCATGCGTCACCCACGCCACCTCCGGCGCAAACCCTTCCACATGATCTTTTTCCTTCTGGAGCAGGGATTCTGGAATAAACATGGGCATGTATACATTTTCCACTCCTGTTTCTTTAAATCTCCGGTCCAGCTCATTCTGAATATTTTCCCAGATTGCATATCCGGCAGGCTTGATCACCATACAGCCTTTTACACTGGAATAATCAATTAATTCTGCTTTTTTTACCACATCTGTGTACCATTGTGCAAAATCAGTATCCATAGATGTAATTGCTTCTACTAATTTCTTGTCTTTTGCCATAATCTTTCTCCTTTCTAAAAAACAGTATTTATTCTGACGGTTAATCACCGATATTTAACCGCTGGAGCAACAAATTCAAAAACCGCCGGACATCTGATCCCCATAGGGACCGGAGTTCCGGCGGTACCACCCTGATTAATGTTCATAGTCATTCTCTCAAACGCCTTAACGCGGCAATACGGCGTATGTCTTACGCGGCTCCAAGGCGGGTTCCGAATATTCTTATGGAAAATCTCTCACCAATGATTTCCTCTCTGTCCATCTTCCTATCCGTACTATTCCTCTTCTTCACCTTATACTCTATGGTTCTTACAATGGTTATTCTATGATAATTTTTTCAGATTGTCAAGTATTGAATATTTCATTATAAAACTGTTTCATAAAAACTTCTTTTTCAATTGTATAAATTTCACTATAGAGCGTCCCTTTATAAATATCCAGTCCAAACAGAATTCTTTCTTTTTGACCCGCCAATTGCCCAAAGTGCTGTATATTTTTTCATCAAACTGCATATTATTTCCCCTACGACAAGTATTCCAAAGGCTTGTACAAAAGTTCGTAAATTTTATCTGTTTCTTCTGTTACATCCTGCGCCCGAAATAAATTCTGTTCTGCTTCCTCCATCACATAGTAGCGCCCTTTTTTCTTTATCCCATGGTCTGCCATTTTAACCTCAAGTGCCCTGATAAAATACGAGCTATGGGAATTAACAATAGAGCGTACTCCCATATATTTGTACATTAAAACCAGAATCTCAGCAAATTTCAAATGCCATTCTGGATGCAGGTTCGTTTCAGGCTCATCAATGAGTAATATACTGTTTCTTTTCAACTTTCCTCTTTCAACAAGAGTCTGGATAATCAGAAAGTTTTTCATCCCGGAAGCAACATTTGTGATATTTACAGAATTATTCAAACTCTTATCCCTGAAAACAATCGCTCCAGAAGGCATCTTCTCTAAGTTCCCCTGAATCACCTCTTCTAATATACTCTTAACTAGTTTCACATTATCCTCTATCTCCTGATATTCTTCTAAAGTTGGTTCCTGTTTCTGCTCAGATAGTGCAGACCTTATATCATATTCCGGGGAATACGCCCTCCGTACCATAGAAGGACGTTCTATCATATCCAGAAGATTATATGCCGGAAGATAAAATACGTCCGCCTCTGAATTTACATTATATCTCATATCAATAATTTTGTTATCATTTACTGCTATAAAGTAATGTTCTTTCTCAGAATCTATATCTACAGACGCTTGATTTGTACTATGCAGACTATTCATCTGCACTTTAAATATATTGCGGATGTACATTTCACCAATATATTTTAAATCACTTTCTCTTTGGCGTGTACAAATCTCTTTAATTTTTTTATACATAGGCATTAAAAATTGTTCTGAACAAAATTTATCCAAATTGAAATCATTTGGCCAGAATTCTTTATACTCTTCAAAACTATCTATAAAAATCATTCTGAATAAATTATAATGTTCTTTTGTGCCATCCATAAAAGTACTGATATATGCAGCTTTTAAAATCGTACTTTTCCCCATATTGTTATAACCCGCTATTACTGTCACACCATCCAAAATCTATTCTTCTATTCCAAATTTTTGCAATGACTAATTCTTAGATACATTATATGCAGCCATGATACTTTTTAGAACAACAAATATCATGGCTGCAAAGATTTGACAAATAAAACGCAGAAAAATTTTCCTCTCCCGACATCGGCATATTAGCAGTTCTGATTTTCTATGATAAATTTTTCAGATTGTCAAGTAGATTTCCTTTATTAGTATATAGGAAAGCGGCCCCAAAGCAAATCCCCACAAACCATAAATTCCAAGCCCCACATACATACTGACAATTACAGACAGAGGATGCATCCCCAGTTTATTTCCCACTAATTTGGGCTCTAAAATCTCCCGCATCAAGGTACATATGGTATATATGACGGTATAGATTGCCGCCAGCATATATTTTCCCTGCAGCAGTTCAATTAATGCCCATGGTATAAAGATTGTTCCTGTCCCTAAAAAAGGCATGGCATCGCAAATCCCAATTCCACACCCTGCCAGCAGGGCATAATGATTTCCAGACAAATATAATCCGGCCACACAGACTGCAGAAATGGCAAACATAATGATTACCTGGGCTTTGATGTAAGCGCCTCCTGCTTCATAAGTTTTCCGGCACACTTTAAGGCTTATCTGCCCAATAGGATTATTTTCCATAGCCGACCGGATTTTTTTATAATCCTTCAAGATCAAAATCGTACTGATAATCACTACAAAACAGATTCCAATGCAGACAAATGTATTTCTTGCATAAGTAATGGTTCCATCCATCAAAGCTGGTACCATGTTTGTTTTCATATGCCGCATCAGTTCCGGAAGCTGTTTCTGCACGCCATCCTGAATAACCTGTGCCTGGATGCCTGTCATTGCTTCCACCTGACAGCAGCAATCGTTGAAAAACATCTGAAACTGCCTCTTATACTCCTCAAAATTCTCGGCCACGTTTACAAACTGTTCCAGCAGTGTTTTCAAAAAGTAAATCAGCAGTGCGCCCAGCATCAGAACCAAAAGTCCTACTAAAATGGAAGACCATATGCTCCTTTTCCCTCTTAACTTTTTTTCTAATTTTTCCACCAGCGGATTCAAAATCTTTGCCAGCAAAAAGGCAATAAAAAAGGGAACTACCAGTGGCAGCAGCCAGCGGATGCAGGCATAAACTGCCACAGTAATTCCCAGAATTTTTCCTATCTTCCGCCCGTTTTCTTTGACTTCATCTCTCATGGAATCAGTATGCGCGGATTATTTTAAATTATACGAGTATTGATGTTATTCTTTGGGGGTTCGACTAAGCACAAGGGCTCCTCCCGCTTCGCGGGTCCCTCCTCATGCTAACAAATTCCATATCTTTGCGGCTTCGGGGATGAGAAAATGCAAGTTTTACGGAACATAATGCCACTGGAAGATATCCGTTCGGACAATGAGGATTATACTTTTTATCTCCTATCAGGGGATGTCCTGCATGTGCCATCTGAACGCGGATCTGATGGTGCCGTCCTGTCTCCAGGATGATCAGCAGCAAGCTCATAGGAGCATTTCTTGAACTTTCCCAATGAGAAGAGAAAATCCTTCTCCCGGCCTGCTTGAAGCTATTCCATCCTTCTTCTGGTTCTTCCACATGTTCCTGTCCTGGCTGCCATACTTCTATGGTTTCATACGAAAGCCTGGCCTTTTTCGCACCCTGTGTAGTTCTGGAAACCACACAGGAAGTGTTGGTCTTTCCATCCCGCAGCAGATAATCTTCCAGAACACCGGATGTCTGCTGGAAGATTCCTTCTGTAAGAGCCAGATAACATTTGTTCATGCTTTTTTCTCTGGACTGCCTGCTTAAATCAGCCGCTGCCTGCTTTGTTCTGGCAAACACCATAATACCCTCTACAGGCTGATCCAGCCTGTGAACCACAAAAACCTGGTTTTCTTCTCCTTTTTCTGTAAAATAGTTCCGCAAAAGGCTTACCATATCCTGTTGTCCCGGTTTTGCAGTCTGTACTGGAATGCCAGCCGGTTTATGGCAGACCACAAGATCTCTGTCCTGATAAATAATTTCGATATTTTTCTTCATCGCAAATCAAACCTTAAACCGATAACCAACACCCCAGATCGTCTCAATGTACTGAGGCTTGGCAGTATTTAATTCAATCTTTTCCCGTATTTTCTTGATATGCACCGTTACAGTTGCAATATCTCCTACAGATTCCAAATCCCAGATCTTGCTGAACAATTCTTCTTTGCTGAATACACGGTTGGGATTCTGTGCCAAAAATGCCAGAAGGTCAAATTCCTTCGTTGTAAACTGCTTTTCTTCCTCATTGATCCACACCCGCCGCGCCGTTTTATCAATTTTCAGCCCACGGATTTCAATCATGTCATTTTCCTGTACATTACTGTTAATGAGACGCTCATATCTGGAGAGATGCGCTTTCACCCTTGCCACAAGCTCACTTGGAGAAAAGGGTTTCGTAATATAATCATCTGCTCCCAGCCCCAGCCCACGGATTTTGTCAATATCATCTTTCTTGGCAGATACCATCAAAATAGGCGTATTCTTATTCTCCCGGATTTTTTTACAAATCTCGAACCCGTCTACACCTGGCAGCATCAGATCCAGAATAAACATGTCGAAATCCTCACTCAATGCCCGGACAAGTCCCTGATTGCCGTTGTTCTCAATTTCCACTGTAAAGCCGCTGAGTTCCAGATAATCTTTTTCCAAATCGGCGATGGCCACTTCGTCCTCAATAATCAATACTTTACTCAACTTACTACCTCCTGATATTTCCGAATTACAAAATACATGATCGTTCCTGTTCCCTCTTTACTGTTCGCCCAGATTTTCCCGCCATGGTCTTCTATAATCTTTTTCACAATAGACAGTCCAATCCCGCTGCCTCCGGTGGAAGAATTCCTCGAAGCATCCGTGCGGTAAAACCGATCAAAAATGTACGGAAGATCCTTTGCCGCAATTCCTTTGCCGTTATCTTCAATCTCTATCTGTATAAAATCTCCCACATCCCGGATACGGATATTGATAAATCCCTGCTCTTTGTCCAGGTATTTAATGGAGTTACTGATAATATTATTGATAACACGCCGAAGCTGCTCCGGATCTGCAATGATCAGCACGTCCCTGTCTGCATAATCTATATAATTCAGCCTGATATTTTTGGCCTCCAAATCTAATCCAACTTCTTCCACACAATCATCAAAATAATCTGCCACATTGATCCGGTTAAAGTTGTAGGGAACACGGTTCGTATCAATTCTGGAATACAGCGTCAATTCATTGATAAGGGTATCCATCTCATTTGCCTTATTGTAAATAGTGCGGATATACTTGTCCTGCTTTTCCGGCGTATCTGCTACTCCGTCCATAATTCCCTCCACATACCCTTTGATGGCTGTGATAGGGGTCTTCAAATCGTGAGAAATATTGCTGATAAGCACCCGGCTTTCCTTCTCTCCCGCCAGCATTTCCTCCTCAGATTCTTTTAAACGGACACGCATTTCTTCAAAATTCCGGCATAATTCTCCTATCTCATCTCTTCCCTCTGTTTCTACTGTAAAATCCAGATTGCCCGCCTTAATATTCTGGGCTGCCGTCTGCAGCTTATGGATCGGATTGATAATTCCCTGATAAATCCAAACCGTAAGCATTCCTGCCGTAAAGATCAGAATTAGTAAAATAGAAATCATCAGATCCAGCAGAATACCCTTAATGTCCGGCAGCAGGCGTTCCATGGAAGTAATAATAAATATGCTTCCCTTGTCGTCATTAGGAAACCTAAAATCAATCTGCTTGATCAGCGCCTGTTCTTCTCCTTCCAGATAAAATCCGGAACCGGCGCTCTGGAGTACATCACTGTCGTACTCTGGCAGATTTTCCCTCAGAGAATGTTCCAAATTGTCCGTTCCCTCATAAACCAGTTCCTCACCACGCCGGACAATCAGATAAGAATATTTTTTCTCCAGTTCCCGGTTAATCTCATTTAAATAATCTTGGTCTTCTAAATTCCTGGGGTCTTCTCTTGCTGTCTTCTGCAGCTTCTCATAACTGGACTTGGTAAAATGGCTCAGCACCTTGAAAGAATTTACAAAATAGTCATAGGCATTTCCATCAATATTATAAATCTGGCGTATAGCCTTATGCTGATACTGGCCAAATCCCCACATTGTAGCTCCCGCAAGGAGGACAGGCACTAATATAATGATAAAAAAGGAAATAATCAGTCTGGTTCTTAATTTCATAATGATTCCTTCCGCAATATACGAGACATTTTTTATTATTATATCAATGTTATGGACAAAATCCTATGGAATTTTTCTAAAAAATCTAAAATTTGTGTAAACTTACACAATAACCAACTATCCCATTTACAGTTTCAACCGCAGGATCCCTGTAAGGGATTCATTCAGCCGTTTTTCTATAATAGTCCCATCCTGCAATGCATTCCATATCCCCTCATAAGCTGGGGACTGCCGCCATAAGAACGCCGTTTCACCACAGTATTTTCTGGATTGGTAAGCACATCTGCCACTGGTGCAAAGTCCAGATCGAATCCCATACGGCTCAGATATTCTCCTATGGTATCCCCCAGGGTATAGGCAGCGCCCGGAGCCTCGGACGCCCCGATCTGCGAAATATCTGAAAAAGACGGCACATTCATTCCTGCCCAGGATGCAATCCTTGTCACCTGCCCTCCTTCTTCATCCACTCCAGTAAATAAAGGCAGTCCAATTCGTTCCTGGCTGAATGACTGCTGGTTACTAAGCATTTGCAAAACCTGTGCCTCTGAGCTGATATTACTAAGGCGGTTAAATGTCGATGTTTTTACTTGTCTAAATTTTTATCTGCTGCGTTGTCATCAATCGCTGCAGCACTCGCTACAGCTCAATCTTCCGCCTTGCAGATAGAAATTTATTCTGCGTAAAATTCATTCGACATTTAACCGACTTAGTAATATTTTCCTTAAAAAGCACCAGTCCGCCAACAGGATATTGATCCATTGCTGCCTGGACAGACTCTCCTGCCTCAGTTACAGAAGAATATCCGGCAAGAGCTTCCGGCGTCACAAAAAAAGCTGCGCCGCCTTTCCGCCATTTTTCATAAATTACCTCCCTTTTTCGTCAAACTTTGCCAATCATTTTCACTATACACATAGCAATTTGCAATGTCAACACCATTTTCTTGTGAGACATATACCCAAACTGGCACTATTTCTTTATTGACAAATGTCTTCATAATTTTTATACTAGAATTAGGGTTTTAAAAGGGTGATAACATTCACTTTATACTATATATTGAATTGCTGTCTTTTCTTCAGCAGTAACGTATAGTTTTCGCAAGGCAAATCCGGTCACATTTTAATTGTTTTAAGCAGGGAGAAATGAAATGAAAACTTTACCTATTAGAGCTCTGCTGCCTGGAATGGTTGTAGAAGAACCAGTCTATACCAGCAGCGGACAGAAAATTGTGGATGCAGATACAACACTGACTTCCGAAGTTATCTACCGTCTGTCCTTTTACAGCATTCCCAGTGTGAACATTAAAGAAACAGACGCTGAAAGCGATAATGATAATTCAGCGGCCTCTATTCCCAATCCCAGCCGGGCTTCAAATCCTTCTTATTCTCAAAAGATAAAAGCCCAGCCGGAGTTCATGAAATACCAGATTGAATATACAAAATTAATTAATTCTATCCGTAAAGTTTTTGATTCTGTCATAAACCATCCAGAACTGCCTGTAAATACCCAGAAGATTTTGGATGAGTTTAAGGCCCTGATTTCCATGTGCCGGACAACCGTGGATTTGCTTGATAAACTGCACAATATGCGCCTGGATGATGACAGCGTCTATGCGCACTGCCTGAATGTCGCACTGCTTTCCCGTGTCATTGGAAAATGGCTGCGCTTTTCCCCAGAAGAACGTAATGTTTTGACACTCTGCGGACTGTTTCATGATATCGGTAAAACCTCAATTCCAGACGAAATACTAAACAAACCAGGCAAATATACAGACGAAGAATTTGTACTCATCCGGCAGCATCCGCTGTTTGGATATAAGATTTTAAAAAAACTTTCTATTGATGAACGAATAAAAAAAGCAGCCCTTCACCATCATGAGCGCTATGATGGTTCCGGCTACCCTCAGAAACTGGAAGGCGTTGATATTGACGATTATGCAGGTATTATTGCCATCGCTGACGTATATGACGCCACCACTGCCGCACGTTCCTACCGTTCCCCCCTGTGTCCGTTCCAGGCAATTGCAATGTTCGAAAAAGAGGGGCTTCAAAAATATAATACCCAGTATATTCTGACTTTTCTGGATCGGATTGCCAGCACTTATCAGAATAACCGGGTACTGTTGAGCAGCGGACAGAGCGCAACCATTGTCATGATCAATTCCAAACATCTGACCAAACCTATGCTCCAGATGGATGACGGTTCTATCATTGATATGCAGGCTCAGCCAGATCTTGAAATTGTAAAGATTATATAATCATTGGAAATTTATTATTTATTATTTTTTATAATTAAAATCGGGTATCTCCTGCCATCGCTGACGGAAATAATGGGCCGCAAGCTTTGGCTTCCGATCCCTGGTAAAGATACCCTTTTTATTTCCCTGTACCCTGAGCAGGCTTTGGCTGGTGGCAAAGTCTGCAAAATTCCAAACCTGTTCTCCAACTACCATCCCAAACTCATCAAACACACTGTTATTCATCTTATAATAATCCACCTGAAATTCTTCGGTATACATAACCGGAGTGGTATCATGAAATCCCATTACCGTATCAGCGCCGTATTCGGTAAACATCACTGGTTTTCCCAGCGTTTTCCAGTAAGAAAGTTCTTTGCGCAGTGCAAGTTCTGGTCCTTCTAAATCTGGTCCTCCAAAATACCAGCCATAATAACGGTTCAGGCAGATCACATCGCTTAATTTTCCGGAACAATCCTTTTCTGGCTCTGCCATCTGCACACTCACCAGGGTACATGGCCTTTTCTGCCTATCCAGTTCTCTTGCCAGATCGTACAGCGGCTTAAAATATTCATATGCGCCTTCTGCGGCAGAATCAGGCTCGTTGGCAATACTCCACATGACTACACAGGAATAATTCTTATCCCTTAGGATCAGATCACGTATTACCTCCCTGTGGTGCTCCTGGGTTTTCACGCCGTGTTCTGGGTCAAAGGTGCTTATCTTCGTTCCTCCGAAGTTCGCTCCGCCGCCAAATTGGAGATTGACCCCTACTGCAGTAGTCTCATCGATAACCACAATACCTTCCTGATCGCAAAGCCTCATCATTTCCTCACTGTAAGGATAATGGCTGGTGCGGAAGCTATTGGCTCCCTGCCATTTCATAAGAGAAATGTCTTTGGTGTTCATAGGAAGATGTATGCCTCTTCCATTAGGAAAGGTATCCTCATGTTTTCCATAACCTTTGAAATAAAAAGGTTTCTCATTGATGAGAAATTTATTTCCTTCCACCCGGACAGTCCGCACCCCATAGGGCAGAGTATATTCATCTTCCCCATATTTTATCTTGACCTGATACAGATATGCATTTAAGGGCTGCCAGAGATGCACCTGTTCCAGATGCAGGATTCCCTCCACACCTGTGCTTTCTGCCGCAAGTTTCCCTTCCCTGTCATAAACCTCCACTTTACAATCTTCATGTTCCGGCTCATTATCCCTCTCGTCCTCTGTCTCAACCTGATAATGCAGCTCCGCGCAATTTTCCTCTACCCTCGGTACCAGGGTAATGTCCTTAATATAAGATTTTGGAGTAGTATAAAGCCGTACAGGACGGGTAATGCCACAGTAGTTGAAAAAGTCAAAATTAGGATGATTCTGGGGCTTTGCATCTGCCTGTTCCCCTATTCCGCCCAGCAATCCTCCCAGCATATCCCCTTTGCCGCCCACTGGGAGGGTGGTATAGTCAATTACATTATCCACGGCAATGGTAAGAAGATGTTCTCCCTGGGTCATTTTATCTGTAATTTCCACTTCAAAGGGCAGAAATCCACCACGATGTTCACAGAGCATTTCCCCGTCCAGATAAATCTTGGCATGGTGGGTCACGGCGTCACAGCGCAGCACAACCCGCTGGCCGGCAATCACTTCCGGCAGAGAAATACGCCTCTGATAAAACACCCATCCATAATGATCCCGAAAATCAATTCCTTCTTTTAAATCATTATAAGAAGCGGGAACAGGCATGGTCATTGGGTCTTGCAACGGCTCTTCAAACCACTTTTCGTCAAATCCCCGTCCATTGTCCAGTTTAAAATTCCAGATCCCGCTTAAGTCGCATAAGAAACGGGATGGCGTCAAAATTGGATATAACATATTGTCCTCCTTCACAAAAACTGCCTATTTTAGAGTTTATGATTCCCTAATCAGCGGTTTTTTATGCATTCGGCAATAAGGATATTTATATACACAAAAACGGAAGCATTCGGAATCTTCCTTATGCTTCCTGCTGTGTCTATTATCCCGCTTTAAATTGAAATTTCTGAATCTCTTTCTCGGTTTCTACTTTACGGATCTGCGCCCCCAGCCCAGCAAGCTTCTCTTCAAAAGCCTCATACCCCCGCTGGATAAAATGTATATCATCCACCACAGTGATGCCTTCTGCTGATAAGCCCGCAATCACAAGCGCCGCCCCGGCTCTGAGATCCGGTGCACTGACTCTGGCTCCGGTATATCCCTTTACACCATTAATTATGGCAATGTTGCTCTCCACTTTGATATCAGCCCCCATGCGTGTCAGCTCATCCACATATTTAAAACGATTTTCAAAAATACTCTCTGTTACCGTACTGGTTCCCAACGCAACGCCCAGAACCACAGACATCTGCGGCTGCATATCGGTGGGAAATCCCGGATATGGAAGCGTTGTCACCTGCGTATGATGAAGAGGCTTTGAAGCCACTACCCGCACGGCATCATCAAATTCCTCTACCTCGCATCCAGCCTCCAGCAGCTTGGCTGTGGTTGCCTCCAGATGTTTCGGAATCACGTTCTTCACAGTAACATCACCCTTGGTAGCTGCCGCCGCAAACATAAAGGTGCCTGCCTCAATCTGATCTGGGATGACTGAATATTCCGTCCTATGGAGCTTTTCCACACCTACAATACGGATCACATCTGTTCCAGCTCCTCTGATATTAGCTCCCATGCTGTTTAAGAAATTTGCCACATCTACCACATGAGGTTCTTTTGCCGAATTCTCAATTGTGGTCTTCCCTTCTGCCATGGCTGCCGCCATCATAATATTAATGGTAGCCCCCACGGAAACCTTATCCAGATATATATGGCTGCCCTTGAGGCACTCCGCCTCTGCGGCAACAGCGCCATTACGTATCTCCACATGGGCTCCCAGTGCACGAAATCCCTTAATGTGCAAATCCATAGGACGGCTTCCGATATTACAGCCACCAGGCAGAGTTACTTCTGCATGTTTATATTTTCCCAGAAGGGAACCCAGCAAATAATAAGATGCACGAATCTTCTTCATAGAATCGTAATCCACTGGAATATCCTTCACATAAGAACCATTGATCTTCACTGTGTGTGCGTCCACTCTGTCTATCTTCGCCCCAATGTCTCCCATTGCCTGAAGCAAAGCATTAATATCCCGAACATCGGGCAAATTATCTATTGTTACGGTTTCATCCGTCATGATTGACGCAGCCAGAATTGCCAGCGCCGCATTCTTCGCCCCGCTGATCTCCACTTCGCCCACTAACGGATTACCTCCTCTGATCACATACTGTTCCATACTGCACCTCTATGCTCTGTTTTCGTACAAGAAGTTATTATAGTAACATACCGCCTCTTTTGTCAAGCTTTTGACAAAATTATCATGTACTATTATAACACACTTTATCAATTTGTAAATGGTTTCCCTGTTAGCTTATTTTATGCCGGATTTCATTTTCTGTGCCTGCCCCGCCCAGGGATTCTTACAATTTTATTATGAGCATTTTCAGTGAAATCATACCTTACAAAGGCAGTATGGCCATTTTGAGACGCGTTATGGGTACATACTCTAAAAAGCAATATGGTAACGAGGTACCCTGCGGACAAATCTTATAAAAGTCCATATGGCCATTTTGAAATGCACTGGAGATAATCCCTTACTGTATGCAAATGTGGACTTGTCCTCAGCATTTTTTGTGGTTTCTACTCAAAAACAACGCTTTTTTCCAAAAATTTTGTCTTAATTACCAGATATGGATAAGATTTGGCCTGATTGACCTGTTCCCCTTTGGAAGGGCCGATCAGGGTAGTGTCAAAGTAAATGGCATTCTGGGTCAGATAACACTGGTTGACAGCGATACTGTAGCCCCCCGTCTGCTGCTCCCCATAGCCTACCGCTATGTAAAGATATTCTTTATCTGTATAGGTCAGTTTAAAAATTCCCTCCTTTTTTTCCTCTATCACAGATAAGAATTCCTGTGGAACCTCCTGTTCCTCCAAAATGGTATAAGACAAATCTTCCAGTTTCCGGCTGTCTGTCTCTTCCAGCCCGCAGCCTGTAAATAAGATTCCCAGTATGAAAAATACAGACAGTGTTCTGTGCAGATATGCCCGAAAAAATACTTTCTTTTTCATTGGCTTCTCCTTTGCAATTAATACGTTCTCTTCCTATTGTATAAAACTTTACTCATTTTTATGATTGTATTTTTTCAGGTACCTTTGTATAATAGAATTAAGTGGTTTTTTCAGTTTTCCAGAAATTTTTTTCAGAAAAGCTGTAAAACTTACACAATTATTAGGCTGAAAGGTAGACGACATGATACGATTAATTCTTGTTTCTGTTTTCTTAATTCTGTTTCTGATTGGATCTATTCCTATCATGCTGGCAGAGCGGGTTATGAAAAAATTTAACCGCCCTGCTGCAGATATTAGCTGTCTGCGCATCGTACAGTGGGCATTCAAAGTGATCCTGTTTTTTACTGGAGTTAAGCTCACCGTCATCGGCGAAGAGCGGGTTCCCAAAGATCAGGCCGTATTGTATATACCCAATCATCAGAGTTATTTTGACATTGTCATCACGTACTCTCGCTGCCCTGGGCTGACTGGTTACGTTTCCAAGGATTTCATGGAGAAAGTTCCACTGCTGTCCAACTGGATGAAGCATCTTTACTGCCTGTTCTTAAACCGCTCCGATATAAAAGCCGGATTGAAAATGATTCTGACGGGTATTGAGTATATTAATAAAGGAATTTCCATCTGTATATTCCCTGAGGGCACCAGGAATCCCCACCCGGAAGAAGGTCTGCTTCCTTTTAAAGAAGGGAGTCTGAAAATGGCGGAAAAAACCGGATGCCCCATTATCCCCATTGCCATTACCGGCAGTCAGAACATCTGGGAAAAACACATGCCCTTTATACGCAAATGCAGCGTAATTGTAGAGTATGGAGAACCTATTTATCTAAATAAGCTGGATAAGGAGCAGCGCAAATTTTCTGGCGCATACACCCAGTCAATCATTGAAGAAATGCTGAAAAAGCATAAATCTATGACTGCATAAAATCTCTTCTGCCATCGTACATGAGATGAGACAAAAAACCGGCATATCATGCCGGTTTTTTGTCTGTATGGGATACGATTCCTTCCACTACTTTTGGGTATTCCATAAAATGGGATGCTTTTACCAGTACGGTATCACCTTCTCTTAGCTCATGCAAAAGCTGCTCTGTCATCTGCTCTCTGTCTTTGAAATAAAATACCTGGATTCCCCCCGCATCTTCTGCTCCCTTTGCCATCTCTGCTGATAAATCTCCAGAACAGAACAGAACGTCAATCTGTTTCCTCGCCGCGTAACTTCCCACTTCGTAATGAAGCTGTTTCTCATTTTCTCCCAGTTCCCCCATATCCCCAAGCACGGCAATGGTCCTTCCCAGCCCAAGACTCAGCACATCCAGGGATGCGCGCATGGATACCGGATTGGCATTATAGCAGTCGTCAAGTATCTGCATTCCTCCTGTTTCTATGAGATTGCTGCGCCCTCCAATGGTCTTTACCTGCTCAATCCCAGCCTGAATGTCTGACAGCTCCATGTTAAGGGCAAGCCCTGCGCCTGCGGCTGCCATGGCATTTAGCACATTATGTTCCCCGGGAATGGGAATATTCACCTTTATCGTTCCTTTCGGGGTATGGATATGGGCTTTCACCCCCTTTAATCCGCAGTTTTGAATCTGGTCTGCATAAATTTCCCTGCCTTCCCCGTAAAATATCGGATGAATTCCCTTTATCTCCTGAATGGTGGAAAGTTTGTCGTCCTGGCCATTCAGCACAATATGGTTCTTTGGCCCGATATAATCGAAAATTTCGCTTTTGGCTTTCAAAATGCCGTCTCTTGTCTTAAGGTTTTCCAGATGACAGATTCCAATATTGGTAATTACGCAGACTGTAGGGCGCGCCATTTTGGCAAGTCGGTGCATTTCTCCAAAGTCAGAGATTCCCATCTCCACAACGGCTGCCTGATGCTCTTTGCGGATTCGCAGCAGCGTGAGCGGAAGCCCAATTTCATTATTAAAGTTTCCTGCGGTCTTTAACACCTGATAATTCTGGGACAATACAGAAGCAATCATTTCTTTGGTACTGGTTTTCCCCACACTTCCAGTAATCCCAACAATTGGAATGGAAAGCTGGCTGCGGTAATATTCTGCAATATCTTTTAATGCCTGTTCACTGGATTCCACCTGGATATAGGGAACTGCGCAGTCTGTCAGCTTCCGTTCAGACAAAACGGCTGCCGCACCCTTTTCAACAACGCCGGGAATAAATTCATGTCCGTCAACTCTTGCGCCCTTTATGGGAATAAAGAGAAATCCTTCTTCTATCTGCCGGCTGTCTGTAACCGCTCCCTTAAGTTCCGTCTGTAACTGCTCCTTTGCTCCTTTGTATATCCCATGGCAGGCTTCGGCAATATGTTCTAATGTCATATTCTTCATAGCTTCCTCCATTCAGGCGTATTTTTCTAATGATATCTGAATAATCTTCTCGCAAAGCTGGGAAAAGTCCATGCCTGCCTCTAATGCTTCCTGTGGCAGAAGGCTGGTTGGCGTCATGCCCGGCAGTGTATTTGCCTCCAGGCAGTAAATATGGTTTTCTTCATCCAATATAAAATCCATTCTGGAATAAGTATCCAGTCCCAATGATTTTGCCGCTTCCTGCGCATAATGCTGCATATTTTTTGTAATGTCCTCAGGCAGCTCTGCCGGACAGGTTTCTATGCTGCTGCCTTTGGCATATTTATTTTTATAATCATAAAATCCTTCTTTGGGTGCAATCTCAATGACAGGTAACGCCCGGAACTCCATAACACCCACGGAAAATTCCCTTCCCTTAATATATGTTTCCACCACCACCTCATCTTCCAGGCTAAAAGCGTCTTCCAGGGCTTTTTGGTATTCTTCTTCTGTGTGTACAATAGAAACGCCCACACTGGAACCGCCCCGGCAGGGTTTTACCACGGAGGGAAGGGACAATCCTGTCTCTTTCCATTCCTTCCTGCCATCTTCCTTTTTCAAAGAAATACCTGCGGGGACTGGAATATGATTTGCCGCAAAAAGCCGTTTTGCAAGTCCTTTATCCATGGCAAGGGCGCTTCCAAGATATCCGGTCCCCGTATATTTAATGCCATATAGGTCAAAGGCCGCCTGGACTCTTCCATCTTCGCCATTTTCCCCATGAAGGGCAAGAAAAACAATATCCGCCATTCTGCACAGGGCAATGACATTGGGACCGAACAGACATGGACTCTGGTCTTTTCTGCTCCTTTTCACCGCCTCAAGATCTGGTGCACTGCCAGTAATCCCGGTTACTTTAGCGCTGGCTTCCAGAGAACGCGAAAAAATCCCTTCCAAATCTTCTTCTTTGTCATGGTATCCCATAAAAAGATCCAGCAGAATTACCTGATGTCCATTCTTGCGCAGCGCCTGGGCCACTTCATTTCCTGTGACAAAAGATACGTCGCGCTCTGTGCTTAATCCCCCTGCCAATACTACAATATTCATAAAAAGACCTCCTAGTATGATCTGAATTAACAATTACAATTATCTTATAACATTTTATACATTGTGGCAAGTAGGTATGGAACATATTGGAACTCCAAAAAGGACAGCGAAATGATTCCGCTGTCCCTGTTCTATCCTACGGTCTTAATAATCAATATTTTGTCTCCAGCCCGAATCTGTTCGGAAGAAAGCTGGTTGGTTTTCACAATTTCAGAAATGGTGGTAAAATTCTCTTTGGCAATATCCCAGAGCTGATCTCCTTCTTTTGCAATATATCCAATGATGCCGGGACTTTCCTGCAATTCTTCCATATCCAGAGGTTCCTGCTGCACTTCTGTAATCTTTTTCACCTGCTGCTGCTGAAATACAATACAGTTCAGGCTAAGAACCGCCTTGACCTCCACCTGGCTGCTGTCGGTCATGACTGTGGTAAGCTGGTCAATGCCTGCCTGCAGATGGTAGCGGCAATTGTCGTTAATTCCAGGAACTTCGATCAAATAGTGGAAGGGCAGAATATCTTTCATGGAGGCAACTGGCATACGGTCGTCTGCTGTCACATACAGAATGGTTACCTGCAGGGTGCCTTCTACCCGGATGCCGCCTTCTACGATTTCTGCCCGCTCTGCCACGGCATGACCTTCACTGGCGCATATCTGGAGAATAGGCTCCTGGTTCTTATCAATGTTCATTTTTTCTGATATTTTGCACTTGGAAGCATTTCTAAGAAGCAGCTTTTCAAAGACTGTGTCCTGATATACCGGCGTTAATTTCTGATTTACAGCATAGAGATCTGACACAATCTGATTTTCTTCCTCTGTAAAAACCTGTATCTCCAGATCCAGCACCAGTTCTAAATGCAGCATCCGTTCTTCCCCGTCATAATCGGGCTTCACTTCCAGTTCTATTCCTGACACATCAAAGGACACATCTGGAATCATATCTTCGGTACAGCCATTACAGTCAATGGCGCCAGAAAAGGGCAGGGCTGTTTCCATCCACTGCAAGTGTTCTTCTTCCTCTTCTCCTTCGTAGAGCACAAATACCAGCGCTTCTCCTTTTAGATTTAACTGGTGATCCTGCAGACGTGTTTCCACGCCTCTAAGCTGAACGCTTTTCCATAAAACCTGACGGATATTTGGCTTATTGGAGGGCAGAAGGATCTCTTCTTTAAAGCGGAACGTATCTTTTTTTGCAAGGAACAGCGCCATTGCCGACAATGTCTGGTTCAAAAGCTGGATGCCGCTCTCCTGCTCCACGTCTGTAAGCAGCTCCTCGTCATAAATTTCATCAATCACGGCTTTTAATACTACCAGCGCTTTTACACTTAATTTCCTGGAATTAATAATACCGATGGAGAGATCCTCCATTTCCCATTTCATCTTAGCAGTATCATATTCATTGGCGCCGTCTATGGCAAGGCTTTCCTGAAAAGGAATTTCCCCTGTCATGGTGCTTATTTTTCCTTCCTCCTGATCACTGCGGTACAGCAGAGAAAATTTCAGTACCCCTTTCAGCCATACATGGTCCTGAGTAATAGTAGTCTCATCCAGCGCCAGTTCCCCTTTGTCCAGTATAATCCGGATCAGATCCGGTTTCATATCCGGCACATTAAAATCATCATCTAATGTAATCTGAGTGACAGCTTTTCCTTTTTCACGGTTCATATGTATGTATTTTTTCGCTAAATCCACAATAAAAACGCTCCTATCCTGAATATTGGTACATTCTATTCAGAATCGAAGCGTTTTATTCTTTGTTATGCCAACTTAACACAATTTCATCCTTACATCCCTTGTCAGCACATCTGCATAGCTGAACGAAAGAAGCTGAGGTGGATTCTTGTCACTCTCATCATCAATCAAAATGGTGAATACGGAGGGATATGCTCCCTGAATCACGCCTTCTTGAATGTCAATTCTGTTACGCCCCCTGTCAAGCTGGATCATAACCCTGTTCCCCAACTGCCCTAATACAGACGCGCGTACTTTATTGATATCTGCTTGTTTTATTGCCATTCTTTCCACCTCATTTCAAAAATTTGAGAAGCGGTTCATCCGGCTGAAATATTCTCTTATCAAGCCTTGCAGGCTTCCCATTGACAACTTTATACCTCTTTTAGTATATCACTGTGTTAAATTCCTGTCAAAGGGAAATATCCTTCATGATTCGACAAATTAATACCGCCCGGCATAAGCCAGGCGGTATTTTTGCTCTTTTGTGTGAAGTTTTACTCTGCTGTCTGTGCAGACTCCACTTCACGATACAATATCTGTATCTGTTCTTCTGTCAGCGCGGTGTTAAAGAAGCTCACTTCGTCCCATGCGCCATTAAAACTATGATCCCAGTTTCCTCCTGAGCCGAGGTAGAACGTATAGCCTCCTTCTTTAAACAAATCAGCGTGCTGCACAGCCTCTTTTACTAATGTTCCATTGCGGTATACTTTCGTATTGGCGCCACTTACCACATAAGTGATCATGGCCCACTCGTTTACTTTGTACAAACCTGTTATTTCTTCTGTATCTTTTCTTCCTGACATCTCCATTCCCATAAAACCGTTTTCTGTGCCCGCATCCGACTGGTTTGTCGTATGACCGGAATACCAGGCAAGGTAATGAGCCGTATCTTTCCATGCATATAAGGAAGAAGCATACTGAGCTGTCTGCGCTTCTGGCTTCACCCACATGGAAATGGTATAATCTGAAGAAGTAATAGATGCATCCAATTTTAATCCATCGTGTGTTCCATCACCGCTAAAATGGATTGCCTTCCCTGATTTGCCTTCCACATAGTCGGCTGCGGATTCTCCGGCAGCATTATTATTTGCCGCTGGTTTATTTTTCACAATGACAGCCCCAGCACTGCTGATCTCATCGGTAAGCTTACCATCAAAGGTATAATGTGCCGTTCTTGCTTTATTCATCGCCTCTTCCAGCGTGAGGACCGTAATATTCTGGACAGCAGTCTGTTCCACTCCGCCTTCCGTGTATTTAATGGTAATTGCAACGGTATCGCCGCTTTCTGGTTTTGCAAGCGCCTGGTCTTTGCTATCAATGGTATAACCTGTTACCTTCTTTGTTGAATTATCACTGTAGCTTGCCGTCACTTCCATACCTGTCTGATCAAATTTCTCACCCACTAAATACTGGGTTTTTGCAGGCGACGCTGTCACTGCAATTGAGCTTAATGTTACATCTTTTACAATTACATCTACTTTCAATGTGGTCTTTACATTTTCATCTAATTCATATCCTGTTGGCACAGTTAATACTTTAGACGCCGTATATCCGCTGCCGTCTTCTTTGGCTGTCAGCTTCCAGTCTGTATTGTTGTCAAACTGGGGCGCTGTCCCATGCTTCATTGACACATTGATATTTAATTCTTTCAATGCGGTCTGGATCTTCGACTGATCTTTTTCTACTTCGCTTTTTAAGAAAGTAAATTTCTCTGGATCTGCATTCACAGAAATATCGGAAATTACTGGTTTTACACGGCCATAGAGATCTTTCACCTCACTGTCAGACAATGCAAAGTCATAGACGCTCAGCTCGTCGTATGCGCCTTCATAGGTAAAATCAAACTTGCATATTCCAAGATACAGTTCTGCAGGCCTGGTTTCGTATAAATTTTTTAATTCTTTTTCCGCAATCTTTTCCCCATCCAGATAGAACTTGCCGGAAGCTCCTTCCATGGTTAAAGTAAGCATTTTCCACGTTCCCTGTTCCAGTACATTGGTCATTGGCTCAAATTCCACATCCCGTCCATCTCCATAACTTCCATCAACCGTACGGATTGTAAATTTATCTGCCGCTCCATAACAGGAGTACCAAATCAGCTCGTATCCTTCATTCACGCCATAAATCACTGGAGAGTAATTATGGTTAAGCTGGTCTGCCCTTACCCATACTGAAATACTGTAATCCTTAGAATTGATGCCAGTATCTAATTTAATTCCTTCTCCTGTGTCGCTGCCAAGTTTCAGGTAACCGTCCTTTACTCCGTTTTCTTCAAAGCTGGACGTTCCTGTTCCTGTCTGTACCAGATTTGCAGTGGCTGCATTTTCTCCGGTAATCTCATTCTTCAGATTTCCGTCAAATTTGTAATAGGCTGTGGCTCCCTGCTCCAGCTCTACCACAGAAATACTGCAGGAAGCTGTTTTGGTAATACTGCCCTCTGTATAGCTGACAGCCACCGTTTTTTGTCCTCGTGCCAGAGCTGCACTTTCGTCTACAGAAATGCTGGCTGTCACATCTTCTGTAACACCGTTGGCATAATTGGCCTGAACAGTCATTCCTGCTTTATGAAACGTATGCCCTACAACATAAACTGTCTTATCCGGCTGCTTTGTAATTTCAATGGACGCAAGGGTCTTCTCTGTACTGGGCGCCTGTACGGTAACTTCCACTGTTAGTTTACCACTGATATTTTCTGCAAACTTATAACCGGCTGGCGCACTGATAAGAGCCGATGCAGTGTATGTCCCCGCTGTTGTGGACTGATAGCCTTCTACTGCCCAGAGTTCTTCTGTATTGTCAATGGACGGAGGCGTGTTTCCTGTTTCCACCGACGCTGTCAAATCCAGCGCCGCCAGCTCTGTCTTAACAGCATTCAAAGAAGTATTATTCAGCACGGTCAATGTATTGGATGATACAGACAAACCTGTAATAACAATGGGCTGTTTTTCTGTAATAGCTACTGTTACCTTCGGTATATTATCTGCATACTTATAACCCACTTTTGCTCTGGGCAGGGCAAGGGATGCTGTATAGCCTGTCTCTGTTTGTTCTAATGTCCACAGAGAGGCCCTGTTCGCAATCTGATACGGTTCATTATCTGATGTGACAGCCGTTAATGTCAGCGCCGCCAGCTTCTCCAGAATCTCTTCTGCGGATGTTACATACTCAACTTCCATGGCGCCGTCGGAAGGCGATACCTGTGTGATGATAATTGGTTCTTTTATCTTAACCTCAACCGATATGGTTTTCCACAGAGATGTCTTATCGCCTGTCTTAAATACGTATCCATCAGGAGCCGGAAGCTTTGCTGTGGCAGTTACTTCCTGTTCTGTTGTGACAGTATAATCTTCCAAACTCCAAAGTTCTTCACTATTTGTGAAAGGAACTTCTGTTTCTCCTGAAACTCCTTTTATAACAGCCTTGGCCAATGCACGTTTTACATCTGCAAGACTTGTTCCATATTCAACTTCAATTCCCTGATCCGCAGTTACCATGGCAATCTCTTTATCTGCAGAATAAGCAAGATAAAGTTGTTCAATTTCATCCTGTGTCAAAACTTCATTGGTAAATGTCAGCTCATCAATCAGGCCGGAATAATATCCGTCCGGCGTCCATCCGGTAACTCCCAGATAGGTTTTCATATTGGTTCCTTTATCATTCTGGACATTGCCGGAACCTGCTTTTCTTCCATTTACATACAGGGTTCCCAAGGCTCTTCCTTCTTTCGCCTCGGTTCCTTCTGCAGCAGTTCCGTCCACTACCAGTACCACATGAGACCAGCCTGCATTCTCGCCCAGCGGAATATTTGAAAATGCAGTTTCGGAATGTTTTCCGTCTGAGTTCGGGCCCAGGGACCAAAGCTTAATTCCGCCAGTATTATTGCTTCCCGCCACTGCACACCAGGTTTCTGGAAGCTGCTGGTTATTCTCATCTTTCTCCAGCCCAAATTTGTTCGCTGTGGAAATTAACAACGCCTGGTTTAAATTCAGAGAATCCGGTTTCACCCACATGGAAATACTGTAGCTCTTAGATTCTGTACCTGCAATTTTATCAAGCCTTACGCCATAAGTTCCATCCATCTTCAGTGCCTTGCCATTTAATCCATTTTCAAAGACAAGGGCTACGTCCTTTGCATTGTCCTCTGTGGGCACTGCATTTACTGTTTCATTCGCACGTTTTACAATGGTTCCTACGGTATTCTTATCATCAAAAGTATAAACTTCACGATACTGCTTTACCGTAAATCCTGTTACTTTTACCGATCTGGTTCTCTGTCCATAGGTATAGGAAACTTCTGCCTCTGTCGTATCCTTTGTAAATACTGCTGGCTCTACGGTACAGTCTGCAACGCTTATCACCTTGGTATCACCATTTTCAAAGACTGCCGTTATGGTAATATCATCATCGGTAAAACATGCCCCTTCACGCTCAAGTTCTGTCTTCTTGAGTTCATAAGAAATAGACTCCAGCTTATTAGCGGCAATCACCGTAATGCTGACTTCTGTCTCCTTGGTAATCCCGCCCTCGGTATAGGTTATCTTTACCTTCTGTTTTGCCGGATCTAGAGCCGTTTTTTCATATGTATAATTTGTGACCGCCTTTTTGGCCCCGTTCTCGTAAGTTGCCGTCACTTCCATTCCTGCCGGGTCAAAGGTTTCGCCTTCCTGATATTCTGTCTTGGCAGGCTGCTTGGTAACTTCAATCTTCTGCAGAGGAGATGCTTCCGCCGCTTTTACCGTAATGCTGATTTCTGTGGAGACTTTTGCTGCCCCTTCTTTATAATTTATGGTAATTTTTGTGTCTGTAAGCTGTAATGGAGTATCTTTATCCGGGGTCAGAGTATATTGTTCTGCGCTGATTTCCTTGGTGGAGTTATCCGAATAGGAAGCTGTCACAGTCATCCCTGACGGATCAAATTTTTCTCCTTCAAAATACTCCGTTTTGTCAGGATTCTTTGTAACTTTTATGCTCTTAAGCATTACATCCGGCCGTTCTGAAACGGTAATTGCCACAGACGCTGTCTTTGTAATTCCGCCTTCCTGGTATGTAATTGTCACCTGTGTGTCAGTTATTTTCAATTCTGTATTTGTATCCGGGGCCAGGGTATATTCCTCTGTCTTAAGAATCTTTGTGGAACCATCTTCATAAGAGGCTGTCACTTCCATTCCTGCCGGGTCAAATTTCTCGCCTGCCCAGTAATCTTCCTTGGCTGGCAGGGCAGTAACTGCAATATTCTTTAACGCGGCGTTTGTGGTTCTTTCCGAAACAGTAATGGGCGTTACTGCTGTCTTTGCCACATCGCCTTCTTTATAAGTAATAACAATTTGTTTATCTGTAAGTTTCAATGCTGTATTTGGAGCATAGGTATATGCTTTTGCGTCAATCACCTTTGTGGTCTTGTCAGAATAGGAAGCTGTCACTTCCATCCCTGATGGATCGAAAGTATCACCTGCCAGATATGCTGTTTTGGCAGGGGCTTTTGTAACTGCAAGCCCTGACAGCGCCGCTGACGCCGGAGGATTCGGCCCCGGATCTGGATTGGGAGAAGGACTGGGAACAGGTGTAGATTTTGCTTTCACCGTCACCTTACAGGAAGCCTTCTTTTTGCTTCCATCTGCCGCTGTAGCCGTGATTGTCGCGGTACCGGCTTTGATGCCTTTTACAACACCTTTCGTACTTACGGTGGCAGTCTTTTTATTCGATGTTTTCCATTTTACTTTTTTATTGTAAGCGTTTTTGGGCGTAACTGTCGCTTTTAATTTTACAGTTTTGCCCACAGTGATTGTCTTGGAAGAAGCATTCAATTTGACTTTGCTTACCGGGGTCACAACTTTTACCTTAAGCTTAGCCTTTTTCTTGCTTTTGTCTTTCGCTGTCACTGTAATGGTAGCTGTTCCTTTTTTTATCCCCTTAATCTTTCCCTTACTGGTAACAGAAGCAATCTTTTTATTGCTGGACTTATAAGTTACCTTCTTGTTCTTTGCATTCTTAGGTGTAACCTTGATTTTCAACTGCAGGGTTTTGCCCTTATTCAAGGTTACCGTTTTTTTCTTTGGGTTGGTAATCTGGATTTTTTTCACTTTCACGTTCTTTGCCGCTTCTGCGGTCACGGACGGTACGCTGGCAGAACCAACTGCCAGAGCAAGAGCCAGAACCAGTGAAAGTATCCGTCTTCGGCCTTTTTTCATCTTTTTCATCCCTTTCTTTCATTTTAGGCTTTACTGAGGATAAGGGCCCGCAAGCGGACCCTTTACTTTATGGAAAGTGGAAGCAGCTCTCTGGCGCCTCCTCTTCATATATGCACCCATATATTTATACAAAATATACAAGCGCCTGTGAGTGCACACGCCCATTATGTGCAATCCACACAAATAATGGTAATGCTATATTCACTTTTTCGCAATTTCCTTTCGTTTCCTCCTGGAACATCACTAGATTTTTGTATATTTAGCATATAACTTTTGTATATAAATGGGAATTTTGGCATGATTTTTGTATGTTTTAGACAGAACCAGTACATTAGTTCTTTTCACTGGCAGGCTTTTATGGTAAAATTATTTTATATGTGAGGTGTTTGAGATGTCTGAACGACTAATTTTTCATATAGATGTGAATTCTGCCTACCTGTCCTGGTCGGCAGCCGAACAATTAAAACAGGGCTCCTGCCTGGATCTGCGCACCATCCCTTCTATTATCGGCGGTGATATGGCAAGCCGCCACGGAGTGGTACTGGCAAAATCAATTCCCGCCAAGGCATATGGCATTACGACTGGAGAACCTGTGGCCCATGCATTACAGAAATGCCCGAACCTGCACTTAGAACCTCCGGACCACCATTTGTACTCCAGGTACAGCCGGGATTTGATGGAACTGCTTGCCAGATTTTGTCCCAGTATCGAACAGGTGAGTATTGACGAATGTTATATGGATTTTACAGAAAAAAGAAGCGGATATGAGAGTCCCCTTGGAGCTGCCGCGCTGATTAAGGATACGGTAAGAGACACCCTTGGATTTACGGTGAATATCGGGATTTCCACCAATAAGCTTCTGGCAAAAATGGCTTCGGATTTTCAGAAGCCCGACAAAGTACACACGCTGTTCCCCTGGGAAATCCAGGAAAAAATGTGGCCACTTTCTGTACGTGAATTGTTTATGGTGGGAAAATCTTCTGCCGCTACGCTGGATAAGCTGGAAATCCGCACCATTGGCGGGCTTGCCCATACCAATCCTAAAATTTTGGAAAGCCATATGAAGAGCCATGGACGGATGATTTGGAAATTTGCCAACGGCATAGACGATTCTCCAGTCCAGACCCAGGAAAGTGAATTGAAAGGCGTGGGAAATTCCACTACCCTTGCCAGAAATGCTGAGACTTCTGAGGAGGCAAAGAAAGCGCTGCGCGCCTTATGCAGGCAGGTGTCCTCCCGCTTACAGAAGTATGGGCAGTATGCAGGAATGATCAGCACAGAAATCCGGTACGCTTCCTTTGTGCGGGTGTCCCACCAGATGCAGCTTCCTTCTGCATCTTCTGACGAAGACATCCTGTATCATCATGCCTGCGTGCTGTTCGACGAGCTGTGGAACGGAGAACCTGTGCGGTTGCTGGGCGTGCGCACCTCCAAGCTCACGGACCAGCCGGAACCGGTACAGATGAGCCTGTTTGATCTGCCCCGGACCCAGAAGGAATTCAGGGCAGAACAGGCGGCAAAAGCTTTGCAGGAGAAATTTGGAAAAGATATTATACGAAAAGGAATTTGAACCTGTGCTAAGTAATCTTATTGAGAAACATTTAGTTTCGCCATCAATGCTTCCTGCAGCACCCTGGAAACATTAATATGCGCTTTTTCCGCCTCCATATTCAGCCAATTGGGAAGTGTGACATTCCTCCTTACAGTTTTGTTGTCCATTCTCTTACGATACACTGAAAAATCAATATCCACATAGGTCAATGTTCCCGTTGAATAATCAAATACTTCTATGTTTTCTTTCGCTTTCCTTACTGCTGCGTCTGCAGTTGACGGAACGGGAAAATCTTTGCCGTCATCTTCAAAATCAATCCCTTTCAGCCCTATCGCATCCCGTGCCATTTCGATTGCATCTGCCATGCTCTTCCCTTCTGTATAAATATCCAGATCGGGGACGTATACAAGAAAATCCCTCTCATATTCCGCAATAAATGTTGGATATGCCTGCTTCATCCCATACACCACCTTTCTGCGCTATGCGAAACCAATGAAAAACAGCAGGCTACCTCAGCCCCCATTTCTTTAAAATATTTTTGGCTGTTATCTCATTGATTTCATTATGTCTTGGAACCTGCTCTGTATCACTGCCTCTCTTATATGTGTCATGGTTCCCTCCATGTTCCTTAAATACAAATCCAGCTTCTTCCAGCCTTTTTATCAAATCGCGCCTTTTCATTATTTTCTCTCCTCCGCATTAATAGTATACACATTTTTTACACATCCGTCAATCATTCTGTGCGAATGCCCCACAGAAAGCAAAAGTCTGGAATTCTCCGATTCTTCTTCCTGTATTTTGCTGTTCAGAATATACAGATTGTAAATCTTCAAGGAATTTCTGTACGCTCCTAAACCAAAACAAAGGTGCGGTTAAACCGCACCTCATTCAAAATACTCAATATTAACACTCGTGTACTGACTGGATTATTTTACAATTTTCACCTTTTTTCCCTGCCCTTTGTTTCGAAGTAACTTTTTATAGGCAGATAATTTCTTTGCCGGAACTTTGATCTTCGCAGAAGTCTTGATATTTTTCAAGGCGCTCTTACCAATTTTTTTCAGCTTTTTGGATTTTATGGCTATAGTTTTCAGCTTCCTGCAGTTTTTAAAGGTATTTCTGCCGATTTCTGTAACCCATTTTCCAAGGACTGCCTTACTGAGCTTTGTACAGCCTTCAAATGCGGATGTGCTTATGATCTTTACATTGTCTCCAATTTCAACACTTTTGATCTTTTTATTGTTTTTGAAAGCTTTGCTTCCAATAGCGGTTACTTTGAACGTTTTCCCTCCAATTTTCACTGTTTTGGGAACTTTTACTTTTGTGGCTTTTTTGTTCTTTCCTGCCGTCATTGATACAGTGGATGCAGATGTTATCTTATATTGGCAGGAGCCAACTTTATGGGACGTACCCTTCTTTATGGTAATGACAAAGGATTTTTCTACTGTTCCTTTATAATTTCCTATTCCTGTCAAAATTACTTTTGCTGTACCTATATTGATACGATTCTCATAGGACACCGTATAATCTCTTCCTTCCTGCAATATTTTATTTCCATCTTTCACTGTAACCTTTGGCGTTTTCGGACTTCCGTCATAGGTGTAGGAAGTCTGACTTAACGTTATGATGCATTGGGAGAGTTTCTTTCCCTCCTCCTCTGGCTGCTCTGTCTTTGTAATTGCAAATTCCTTGATCACGGCCCCCGCATATTCCCCGGTTCCTGTCACAATCACTTTTCTTGTTCCTTATGCCCTGCTTTCTCCTTTTTTGTTTTTGCCTCTCCTTCCACCACCTTTCCCTGGCCATTCCTATTTCAACTGTATCTGTACCCTTTTCTTTATTTCTTCCCTGTATTCTTTCAACGGCGTTTCTTTCATGGATTCTAGTATTCTCCTGTGTTTGTTCCAAACTCTCCTTTACTTTTTTCCATATCCATTTCCATGCCTCCATGAACTGTCCAATTATATGGCCGATTTTTATCTGATACTGGGCATAAGAAGGATCACGCCGGGGTATATGATATAACTCTGATACCGGGGAGCCGGGATTTGCTTTAATAATAACAAAAGGTCTGGAAAATAATCCCGAATTAGCTTGACTAGTTCACAGGCAAGGTTAAACTGTTCCAGGTGTTCCCTTGCCTCTTTTCTTGTGATTTTTATTCCTGCTTCATAGTAAAACATTCTCTCTTTTATGGTTGTGTGAAAAAATAGTTTTGTTGCCAATTCTACTAGTTCACATTTTCCCATAAAACGGAAGTTTTTTTACAAAAAATTTATAAGCGTCAGAGCTGGATTTTGTAGTATCTAACCAAGTATACTATGAATTATTTTTTAATAAAGCATGCATATTGGCCAATACAAACTGTGTACTGATAAATGAGCCATAATGTTGATAATCATCATTCTTGTGTGGATCCGCAAAATCACTCACTGCTTTAACAGATATGGCTTCAACTTTTTTTGTTGAGGTATTTTGAGCAGCATAGTAAACTCCATAAGTTTCCATATCTATACCTAACAATTTTCTATTTTGAGGCAATATGTAATTTGTTACCAGCCCTTCATCTTGCACAACAGAAGCACCAGATGCCAGCGCTCCCACATAAATCTTTATATCTCTAGTCACTTTCATCCCATCTCCTGCATTCCATTTTTTCCGAATTTGATATAAAATATCTGAATAATCCCTGCTTAACAATTCTCTGCTGGCTGCAGATATAGAAAGCTGATGCATTTCTGGACTAAACATAATACCCTTTGTTCCTTCTTCTGATTCAATTTTTCCACTTCCATAAAGGTAATGATAAATTTAATCTTAAGATTCCTTTTGTATCTTCATCTTTCAGATTTTGTATAGGATAAAGCAATTCCTTAAAAAAAGCCGACACATCACTCGAATCATCCTTAAGAACATTCTGTATTCGGTGCACATATTGTCTATTATTGACATTTTTCTCAACCTTAAAACTCTGAAAATCTGCACAACATTTTATCCATATATTAGCTTTAGAAGAAATAACCTGCATGAATCGAATCAAAGTCTTTAGGAAATAAATTTTTTCGAAAAATGTCAAAGGATTTACTTCGAGTTAAGCAAAGAGATTTCGCTGCAACTTGCATATCTTGCTTACTCCATTTTGAAATAATCTCACTAATGCCTGCATATAATTCATATCTAACATTTCTACTCTGTTGCTTAGAACACGCACCATTCTTTATGTCTCCTAGTTGCATTTTTATCAACAATGCCTGCTGTTCTCTTTTCACCGTACTTTCTCCTTTTTATCTTAAAAGCTCTGACACATATCTGAACTTACCCTTCACACATCAAATTAATTAGTGCAATTCCAATACTATTTTTTGTTTTTTTCTATTATCTCCATCATCTCAGCCGGCGTAACAATAAAGTCCTTAATCGGATAATGCTTCTGATTCCCCGTCACTAAATATTCATCATCACTCCGCTTTTCCATAGCTGCCTCATAAAATATCAAATCATCCATATCAGTCAAAATATCTCCCGCAAACTGCGAAAAAACTTCCAACCCAAACTCTTTAACCGCCACTAGCACCATCTGTATGGACTTTTCTTTAAAATGAAACTTCTCTCTATGCAACACTTCATCATATTGAGCCAAATTCTCATTATGATACAACGACACAATTTTGCCATTAAAAACTGCCCGCAGATTCTCAAAAGCTCTCATTGCCTCAGCTCTTGTAACTACATTCTCCGGAAGTCTTACATCAAACGGAACGCCTTTAACCATTATTATATGCCTAATATTGAATTCTATCAAGGTAAACCAGGAAAATCGCAGCCCTAACGCTTAAATTAATAATTCCTGTTGGCAATTCAGCAGACTTTACACTCTGTGCTAAATCCCCTATAATAATATTAACTTATAAATCGTATCATCTTAAAAGGATGGTGATAATTTGGATGCACGAGAAATGACTGAAAAAGAGCAAATGCAAAAGAACATTGAAGAATTTTCAAGGCTGCAAGATTATATGATAGATTCAGACAAAGAATCTATTACTTACAAAAAAATGAAAAAACGATACATTGAATTAAAAGTTATACTTACCATTTTTGGTGTTAATCTTACTGAATTAGATTATATCAAAGCATAATCACAACTGAATAACCACCGCCTATAAGGAATGTAAGGCTTATTGAAATTTGGTATGATACCTCTTAAGCAGACAAGGCAGATAACCAACGTCTGCTTAAGGGGCATTTTTATGTCCAAACCAAAGTTTTCTCCAGAAATTAAGAGCCAAGCATGATCTACACTGCAAACTGACTGTTATAAAGCTCTGAATAAAAACCTTTTCGTAAAAGCAGCTCTTCATGGCTGCCCTGCTCGATAATATGCCCATCCCTCATTACCAGGATAATATCAGCCTCCTGAATGGTGGAAAGACGGTGCGCCACAATAAAGCTGGTGCGTCCCTTCATCATGACAGCAAAAGCATTCTGTATCTTCATTTCCGTTCTGGTATCAATGGAGGAAGTAGCCTCATCTAAAATCAGCATGGGCGGCAGACACAGCATCACCCTTGCAATGCACAAAAGCTGCTTCTGTCCCACAGACAGGCTCCCGCCATCCTCCCCGATTACTGTGTCATACCCCTGAGGCAGCCGCTTAATAAAACTGTGGGCATGAGCAGCTTTCGCGGCCGCAAGCATCTCCTCATCAGAAGCTTCTGGTTTTCCCATTTTCAAATTTTCCCGGATGGTTCCCGCCTTCAGCCAGGTCTCCTGCAGAACCATCCCATAACTTTCCCTCAGACTCTTACGGGTAACTTCCCGAATGTCCTTCCCTTCTATCTGAATGCTTCCTCTGTCCACGTCATAAAAGCGCATTAACAAATTAATAATCGTGGTCTTCCCACAGCCAGTGGGGCCTACGATTGCCACGCGCTGTCCGGGTTTTACTTCCAGATTAAAATCTTCTATCAGTTTCTTATCTGGATGATAAGAGAAATATACATGGGAGAGATTCACGTTCCCCTTCACATCCGCCAGTGTTTTCACATCGTTCGGTTCTGGGTTCTGTGCCTCTTCCTCAATCAGCACGAAAATCCGCTCTGCACAGGCAAGCGCATTCTGCAGTTCTGTCACCACGCCGGAAATTTCGTTAAACGGCTTGGTATACTGATTGGCATAGCTTAAGAAACAGGATAACTGCCCTACTGTAAAAGCGCCAGAACCAGCCATGGCAAACAATGCCCCCACTAATGCTACTCCTGTATACACCAGGCTATTGACAAACCTAGTCCCAGGATTGGTCAGGGAAGAAAAAAAGGTAGCCTTTAAAGATGCCTGTTCCAGTCTTTCATTAATTTCATCAAATTTCTCCAGCACATCTTTTTCTTTGGAAAATGCCTGCACAACTTTCTGGTTTTCAATCATTTCATTAATTAACGAGGTCTGTTCTCCACGTGTGGTGGACTGGAGCATAAACATAGAAAATGTCCGGCGGGCGATAAACGCCGCCACAAAAAGGGAAACCGGCGTCACCAGCACCACCACCAGCGTGATTTTCAAATTAATGCTTACCATAAACAACAATGTTCCCAAAATAGTAATTACACCTGTAAACAACTGGGAAAATCCCATCAAAAGGCCGTCCGCAAACTGGTCTACATCTGCAATTACTCTGCTCACCAGTTCCCCATGGGAATGGCTGTCAATAAATTTCAGCGGCAGAATTTCAATTTTCGCAAATGCCTCTCTCCTGACGTCCTGCACCACTTCATACGTAATCTTATTGTTGCACACATTCATCAGCCACTGCGCAAACGCCGCCAGAACAGCCACAATTCCAATCTGCCACAGCAATTTGGTAATTACCGTAAATTCCACCTGCCCAGCGGCAAGAATATGGTCAATGGTTCTCCCTATCAATACCGGAATATATAAAACAGCCGCCACATTGACTACTGCAAAGGCCAAAGACAATGCCAGAAAAATCCGGTATGCCTGAATATATTTTAAGACTTTTTTCAAGGTTCTTGTCTGATATTTTTTATCCTTCTTTTTCATAACATACCTCCGCAATCAGTTTTTCTTAAATTGGGATTCATGAATTTCCCGGTAAACCTGACATTGCTCTAACAGCTCTTCATGGGTTCCCATTCCTGCAATCTCTCCGTCGTCCAGCACAATAATTTTATCGGCATGCTGAATGGAGGAGGTCCGCTGGGACACAATAAACACAGTGGGAGAGCCTTCCATTTCCCGGATGGCTTTCCGCAGCCTGGCGTCTGTGGCATAGTCCAGCGCCGACGCACTGTCGTCCAAAATCAGAATTTCCGGTCTGCGCACCAGGGCGCGGGCGATGGTAAGACGCTGCCTCTGTCCGCCGGAAAAGTTTTTGCCTCCCTGTTCCACATAGGCTTCCAATTTCCCCTCTTTTCCCTCTACTACTTCTCTTGCCTGCGCTGTCTCCAATGCCCGATACAATTCTTCGTCTGTGGCATCTGCCTTCCCCCAGCAAAGGTTTTCCCGGATCGTTCCCTGGAACAAAACCGCTTTCTGCATAACAATTCCCACCTTCTGCCGCAGTTCTTCCAAAGAATATTCTTTCACATTTCTGCCCTGAACCAATACTTTTCCTGCCGTCGCATCATAAAACCGGGGAATTAAATGCACCAGCGTGGTTTTCCCGGAACCAGTCCCCCCAATCACGCCAATGGTTTCTCCTTTTTCCGCACAAAAATTAATCCCAGACAGGCTTTCTGCACCCGCCCCCTGATAGGCCATTCCCACATGGGAAAACTGCACCATGGGGATCTTATCCTGAATTTCTTTCTGATTCCTGTATTTTTTTATATCCTGTTCCAGAGGCATACTGGTCTGCATTTCTAATACGGATGAAATCCTGTTTCCACACGCCGCCGCCTTGGTTATCGTGATAATCAGGTTAGCCAATTTAATCAGTTCCACCAGAATCTGTGACATATAATTGACCAGAGCCACCACTTCTCCCTGGGTAAGACTTCCAATATTCACCTGCGCTGCCCCGGTATAGAGCAGGACAATCGTTGCGCCATTAATAATGACAAAGGTGACTGGATTTAAAAACGCACTGATCCTGCCCACATAATTCTGCATAGACGTAAGGCTTTCCAGTCCCTCTTCAAACCGGTTCTTTTCCTCCTCCTCTTTGTGGAAAGCCCGGATTACCCTGGCGCCGGTGAGATTTTCCCGTGTAATGCCAAGCACTTTATCTAACCGTTCCTGCACCTTCCGGTACATCGGAATGCTCAGTGCCATAACTCCGAATACCACCAGGGACAACAGAGGAATCGTCACTACAAAAATCAATGCGCTCTTCACATCAATGGTAAAAGCCATGATCATAGCCCCAAATACAATGAAAGGAGAGCGCAGAAACAATCTGAGCACCATATTTACCCCGGACTGTATCTGGTTAATATCGCTGGTCATTCGCGTTATCAGTGTCGCCGTCCCGGCCTTATCAATTTCCGAGAAGGAAAACGTCTGGATATGGGCAAACAAGGCATGACGGACCTTTGTTCCAAAGCCTGCGGCGGCCTTCGCTGCAAAATACTGTGCAGTCACGGAACAAACCAGTCCAATCAGACCCAGAGCTACCATCACCAGGCACATCTGCAAAATATAGTTTTTATCCCGATGAACAATTCCCACATCAATGATGGCGGACACCACCAGCGGAACAATCAGCTCAAAGGACGCCTCCAGCATTTTAAACAGAGGCGCTAAAACACACTCTTTTTTATAATTTTTCAAAAATACCAGTAATTTTTTCATAGAGATTCCTTTCACTCTTCTTATTACATTTATTTATCCTTCGGGCAATGATATTTTATCCATTTCCCGGCTAAAAGAAATTATACAAAATTTTCCTTTAAAATTCAATTACTGGCATAAGAAAAGAGATGCCGAAACATCTCTTTTCCCGCTATCCCTGATAACTAATCCGCTCCACCAGAGACTCTTTGCGCAGATTTCTGCTGAGCAAAAAGGAAAGTGTTCCCTGCAGCAGCAGAATCGCCAGAATCATAATACCAATTTCCATCCATGGTACATGATATTCGTTGATTCCATAGATATGAAGTTCTTTCGCATAACGAAACAGGGCATACCCTATCGGACTTCCAAGAACCAGGGAAATGATTACAGTTCCTGCCGAAATCAGGATTCCTTCCAACTGCAGCATTTGATTAAGCTGGCGGTTAGTCATTCCAACTGCCTGAAGAACGCCAAGCTCCCGTTTTCTTGTTACCACTGCAGTAATAATCGTATTTGCCATATTCATAAAGCTAATTATACCCAAAAGCCCCAGAAATGCATAAATTCCCCACTGCATCAGATTCGTTCCTGCCTTCACAACTTTCATAGCGCTGTCATAAGAATCCGTCTCAATATGAGTCACACCTGCCAAAAGTTCCTGAACGGCTTCTTCCACTTTCGCTTTATCTTGTTCCCGGCAGTCAATCCAAATCTTTTCCGTAACGTCTTCTTTGATCCCAAGCTTTTTAAAAGTTTCTTCTGTTATGACCCAGGAACCAGGAGCGCTTCCCAGGGAACCCATAAGCGTCCCCTGGTATACGGCCTGGCCTTCGGTCAAATCTTTCATGACCACATCCTGACCCAGTTCATAACCGTAATCCTCCATAAAATAGGAAAATCCGTAAACAATGCCGTCTCTTTCGCTTACTTCATCATAATCCACAGTTCCCAGAACAGAACCTTTTCCATAACGTTCAAATCCTTCCCGATCCAGCACACAGATGGTGGTACGGCTTCCTTCTTCGTCCATTTCGCCAAAACTTTTATTTTCCACTGCAAAAAGTTTCCGGCTTCTGACCTCAGTGACTCCTGGGATCGCTTTTAGCTGCTCCTGCAGTCTGGTTCCCAACGGATTTTCTAACTGAATATTGAAAAGGTTATTTTCCGGATACGCCTTATCATTTAAATCCCAGTCCAGTTCTATGGAAAACTGCCCATATTCTACGCTGCGCCGAGCTTCAAACTCATTATCCATATTTCCGGCAAAATGCGACAATGCCACAAACAAGACACAGGACAATCCCATGGTAATCATGGTGGAGCTGGTTCTGGTCCGGTTTGCAGAAAGCCCCGACAGGGTCATGCCCAATACAGAAATTTTCTTCCGACCCTTCCGCACACCGCTCTTGCGGCTGGCGCTTTCCTGATAACGGATTGCCTCCACTGGTGAGATTTTCGCCGCCACCCGCATAGGACGCGCTAATGCCAGACGGATTGTCAATAGGGCTGCCAGCGCCACCAACGCCAACATTGGCAGGGAAACCACCGACGCATTTGTCATTTCTACATCCATAATTCTTTCATTTACCCTTACAATCATTTGCTGAAACAGTATATGTGCAACACCGCAGCCTGCCAAAAGCCCCAGCGGAATGCCCACCGCTGATAAAAATATCCCTTCTCTTAAAATTAGTTTCTTCATCTGCCTTTTGGTAGCGCCCAAAGCCTTGATTTTACCATATTCCTGAATTTTCTGAACCATTCCAACCTGAAAAATATTGTAAATTACTGCCACCGATACAACAATTACTAATAAAGCGATAAAAACGCAGCCCACTACCGTCTCCGAACCGGGATTATATGACCACATAAGATACATCTCGTTGGGAGAAATATTTTTCTTTGCAATGCCACACCGTTCCCCCAATTCTATGATTGTTTCCTCACAATTATCCCCATTGACCTTGACCGACTCGCTGAACTGGAAGGTCACTCCATAGAACCGCATTTCTTCCGGATACAAAGACTCATAAAATTCCTGGGATATATATCCCTGAAATGATTTCTGGATTGTCCCCATTTTCTGTGATTTTACTACGCCGCTGACAATAAACTCTTTTTCTTCAAATGGAGTCTGATTGTCCCTGCGATAAGGAATTATCACGTGGTCGCCTGGATTCGCATCCTTAAGTCCGAGATATGCAAAAAATTCTGACGATGCCACAATCTCACTTTCCTTTTGAGGCAGTGTTCCTGCTTTTAGGGAATACATAAAATTTATATTTTCTGCTGCCTGGGCATCCATAAATGTCAGCCTCATATCAATATTGCGTTCCCCCGGATTCACCTGGGCTGCATAAGCTGTTTTTCCCACATGGGTAAACTCACTGCGCAGTTTGATGTTCTCATACTGTTCTTCTGTAACTCTATTGAAAGTTCCACAGTAATTACCATAGAAATTTCCTGCGTTCCGGCGGTTATGCTCTGCCATCCCTGATCCAAATCCCGCAATCGCAGTGAGGAGCAAAGTGGTAAAGAAAATGGATAAAATGATTAAAATACTTCTGAAGCGATTTTGGCGTACATTGGAAAGCGCCAGTCCATGAATGGTATGTTTCATCTCTGTTCCACCACCTTCCCGTCCTCAATCACCAGAATTCGGTCTGCAATCTGTGCAATATCCTGATCATGGGTGATCATCACCAGGGTCTGCCCATACTTCTGCGCCGACATTTTCAGAAGTCCTATCACTTCATCACTGGTTTTGGAGTCCAGATTTCCCGTGGGCTCATCAGCCAGGATCACATCCGGTTTTGAAGCAATGGCTCTTGCAATGGCCACTCTCTGCTGCTGGCCGCCGGAAAGTGTATGGGGAAGGTTATGTATCTTATCTTCAATCCCCAGAGTCCGTATAATATCCCGCACGAAACTTTCGTCTGCTTCCCTTCCATCCAGTCCAATGGGCAGCACAATATTTTCCCAAACATTAATGGAGGAAACAAGATTAAATGCCTGAAAGATAAAACCGATTTTCCTCCTGCGGAATACTGCCAGTTCCTCTTCTTTCAAAGAAAATATATCTTTTCCTTTCATCCATACTGTTCCACTGGTGGGACTGTCCAGCCCTCCCAGGAGATGAAGCAGCGTACTTTTGCCAGAACCGGATTTCCCTACGATAGCGGCAAATTCTCCTTTTTGTATGGCAATCTCAGCGTCTCTTACCGCCTGCACCTGATTGTCTCCGGTTCCATAATATTTACACAACTGTTCTGTTCTTAAAATCGTTTCCATAAATAGCCTCCTTGTAAACTTATAAGTAAAGTTTACCCGAAGTTTCTTTCAGTTTGCTTGCAAAACAAAAAAGAAGACTTACGATTTTGTAAGTTAATCTACTTTGTCGATATTGAACCGCCGGAGTGGTATCATTCTGCATAAGGAATCTGCACCACAAAAGTACTCCCCTGCTGCTCTCTGCCATATTTAGAAGATACCGTGACACTGCCGCCATGCCATTCTAAAATCTCCCTGGTCAGATACAGTCCCACGCCGGACCCTTCCTTCTGGCGGACTTCCTCTGCTTCCCCACGGTAAAAGCGCTGAAAAATCTTATGATAAATTTCTTTGGGAATCCCAATGCCCTGATCTTCAAATTCAATCCTTAGAAATGTCGTAAGCCGGAACATGCGGATATGAATTTCTGTGCCTCCGGGACTGTATTTCACTGCATTTTCCAAAATATTGATAAATGCCTCACAAAGCCATTTCCTGTCATGGGGAATCACCGCCGCTCTCAAGTCTTTCGTTTCTTCAAATTCTATAGAGATCTGTTTTTCCTCCGCTTTCAGATACACACGGTTCACTGCCGCAGCAAGGGTATCTAAAATGTCTGCCGGCTCTCTGCAAATCTGGATCATCCCTGTCTCCATCCTGGAGATATTTACCAGTGCGCCTACCAGCGCCTCAAGTCCTGCAAGCTGTTTCGTACACTGTTCCAAAAATTCTTTTTCTTCCTGCTGGCTCAAATTCTCCTGATTCAAAATTTCAAAACATGTTTTTAATCCTGCCACTGGCGTTTTCAACTGATGGGAAATATCAGTCACCAGACTCCTGGTTTCCTCTTTTTCTTTCCACAACAGCTCTTCATTATAGCGGAGCTGTTCGCCAAGCCCTGTTAGCTGCGCCATAATCCGCTCAAGTTCTGTCTCCCGTTCATCCATATGTTCTATAAAATTCGTCTCATATACATGACTGGAGAATTGGTCAAATATATGGGATAAAATTCCTAATTCCCGCCGCTTCTGATTCTTCCACTGTCCAGATATCCATTTCAGAGACAGAAGATACAAAAGAAACACCAAAACAGAAGCTAAAATAATATTCCGAATCGTCTGTTTCCGTTCCAGTCCAAACCAGTTCTCCTGCTCCTCCAGATATCCGTAAGTCTTTAGCTTGTCCTTGCCAGCCTCTCCCTGAAAATCTTCTGCTCCTTTTAGCAGTCCGGCTGCAACGGCGAGACTGTCTGTGCCCTTTTCCTGTTCTTCTATCATAACAGATAGAATCTGAAACTTCTCCTGATAGCTGTGGTTTACCCTTGTGATAAAGTACCAGTCTGTAAAAACCAGCAGAACGGCTCCTATCATAATAGGAAACAAATATTTTTTCATCTCCTGCACTCCTTATCCCAGAGATATCCAATTCCCCGGATATTCTTAATATATTCTGGTTTTGAACTGTCTGGTTCAATCTTCTCCCGCAGCCTTCGAATATTTACCGCAATGGTATTTTCATCCACAAAATCTCCTTCTAAGTCAAAAATCTGTTCCAAAAGCTGGTTTTTGGACAAAATCTGCCTTGGATGTTCCATAAACACCTGGAGCATTTTCCATTCATTTTTTGTAAGGGAAACCTCTCTGCCTGCTGCTAAAACCCGCATCTCTTTCACATAAAAACAGAGGTTTCCAGACTCAATCCGATCCTGTACCGCCCCCTGCTGCTTTCGAAAATATGCCGATACCTTTAATTTAAGCACTGACAAACTAAACGGCTTGGTAATATAATCATCTGCTCCTGCCTCATATCCCATAACCTGATCCACTTCCTGATCCAATGCGGTGAGGCATATAATATGTACGCTGCTTTCTTCACGCACAGTTCTGATAAAATCCAGTCCGTTTCCATCGGGCAGCGTAAGGTCGCAAATAATTAGCTGCAATTCCTGCTGGTGGAACACGTTTTCTGCCTCGCCCACCGTTTTGCAGGAATATATTTGATATCCTTCCTTCTCTAAAATAAAAGTAACTCCACGGTTGATACTCTCGTCATCTTCTAATAACAATATTGAGTTCATTACCTATCTCCATTTCCATATATCAATTTGACTGTTCACGATTCTCCGTTTTTGTTAAATGACGTATTAATATTGATGCCAAAATACCAATTAACGTACCAGCTATTGTACCAGAAAAAATAAGCACTGGAAGATAATAAAACAGGCTGCCGGTCTCCGCGATGAGGGCCGCTGCGGCGATCTGTCCCACATTATGGAACACCCCTCCCAGCACACTGACTCCTGTAACAGAAAACACAGGAAATCTTTTTACAAAAATCATAATACCAAGACTTAACATTCCTCCTGCCAAGCTGTAAATCATGGTTGAAAGATTTCCAAAGGTAAAACCTGTCAGCAGAATCCGAACTAGTGACAGAGTAAATGCCATTTTCGTATCCATGGTATACAAGGCTATAATCACCACCAAATTGGCAAGGCCCAGTTTAATGCCTGGCACACCTAAATTAATGGGAATGAGAGATTCCAGATAGGAAAGCACAAAAGCAAGCGCTGTAAGCATACCCATATAAGCTGTTTTTTTCGCCATATTTTACTCCATTTCTATAAAATATAAACTCTCTTTAATTTGTAGAGGTATCTATTTCTGCTTCCTGCCCATTCTGAATTTCCACTACTGCCTGATTTGGAAGGCAAACCAGGCTCTCTCCCTGTCTGCTCACAGGATGCTGTCTGACACACACCTTATCTGGACAGGAAGCTTCTATCATATCTGCTTTTCCATCTTTAATCTGGAGAATATTACAATTTCCATTTTCTTGACGAATTTCTATTGTGATATTCTCTGATAAGGGATACCTCCCCTTTTCTTCCCCCTCCAGGTATACCACTGCCTCTGGTTCTTTCGTACTAAGCCTTGCATACAGCATCACTCCCCCAAAAGCTGCAGCAGCCAAAATCACCAGTGCCGCAATTAATCTCAAATCATTTTTTTTCATTACATTTAAATCCGCTGGAACAGCGGATTTTTCCATCCTTTCCAATCCACATTGCCTCCACATCCGGTAGACGTTCCACCAGGGACAATCCTACTTTATATTCCATATTAAACAGGGCGGTAGAAAGCGCGTCTGCCTGACCAGAATCTTTTGTCTGAACTGACACAGAGGAAAAATAATCTGGCGGCATATTGGTGTCTGGATCTATAATATGGCAGTAGCGCACATGTTCCACTTCATAATACCTCTGATAATCTCCACTGGTAACAATGGACTGATTTTCAAGTTCTACAGAACACATATAAGGCTGGCTGCTGTTGGAATCTGGATTTTCCACTCCCACATTCCAGGGAGTGCCGTCCGCTTTTCCTCCTACCGCGCATACGTTTCCTCCCACACTGATCAGCACATGTTCCATGCCAATCTCCCTGGCATACTCAGCCAGGCGTGAAACCGCGTATCCCTTGCCGATGCTTCCTACATCCAGTGACATTTCTTTATCTGATAAATAAACTGTAGAAGCTTTTTCATCTAAAATCATTTTCTCCATATTTGTATGCTTGGCACGCCTGTTCAATTCCTCTTGGGGCGGAAGTTCTGCCTGGTCTGGATGTTCGATTCCTTCCTGCCTGTACTTATGCCATAAGGAAAGGACGCTTCCATATGCAATCTGTACTTCTCCTCCCGTTTTTTCATACATGTCTCTGCCCAATTTGAGCAATTCTATGATCTCCGGTTCTACTTTTACCACTTCTTTTCCTGCGGCATCGTTAATATTTTTGATATTATTCATGCCATCATATGTATGATAAATATCATAAAGCTTATGATAAAACATCAGCTTTTCCTGAAGAAGTCCCACTTTTTGTGAAAAATCCTCCTGGCTTTTGGCATATCCGGTAATTGTAGTCACTGTATCAAAACAGTCAAAAAACTGGGCCTGATACCGTTCCAATCTCTGGCCTTGGTACTGCAGTAGTGCAAAGCCAGCACAAAAAGTCAAAACTGCTGCAAGAATGAAAACACGATATATTTTCTTCACTGTCTCCTCCTTTTTACTTTTTGGGCTCCGCTAAGAAGCATAAGGGATCCTCCCACTCGTGGGTCCCTCCTCATGCTAAATTATACATCATCCTGTGGTATTCTACAATTGTTATTCACAGGAAAAGTAAAGCTGCCGCACCTATCTGTACTGGTGCGGCAGCAGATATGACCTTGCATCATCTGTTAATTGTTTCTCTTCTTTTAATATAAGAAATACCCATCCAGGCTTCGTGGGAACATCTATAACTTTACTCCCAGAAGAAATAATCAAATTCTTTATACGCAATTATTTCTTGATTCTTCCAGGATTGTGCTATGATTTTTGTACTTATTGTACATAATCATAGGTTTTATCATTTTATCTTTCTCTGCGGCTATTTCTTTTTCCTTTGTAAACCCGATAAATCAAATTCGCAAGGACGACAATAAGTATACCAATCTGAATTAAAATTGGTACCACCACAATCCAAATTATAAAGTCTTTTAAGAAAGAAATAGAAGACTATCTATTAATATACTATAATACTTGTGTTGTCCAGCCTACACCCGACAATGGGAGGAGGCGTTCACATGGAAATTACCACTGCTTTTTTGGTCGCTGTTGCGGCTGGTGTAGCTTGTCACTACATCATCAAATGGTTAGATGGCGGTCATAAGGACAACAAATAGCCTACTGGGTGCTTTTCCAGTATAAAAGAAGAACCCCCGGACTGTACGGCAATACGGTTCGGGGGTTCGTTTTCTTTGTCCACATGGACTTATCACTGCTTTTTGTCTACCGACAGTATAGCATATGCAAATTATAATTGCAAAATACATTTCCTTTTCACAAAACAAAAATTTATCCTAATCTGGTATTACTCAAATCCTGATATGTAACATACATTGCATCGCCCTCCCTTTTTTCGTCCGAAGGGCTGCTTGAACCTTCCATAAAAAACAAGAGAGGTAAAGCCGCCTTTGGCTCTATGGTTTCCCATGAACGGAGTATAGCACACATTCCCGTGTCAGACAATTACAATATCCTATTCTCTTTTAATGGTTTATCTTATCGCAGTATAACCAAAATTGAAACCATCCAAGGTTCACAGATTTCCTGCGTTTTCTGCAGATTTACTATTGAATTATATAGAACTAACAGTTATAACAAATTTCAAAAAAATATGATACCTCTTTCAAAAATAATATATATTTGTGGAATATTTTTACAGTTTATACATATTAATTTATGGGAGGGTATAAGACCGTAAGTATAAAAAAGGGGACAAGACTGCAAAGTTCGTGAAAGGAGGGAGCGTTATGATAGGTACATATATTGATCTACTAAGCCTAATCTGCATGTGTGCACAGCTAATTCTGACTTACTACATTTATAAACATTCAAAGACACAAAGCTGACAATCTTTGTCTCACAAAAGCCAACGAACCAAGGACATCTCGAATTGAGAAAAGTTATTAGAAATTGACCTGTCAACACAGGTCTTTTTCTTTTGTACATTTAAATTTATGCCCTTACATTGATCTTTATTCTTTATATTTGAATGTTTTCCTTTCTTTCACCAAAATAGCAGACTTGTCCGCCTTATTAATGTTTATGCATCTGAAATCAAAATTAGAACACCTTCTACAATTTATTTATAAAATATATTGCCGGCACTTATCAAACAGTATTCCGGCATACAGAAGCGAAATTTTTAAAAGAGTAAAACTGAAAACACAAAATTGAGATTAAATTTGCTTTGAGGATGTGGGACCCGCTTACGGGTCCCCTTATGGGAAGAGGATTTAACGCCCATTTCCCCCTTCATGATTTTATGGCGTATTTTTATGCAAAATATACACCATACGCGCATTTGCCCACGCCCATAATGTGCATTACGCATATTTAATGGTAATCCTATATCTGTTTTTTTTCAATATTTTAACTAAGATAAAATTGTATTCACAAAAAGCCGGAAACCAGCTATGGCTGAACTTTTCAGCCCGGCTGGTTTCCGGCCTTATCCCTTTTTCATGTTTCCTCGCAAACTTCCATACAACTTTCTTTAGATAAAACTGCCCTGTCACTGGCAAATTCTCCATTTTATCACTGGCAGCCTTAATTTTTATTCTGCAGCAATACTTTTCCTACTGTAATTTCTCCTTTTCATCCTCACAAATTCAGGTCTTATGTGGACATGAGATTTATTCCTTACACTATAAATTCTTCCCCTACCTGGCAGTCCACGTTTCTTGGCTTTCTTTCACTGCAATCTTCCTGCATATAGATTGGCTGCAGATTTTTCCAGTCCTGCTTAAGGCTCCATACTGTAATTTACCAGAATAAAACAGGGCAGTTTTATTCTTCCTTGAAAACCGAGCTCTTTGCATCCTAATTTCCAGCATATTTTTTTTAGAAAATATACAACTTCTATGCAAAGAACCATACTTATTATGTGCAACACACATACATAATAATAATGTTATATCAGTTTTTTCGCAATCTTTTTTCTCCAGCTTCAATCATACTAAGCAACAGTTCAGCCCGCACCTTTAAAACAAGCCACAGACCTCCTGCAAAGCAGGCTATCCGCTGCTGCCACAGCTTCTGTCTGAGGCTTAAAAGCCAGTCAGCTATGGCTGAACTGTTACCATACTAATTCAACAAAAAATCCCGGACAACCAAAACAAATTTCCTAAAATCTGTTCCGCCGTCCGGGAATGATACACCCGCTGTCTGCTATGTTAGTACTTACAGATCATCAGAAGCCTTCAAATCTTACTCATCTCCTGCAGAATCCTCTGATTCAGGAGCATTGTCAGCACCCTCTTCTGAACCAGAAGCTTCCTCTCCGTCAGAAGTATTTTGTTCTTCTGATGTGTTCTCCGTTTCAGCCCCCTCCGCTGTGCCGGCAGATTCTGTCTGTTTGATGGTAAAATGGTCATCAAACTTAACCTTTGCCCATTCATCCTCGTTCAGCTCATAAGTAACGCCTTCCTTATAGCCGTCGCATACCTCTGTATAATGGTCATCCTTGCGCTGCTGTATGATTGATTCCTTCTTCTCTTCTGTCTTGTCCTTATCAAAGGTACTGTCCATACGCACCACATAATAATTATCATCTGTTGTAATTACTTTACTGATCTTGCCCTCTTTCAGCTTATTTGCCGCTTTTATAACTGTATCATCCAGAGTATAGCTCTCATCCTTTTCGCCGTAAGAATACGGGGTAACGGTATAACCAGCTTCTTCCGCCGCTTTCTCAAAATCATCCTTTGCCGCTTTCTGGAACTCCTTTACCTTCTGCTCCACTTCTGCCTTCTCTTCATCGGAATATTCCTTGGTATTACCCTCTTCGTCCGTGGTAGACTTCCTGTTGACACTCACATAGCTGATGGTTTTCTGCGCCGCTTCCTTATCTGTAACCTTGGTATCTACCTCTTTATCCATTTCCGCACGCATCTTTGCCTGAATGGTGTTGAGCCGGAGCATTTCTTTCACATATTCTTCTGTGGCGCCTATCTGTTTCACCGCCTTGCTGGTATTGTCTTCCATAAACTTTTTGGCCGCCTCATCCATAGCCGTCATCTCTTCATCGGTTATTTCTACTTTATAATCTGCCATATGTTTTTCCAGCAGGTAGAACTGCTCAATGCTTTCTGCCACATTTTTCTTGACGGAAGTCTCCATATCTGTTCCGTCTCCCATCATATCCTGGGACCAGAAATCTGTACTGCCAAACATTGCAGAAAATTGTCCTTCATAAATCGCCTGCTGATATTTTGCCATAAAATTCATAAACCCAAGAGAAATCTCCTGTCCGTCCAGGGTTGCTCCTGTCTTCTTTTCATCAATGCCCTTGCCGCATCCAGTTAAAATAGAGGCTCCCAATACTGCTGTCAGTAACAGAGCCGTTAATCTCTTTGCCTTCATATATATCCTCCTATGTGCTCCTTATCTGTAATATTATAGTTCTTTTCTCTAAGACAAGCAACTCTTTTTCATAGAATTTCACGGATTTTTCACTATTTAATCCACTGCCGCATTCCGCTCCACCAGCAGCTGCATGGTATCTTCCAGAATCCGCTCCACCCACTCCAGTGTGCCGATCACCTTCTGCCTTGCATTGCGGCCTTTCTGATACTCAAAATAAGGAGCCTTCGCATCCCGGACAAACTGCAAAGCGCCCTCATATTTTTCAGCCATCTTCATAATATTTGCCGGATTAATCTTTGCCTGGAAATAAAAAGTAAACTTAATTTTTTCGCCAGCTTCTTTAATCTCCGTGTAATAGCATTTTTTCGCCTTCGCTTTTAGCTGAGCGATTACAAGCAGATTTTCCACAGATCTGGGGGGTTCTCCAAAGCGATCAATTAATTCCTCCAGCATTTCTTCGCTTTCCTCCTGATTCTCAATCACTGCAATCCTCTTATAGACATCCAGTTTTTGAAATTCATTGGGAATATAAGCCGGCGGAATAAACGCATCCACATCCAGTTCCAGGCTGGTTTCAAATTGGTCTGGCTCTGACTCGCCCTTCAGAGTTTTTACCGCTTCATTTAACATTTTGCAATACAGATCATACCCAACGGCTTCCATATGGCCGTGCTGCTGAGCCCCCAGCAGATTGCCCGCTCCCCGGATTTCCAGATCTCGCATGGCTATTTTAAAACCGCTTCCCAGCTCTGTAAACTCCCGGATAGCAGAGAGGCGTTTTTCTGCCACTTCCTTTAACATCTTATTCCTCCCATACATCAAAAAAGCGTAAGAAGTCCGGTTCGATCTGCCCACGCGCCCCCTGAGCTGATAGAGCTGTGACAGCCCCAGATTATCAGCATCGTGTATGATCATGGTATTTACATTGGAAATGTCAAGTCCTGTCTCAATAATGGTAGTACTCACCAGTACATCAATCTCTCCATTAATAAACTGATACATAATATTTTCCAATTCCCGTTCCTTCATCTGCCCATGCGCAAAGGCTACCCGTGCCTCCGGCACCAGCTCTGCAATCTTCGAAGTGATTTCAATAATCTGATTCACCCTGTTAAACACATAGTACACCTGGCCGTCCCGTGCCAGTTCCCGGTTAATTGCCTCCCGGACAACTTCTTCATTGTACTCCATAACATACGTCTGAATGGGAAGGCGGTCCATGGGCGGCTCCTCTAAAACGCTCATATCACGGATTCCAATCAGGCTCATATGAAGAGTTCGTGGAATTGGCGTTGCTGTAAGGGTAAGTACATCTACATTTTTCTTCATCTGTTTTATCTTTTCTTTATGCGTCACACCAAAGCGCTGCTCCTCATCAATAATCAGAAGCCCTAGGTCTTTGAATTCCACATCTTTCGATAAGACCCTGTGGGTGCCGATAACAATATCTACAATTCCCCGTTTTAAATCCTCCACTGTCTTTTTCATCTGGGAAACAGTGCAGAACCGGCACATTAAATCCACACGCACAGGGAAATCCTTCATGCGCTGGACGAAATTATTATAATGCTGCTGAGCTAAGATAGTAGTGGGCACCAGATAGACGACCTGTTTATTCTCCTGCACCGCCTTAAATGCTGCGCGGATAGCAATTTCTGTTTTTCCATAACCCACATCTCCGCAGATCAGCCGATCCATAATCTTCTTACTCTCCATATCCCGCTTTGTTGCTTCAATGGCAAGTTCCTGATCCTCAGTCTCCTCAAACGGAAACAATTCCTCAAATTCTCTCTGCCACACAGTATCTGGCCCATACACAAATCCTTCTGTCTTCTGCCTTGCAGCATAAAGCTCCACCAGTTCCCTGGCAATTTCCTTCACCGCGCCTTTCACCCGGTTTTTGGTCTTTGTCCATTCCTGACCGTCCAGACGGTTGATTTTCGGCTTTTTCGCCTCAGCCCCTGCATATTTCTGTATGGCCTCCAGCTGGGTGGCAAGCACATACAATGTACTCCCCTTATCATATTCTATCTTAACATAATCTTTTGCTGTTTTTTGAATTTCAATTTTTTCAATCCCACGATAAATGCCTACGCCATACCGCTCATGAACCACATAATCCCCTACGCTTAACTCTGTAAAACTCTGAATCTTTTCCCCTTCATAAATCTTGCGTTTTTTCTTCCGTTTCTGTTCCCCGCCAAAAATATCGCTCTCTGAAATCACCACAAACTTTATATCGGGATACTCAAATCCCCGTTTCAGTTTCCCGTAGGCTGTCATTACTTCTCCCGGCTGAACCTGATGCTCATAATCTTCACTGTAAAAGCAATTCAGTCCTTCTGCCTGAAGATCTCCGGCCAGATGTTTTGCCCTGGTTCTGGAACCAGACAGCAGAATTACCTGGTATTTATTCTTCCGGTATTGCTGCAAATCCTTCAGGAGAAGTTCAAAACTTCGGTTATATGGGTTTACAGTTCTGGACAAAATATTATATCTTGAATTTATTTCCAGCTCATTCACTTTCACATCAAGAGTTGTCAGCGCGATACTTCTCCTATTTTGAATCTTTGCCATTATTTCCCTGCCAGAATACAGCGCCTTCATCTGCCCTGGGAGAATGTAGCCTTTTTCCAGACGGTGCCGCATACTTTCCGAAAATTCCTGTTCCACCACCCTGCCTTTTTCTGCAAGCCTGACTGGCTCATCCAGAAATACAATCGTACGTTCTGGCTCAAAATAATCAAGAAAAGAAACTGTCTCCTCCGTAAAATAAGTGAGATAACTGTCAATCCCAGTTCCTTGTCCCAGTTCTGTAAACTCTTCCAGCAATGTTTCAATGGCAGTTTTTATTCTGTGGGCTTCTTCCGTCTTCATTTCTTTGCGGAACGTTTCGTATAACTGTATTTTCTCCTGTTCCAAAGATTTCAGCCCCCGTTCCAGGCTCTCCTTAGACAGTACGATTTCGGTGGCTGGATAGATAGAAACTTTTTCCAGATTTTGAATAGAACGCTGGCTCTCAACGTCAAAACTGCGCATGGAATCAATTTCATCACCCCATAATTCCAAACGATAGGGGTTCTCCTCCGTCAGAGGGAAAATATCCAATATCCCTCCCCGTACAGCAAACTGCCCAGCGCGTTCCACCTGATAATTCCGCTCATATCCCAGTCTCACTAATTGTGTTTTCACTTTCTCTATGTCCAACACATCGCCCAGGGCATACGTAAGGATCCCTTCCTGGATACAGGAAAGAGGCATCACACGATCCATCAGTGCATCAAAAGTGGTAACTACCGTTACCGTTCCGCCCTCCAGCAGCGCTTTTACAGTGGTCAATCGTTCCGCAGTCAGCAGATTGCCCCGGATATCCGACTGGTAAAACAAGACGTCCTTTGCGGGATAATACAGCACATTACGGTCAAAAAAGCGGTAATTTTCATAAATCTCTCTGGCTTTCTGTTCCTGAAAGGTTACAATCACTCCATGATACTTCTGCTCTAAAAGACTATACATGAAATGAGGCTTCTGGGTGTCTACACACCCGGAAACCTGCGCAACCCTGTCCAACTTTGTTAATTGTTTCTTTAATTTTTCATATTCACTCAGACCCAGTAATGGTTCTGTAAAGCTTTTCATACTGCCTCCTTTTTCAGTTAAATTGATTCATAGCCTGTTCCGTTTTTCCCTGCACCATCAAAACCGCCGCGTCACATGCCCGTTCAAAAGCATCCTTTGCCTGCCTGCGCTCTTCCCTGGAAAATCGTCCCAATACATAATCTGCAAGATCCCAGCCCTCCGGCTTTTCTCCCACTCCAATCTTGATCCGAAGAAATTCCTGGGTTCCGATAGTACTGATAATGCTCTTAATCCCATTATGCCCTCCGGCGCTTCCCTTTTTTCTAATTCTAATTCTTCCTGGGGCCAGACTGATATCATCATAAACTACCAAAAATTCCGACTCCGGTTCCAGTTTATAAAAATTCAGGACTGCTCCGATACTCTCCCCGCTGAGATTCATAAATGTCTGAGGTTTTACCAGCATTACTTTATTTCCCTCTATGATTCCTGTCCCGCATAATGCCTTATGCTTTTTCTCTTTTATACGGATTCTGTATTGATCCGCCAGCATATCAATCACTTCAAATCCCACATTATGGCGTGTCCCTTCATATCTGAATGAGGGATTCCCAAGCCCTGCAATCACAAACATCGTTCAACTTCCTTTCCCGTCCTCTTATGGTATGTATTACTGAAAAAAACCAAAATAGATTAGTACCAACGCTCCCAGAACAATCCGGTAATACCCAAATGCCTTAAAATCATGCTTTCTGATATATCCCATTAAGAAACGGATTACCACAACAGATACTGCAAAACTTACAGCCATCCCTATCAACAGTATGCTCAATTCCTGGCGTGTAAATGCAAGCCCAAATCCCAGCAGTTTCAAAAAACTTGCGCCAAACATAACTGGTATTGCCAAATAAAAGGTAAACTCTGCCGCCACAGAACGGGAAACGCCGATCAGCAGAGCGCCGATTATAGTAGCTCCAGACCGGGAAGTCCCCGGGAATACGGCTGCCACAAGCTGGAACAGGCCAATAATAAAGGCAATTTGCCAGGTCAGTTCCTGGGTACTTCGAATCACAGGCTTGCTTCCCCGGTTGACATTCTCTATAATAATAAATATCATGCCCACAGTAATCAGCATAACTGCCACAATCCAGAAATTATACACATTCTCATCCAGCCAGTCTCCAAACACAACTCCTACAACTCCTGCTGGAATACATGCAACTAAAATCTTACCCCATAATTCCATAATGTCCCAGTCAATAAACTCCCTTTTTTTCAGACGAAAGGGAAAAATCCTGTCCCAGAACATCAGCACCACTGCGAGAATGGCTCCGAGCTGCACAACCACCAGAAACATATTCCAGAACTCTTTAGACACTTCCATTGGCATAATTTTTTCCAACAAGATCATATGTCCTGTACTGCTCACAGGCAGCCACTCTGTAATCCCCTCTACAATCCCGTATATCACGGCCTTTAAAATTTCCAACATAATACCACGATTTCCTTTCTATGTTTACAGTTATAGTAAGTATATCATACTGCCGGCAAATTTAGGAGTAATAATATTTAATTTTTTTATTTTGATTTCATTAAGACTTTTTCTTGAAATTCTTAATAAAAAATGAATATATAAATTCCCATTGACTTTTACCTGATTTTTCCTTTTAATTAATTTAGTAAATATAAAGGAGCGTGTGTTATGAAATTAAAACGATGTTACAAAAAGTGTCTTTTTTCTCTTGTCCTGCTGTTTTTTCTTTCCCTCTGCGTACCGCAGACTGCATCCGCTGCCAGTAAACCAGGAACTGTAAAAAGTTTAAAATGCGGAATCACCACTGGAAACAGTATCAATATTTCTTGGAAATCTGTAAAGGGAGTATCTGGATATCAGGTATTTCGTTCTGCTTCTTACGACGGTCCATTTGAAAAAGTAAAAGATATTGCCGCTGGAACCCATGCATTCTGTAATCTTAAACTGCAGGGTGGAAGAGAATATTACTATCGAGTCCGCGCCTATTCCGGGCGGGGCAGCCGTACCGTAACCGGCAGCTTTTCCAAAGTCCTTTCTGCGCGTACCAAATGTGCCTCCCGGACTGCTGCAGTCCGCAGTAATTCAAATGTGCGCAAACATGCCGGCATAAATCATCCTATCGCTGCCACTCTGAGCGCTGGAACAAAAGTTACCATTATCTGCACTACAAATGATAAATCTGGAACATCCTGGAGCCGCATCACCTATCTTGCCGGCGGCAAAAAGAAAAGCGGCTATATCAGATCCGATCTGCTCACTGCAGGACAATCCAAGCCAAAAACACAGACTGGCATCGTAATTGCAGGCACTGGACTGCGCCTTCGCAGATCTGCCAGCATCAGCAGTGGAATTATTATTACTCTGCCCAGAGGCGCCAAAGTGACAATTTGGGGCCAGTCTACCGGAACGGACAAGCAGAAATGGTACCATGTCAGCGTAAAACGGGGCCGTAAAACATACAAAGGTTATGCCGCTGCCCGGTATATCCGCATTTCATAATATAATCAAAATTTATAAAAGAACAGTGTTTCAATTCTAATTGAAACACTGTTCTTTGTCTGGACTGTGACATATGATCGTTATCCTTATCACCATTTCATTTTGGTATTTTTTCAAATATTCACCGCCCTTTAATTTTTCATAGCTTATGCTTCCGTCTCAATCTCTTTTTGATACTTATCCAGAATCATACGTTGAATATTCTCCCTTGTTTGAGAATTAATTGGGTGGGCAATATCACGATATTCCCCATCTGCCGCTCTTCTGCTTGGCATGGCGATAAAAAGACCTTTTTCTCCTTCAATCACCTTAATATCATGCACTACAAATTCTTCATCAATGGTAATAGACACTACCGCGCGCATTTTCCCTTCCTTCTCTACCTTACGGACTCTCACGTCTGTTATCTGCATAAATCTCTGCCCCCTTTATAAATCTTCCTATTTCTTAAGAACAGGTCTTATCTATTGTAACTATGCAGGTTACTCTCATTATACCATTTGGCTTCGGATTGATGCACAAGGGCTCCTCCCAGCTTCCCTGGGTCCCTCCTCATGCTATTTTACCTCTTTGGCTTCGGGTAGAAGCACAAGGCTCCTCCCAGCTTCCCTGGGTCCCTCCTCATGCTATTTTACCTCTTTGGCTTCGGGTAGAAGCACAAGGGCTCCTCCCAGCTTCCCTGGGTCCCTCCTCATGCTAAATAACATATCTCTCGTTATGTTCGTAGACTACCTTGATGCCGTCGCCACCACTAAAATACGTATTGGCGCGCAGGGTATCACGGCTCTCTACAATACAATTTTCAATATGCGTATTGTCACCGATATATACATCATTTAATATAATGGAATTTTTGATAACACAGTTCTTTCCTACAAATGCTTTCTTAAACAGAATGGAATTTTCCACTTTACTGTTAATAATACAGCCACTGGATACCAGGCTGTTGCGAACTTCTGAGCCTACATTATACTTTGCAGGCGGAAGATCGTCTACCTTAGAATAAATTCTGGGTTCATCTCTGAAATATTTCCTGATCTCAGGCTTCAAGAAATCCATATTTGTTTTATAATAAGACTCCACAGTAGAAATATTGTTCCAGTATGATTCCAGTTTATAACCAAAAATACGTTTCATATTCTTATAACGAATCAGAATATCTGTTACAAAATCATAGCGGTTCTCTTCCGCACAGCGTTCCAGCATCTCAATAAGCTGCCTTCTTCGGAGTACATAAATACCTGCTGAAATTGTATTAGACTGTGCAACCATTGGCTTTTCCTCAAATTCCACAATCCGTGAATCTTCATTCATCCGTACCACACCAAAACGGCTTACGTCCTCACCTACTGGCATGTCCTTACATACAATGGTGATATCTGCCTTCTTGTCAATATGATATTCCAGCAGCTTATTATAATCCAGCTTATATACGCAGTCTCCGCCTGCAATAATAACATACGGTTCATGACTTTGTTTCAGGAATGTAATATTCCGGTACATAGCATCCGCTGTTCCGCGGTACCACCATGCGTTGTCAGAAGTAACTGTGGGATTAAATACAAACAGGCCCCCCTGCTTTCTTCCGAAATCCCACCATTTTGAAGAACTGAGATGCTCATTCAGGCTTCTTGCATTATACTGAGTTAAAACCGCCACTTTCTGTATATGTGAATTACTCATATTGCTGAGTGCAAAATCAATACAGCGAAAACATCCGCCCACTGGCATGGCTGCAATGGCTCTCTTATTGGAAAGCTCCTGCATTTTACTATTATTTCCGCCTGCTAATATAATACCTAATGCCTTCATACTCTGTCACCTGCCTTAATGATTGATTCACCGCCTGCCAAAAGGCCATCTGGATAATCGTCTTTCTCTGTTTTACCGGAAATCGCTGTATTCTTTCCTATCTTAACATTTGACGGTATCACAGAATTCTCTCCAATAGTTACCAGTCCAAAGGAGTATACGCTCTTATTCAGTTTATTTTCTGCTTCTTCCCCTACACCCAGCTCTACATTATTTCCAATCGTAACATTCTCCGCCACAATTGCCTTTGATATGGTAACGTTATCGCCAATCACAGTATCCTGCATAATAATGGAATCACGCACCACGGTATTCTTGCCGATTACAACGCCTGCTCCAATCACCGAGCCATATACCTTACCGTAAATTTCTGTGCCTTCTCCGATAATGCACCGCTCTGTCACTGCATCTTCTGCCACAAACTGAGGCTCAATGATCTCACTCTTGGTATATATCTTCCAGTATTCTTCATAGAGGTTAAATTCTGGAATCAGGTCAATGAGTTCCATATTTGCTTCCCAATAAGACCCCAGCGTACCTACATCTTTCCAATATCCGTTGTACTCATACGCAAACAAACGTCTGCCATTTTCTCTGCAGTAAGGAATAATATGTTTGCCAAAGTCACAGTTGCTCTGCTCTGACATGGTCACCAGAGCTTCCCGCAATACGCTCCAGTTAAAAATGTAAATTCCCATAGATGCAAGATTGCTTCTGGGATTTGCCGGCTTCTCCTCAAACTCTGTGATTTGTTTATTCTCATCCGTAATTACCAGTCCAAAACGGCTTGCTTCTTCCCATGGTACTGGCATAGCGGCAATGGTAACATCAGCATTATTTTCCTTATGGAAATCCAGCATCACTTCATAATTCATCTTATAAATATGGTCACCTGAAAGAATCAGAACATATTCAGGATGGTAACTGTCAATGTAGTTCAGGTTCTGGTAAATTGCATTCGCCGTTCCTGAATACCACTCACTGTTATCACTCTTTTCATAAGGGGGCAGTACTGTTACCCCGCCATTATTGCGATCCAAATCCCACGGAATGCCGATCCCGATATGAGTATTCAGACGTAACGGCTGATACTGTGTCAAAACGCCTACTGTATCTATCCCCGAATTTACACAGTTGCTTAGCGGAAAATCAATAATTCGATACTTACCGCCAAATGCTACAGCCGGTTTTGCAACGTTAGAGGTTAATACTCCCAGTCTGCTTCCCTGACCCCCTGCCAAAAGCATGGCTATCATTTCTTTACGAATCATGTCTCTCACCTCTCGTCAATTAATTTCTTGTTACTTACATCCCATATTATAGCACATAAGAATCATTTAGTACACATATTTCACAATTTTTTTGCCTAAAAATTAATAATTTTGTCACATTGTACAACACATATTACCTGATTATTACGAAAAAAAACTGGTATTTTATATTTTCTTTCCTAATTTAATTTGCAAAATGCCTGCGGTTGGTATAAAATGAGATCAATTATAAAAGAAAGACTGGTTAGGGTGTCAAAAACGCCGCATAAAAGGCGCCTTTGGCGCCCTATAATAAAACCAGGCAGGTAAAATTAATGAATAAAAATGCATACAAAATTAATTTCAAGCAGCCAATTCATCTCCATTTTATCGGTATTGGCGGTATCAGTATGAGCGGTCTTGCCGAAATTTTATTAAAAGAAGATTTCTGCATTTCCGGTTCGGACGCCAGAGAAACCCCTTTAACAGAAAAACTGGCCTCCCTGGGCGCCAAAATTTATTATGGACAGCGTGCTGCCAATATTGAAAATGGAACAGACGCAGTGGTCTATACAGCCGCTATCCATCCTGACAATCCAGAACTGAAAGCTGCCGTGGATCAACAGATTCCAACTCTCACCCGTGCAGAACTCCTTGGACAGATCATGGAAAATTATCAGCAGTCTGTGGCCGTGGCAGGCACGCACGGAAAAACCACCACTACTTCCATGATCACAGATATTTTTCTGGAAACATGCTGTGATCCTACGGTTTCTGTAGGCGGAATATTAAAATCTATTGACGGAAACATACGTGTGGGCCAGTCCGACTATTTTCTGACGGAAGCCTGTGAATATACCAACAGTTTTTTGAATTTTTATCCAAAATTTGCCATCATATTAAATATAGAAGAAGACCACATGGATTACTTCAGGGATCTTGCCCATATCCGCCATTCGTTCCATCAGTTTGCCGAAAATATATGCCCAGACGGCGCTCTGATCATCAATGAGGAAATTGAAAATTATCAGGAACTGACAAAAGATCTTAACTGTAAAATCATTACTTACGGCTTGACCCCTTCTGATTCATATTATGCGGATAATATCACTTTTAATACAGAAGGCTGCGGAAACTTTACACTCATGTATGGAAACACCATGCTGGGGGACATTTCCATGAATGTGCCTGGAACACATAATATCAGCAACGCCGTTGCCGCGTGTGCCCTTGCCGCAGAACTGAATCTTCCCTTTCACGCTGTACAGGCAAGCCTTGCACAGTTCAGCGGCACTGCAAGGCGCTTTGAACACAAGGGAGAACTTGGCGGTATTGCCATTGTGGACGATTATGCACACCACCCCACAGAAATCACAGCTACTCTTACAGCGGCAAAAAACTGCGGAAAAAATCGTATTGTCTGCGTATTCCAGCCTCATACCTACACCCGCACCCAGGCATTTCTAAAAGAGTTTGCCCAGGCTCTTTCAGCCGCCGATGTGGTTGTTCTGGCAGACATTTATGCTGCCCGGGAACAGAATACCATTGGTATTTCTTCCACAGATCTTCAAAAAGAGTTACAAAATTTGGGCACAGAATGCTACTATTTTCCATCTTTTGACGAAATTGAAAATTTTTTATTAAAAAAATGTATAAACGGTGATTTGTTGATAACTATGGGCGCCGGAGACATTGTCCAAGTAGGGGAACACCTCCTTGGAAGATAGTTATCCACATTATCCACACTTCAATTGGGGAAAACTCTCCATTTGGAGTGTGGATTTTTCAGTTTACATAAAATAACTTTCAACATTTTGGTCTTTGAGCTGGAATTTCTAGAATTTCAAAGACTTTCATACGTTTCCATAATATTTTTCCACCAAATTATCCACATTATCCACCCATTCCACATTTCCCCAATCCCTTGATTTTACTGGCATTGCAGGAAAAATTATGCTTCTCATTTCAATTTAAATGTGCTATACTTTAGCCACATCAAAGTGTCCGGTTTCTATAGAAGCATTCAATTACAAGACAACATTAAGAAGATTCAACCTGGAGGGTATTATGGCTGATATTACTTTACACAAAGAAAAAGAAAATGCTACGACAAAGATTGACAACCGTTTTATAGATGAATATATGACAGAGGCCAACGGAGAATTTGTAAAAATCTATCTGTATCTTCTCCGCTGCATGAATTCCCCTGACTGCAGTTTCTCCATATCCAGGGCCGCTGACAAGTTCAACCATACTGAGAAGGATATTCAGCGCGCTTTAAAATATTGGGAAAAAATGAATCTCCTCCAATTAGAATACGCACAGGACAATTCCATTGCCGGCATTTACTTTCTGGACGCCGCAGTAAAAAAAGATGATTCCGTGCCGCTGAAAAAGACTTCGGCTCCGTCCCGGAAAACTTCCTATACCGCAGACGAATTAAAAGCGTTCCGGGAAAAAGAAGAAGTGCAGGAGCTGATATTTGTGGCAGAAAGCTATCTCGCCAGGCCATTAACCTACACCGATATCCAGAAGCTTCTTTCCTGGTATGACGATTTATCCTTTTCTGTTGATTTAATCGTATATCTTATGGAATACTGCATTGCAGGCGGACATTCCAGTCTGCATTATATGGATAAAGTGGCCCTGAATTGGAAAAATGAACACATTGAAACAGTGGAACAGGCAAAACGCAGCAGCCAGGCCCACAGCCAGCTTCACTATGCAGTGATAAAGGCTCTTGGCATCCAGGGACGCGGTCTGATCCCCGCTGAGTTTCACTACATAGACAAATGGAACAAAGAATATGGTTTTGGGCAGGATATGATTACTGAAGCATGCAGCCGCACCATACTCGCTATCCACCAGCCCAGCTTTGAATATACAGACCGGATTCTCACAAGCTGGAAACGCCAGCAGATCCAGACTCCTGCTGATATCCGCAAGGCTGACGAAGCATACCAGGCGGCAAAAGCGGCAGAACGCACCCGTACGGCTTCTTCCAGAAGCATGACAGTAAAGGCCGCCCCCAACCGTTTTAACAGCTTTCCACAGCGCACCTATAATATGGAACAATTGGAAGCAAAATTATTGAACACTACAAGCTAAGGAGGCGTTTATGGCTCTCAGCAATACTCAGTATAATACGCTGCTGCGCCGTTATGAGGCAAAACAGTTGGAAAATCAGCATATTGTAATGGAACGGATTCAGTCTGTGTACCAGGAACTGCCGCGGCTCTTAGAGATTGACCACACGATCTCATCTCTCTCCGTTTCCCAAGCCAAGAGGTTCATTGACGGCGATGAACATGCACTGACAGAACTGCACCAGCAGCTAAAAGAACTGTTCCAGGAAAAGAAACTGCTCTTAACATCCCACGGTTACCCGGAACACTACTTTGAGCCGCCTTATAGCTGCAAAGACTGCAAAGATACTGGTTATATTGACGGGAAGAAATGCCATTGCTTTCAGCAGGCCGCCATTGATCTCGTCTATACCCAGTCCAATATCCGCCAGATTCTGGATGTTGAAAACTTTCAAAACTTTTCTTACGATTATTACGCTCAGGATCAGATTAATCCTTCCACCGGACTGTCCAGTCTTGACACAGTGAAACATGCCGTCCGGGACTGCCTGGAATTTGTAAAAACCTTTGATGAGGAATTTAAAAACCTGTTTTTTTATGGAGATACTGGAATCGGCAAAACTTATCTATCCAACTGCGTGGCAAAGGAACTTTTGGATTCCGGTCATTCTGTCATTTATTTTACGGCTTCCTCACTGTTTCATATTTTTGAGAAAACAGTATTCGGCAGGGAAGTGGACGCCAGCGGAGATTATCAGAATATATTTGAATGCGATCTTTTGATTATTGATGATTTGGGTACAGAATTATCCAATGCTTTTACCGTATCTCAGCTCTTTCTATGTCTTAATGAGCGGATTTTGCGGCGTAACTCTACGATTATCTCCACGAACCTTGGGTTGGGACAACTAGCTGACACTTATTCGGAACGCACTTTTTCCCGGATCTCCAGTAATTATACCATGATCAAACTCTTCGGCGACGATATCCGCATCCAGAAGAAACTGGAAAGACAGCCTTGCCAAGGCTCTTGAGTAATGATATAATCGTCTTGCTTCTTATTATTTGTTAATGTAAATTCAGAACAATAAAACATTTTCACTATATATGGAGGACATTTCATGCAGCGCAATGATAAAAATTACGAAACCATCCCCGCCGGTTCCCTGGGTGTCATTTCACTGGCAAGCTGCCGGGAATTGGGAGAAATGGTGGACAAGTATCTGGTCAGCTTCCGCAGTGAACGGGAACATAGGCACATCAATGATATCATTTTCCAGGGTTATCATAAGAAGACCTATCTGGTGGACTGTTCCACCCCGCGCTTCGGTTCCGGCGAGGCAAAGGGAATCATCAACGAATCGGTTCGTGGATTTGATCTGTATCTCATGGTGGATGTCACCAATTACAGTCTGACTTATACAGTCTGCGGGCACGAGAACCATATGTCCCCGGATGATCACTATCAGGATTTGAAACGTATTATTGCCGCCGTAGGAGGAAAAGCAAGAAGAATCACAGTGATTATGCCTTTTCTCTACGAAAGCCGCCAGCACAAACGCACTGCCAGAGAATCCCTGGACTGTGCTCTCGCTCTGCAGGAGCTTACCCATATGGGTGTAGACAACATCATTACTTTTGACGCCCATGATCCCCGGGTCCAGAATTCCATTCCTCTTAACGGCTTTGAAACCGTACAGCCTGCTTACCAGTTTATCAAGAGCATACTGAGTGAAGTAGATGATCTGCAGATTGACAGCGATCACATGATGATCATCAGTCCTGATGAAGGCGGAACCAACCGTGCTGTATACCTTGCCAATGTGCTTGGACTGGATATCGGCATGTTCTACAAACGCCGGGACTACAGCAAAATTGTAGATGGACGCAATCCCATTGTAGCGCATGAATTCTTAGGTTCCTCTGTGGAGCACAAAGATGTGATGATTATCGACGACATGATCTCCTCTGGAGACAGCATGATAGATGTCGCGACGGAACTAAAAAAACGAAAAGCAGGGCGTATCTTTGTTGTGGCCACTTTCGGCCTGTTCACCAGCGGTCTGGAAAAATTTGACAAGGCTGTGGAAGAGGGCCTAATCTATAAGGTGGTAACAACCAATCTCACCTACCAGACGCCGGAGCTTCTTGGCAAGCCCTACTATATCAACTGTGATATGAGCAAATACATTGCTTATATTATAGACACCCTCAACCATGATCTCTCCATCAGCGATCTCCTAGATCCTTATGAACGCATCGAGTCTTTGGTAAAAAAGTATATGGCAGACAGAAAATAGTAATTTTTATGGGGCTGCTGCAGAATCAGGGATTCTGCGATATATAATACAACGTTAACGCATGTTTGTGCCATATATTGCAGAAATTCCCGGTTTTGCGGCAGCCCCTGCATGTTTCATATTCTCCCAAAATCAGAAAGGAACCTCCATTATGGAAAGTCCAGCAGACATTTTAAAAATAACAAATCTCTCTAAAAGCTATCCTATTCACAAAGAACTTGCGCTGCCCGTATTACAGGGCATAGACCTCACCATTAAAGCTGGAGAGCTGACTGCTGTTATGGGGCCTTCCGGATGCGGTAAGACCACATTGATGAATCTAATCAGCGGTGTGGACAGCGCTGACAGCGGCAGCATTATGATCCGTGATACAGAAATTACAACTATGAACAAATCGCAGATGGCTGTATTCCGGCGCAGCCATATCGGATTAATATTTCAGGATTTTAATTTAATGGAAAGCCTGAATGTCAAAGATAACATTCTGCTGCCTCTGTTCTTGGACAATCATTCTCAATATGGGGAAGAAATGTTTCAAAAAATTTGTAAAATTTTATCTATCTGTGATATCACGGACAAAAATATAACGGATATTTCAGGAGGCGAGAAACAGCGTACTGCCATTGCCAGAGCCTTAATTAATCATCCGCAGATTATACTGGCGGACGAACCTACCGGAAATTTAGACGCGAAATCCACAAAAGATGTCATGGAGTATTTAACAGACATTAACAGAGAGTTCCAGGCAACACTTTTCATGGTAACGCATGATTCTTATGCCGCTTCCTACTGTGACAAAGTTATTTTATTAAAAGATGGAAAAGTCTTATCCGTTTTGGAAAAAGCACAGAACAGCCGCAAAATATTTCTGGAACATATCTATGAATTTCTGAAACAAATAGGCGGTGAATAACATGGAGCTCATAAAAATACTATTTAAAATGATTCGGTATCACCGGAAAGACTATATGCTGTACCTGTACTGTAATATTTTTACCATGGCTCTTCTACTGGCTTTCCTATCGGTATGCAGCAACCATTCTCTTATGCATAATTATCAGGTGGATCCTATGATAGCGGATAACATCCTCTTTCCCTCCTTAATGGTCTGCCTGTTTACCCTTCTGTTTCTTCCCTACGCATATGAAGCGTTCTTAAAAGGAAGAAAGCAAGAATATTCGGTACTTATGACACTTGGCATGACAGAACGGGAAGTCATTGCCAACATGTTTCTGGAATGTTTCGCGGTAAGTTCTGCCGGCTGCATCATGGGGCTTGTATGCGGAAGCGGACTCTCCGTTCTTTTCTTCCTGTTTCTCCGCCGCATCATCGGCATTACCCCAATACAATGGGAATTCCATGCAAGGGCTTATCTTGCTGCGGTGGGCCTGTATGCCCTGGTAATCATCCTCATTTTATTGTTGAATATCATACGGATACTAAAAGCCAATTTGTCTGAGCTCCTCCAGGCAAAATGGAAAGAAGAACGGAAGCAAAAAGGTTCCAAAGCCCTGTTGTTCCTTGGATGCGCTGTTTTTCTTGTTTCCATATTAAGTATGCTGTACGTATTCTACTCTGGAAAAACGAATTTCTGGCTGCTGAGCATGGGTTCTTTTCTTATGGGAACTTTCCTGGCAATCTTTCATTCTGATTCTGTCCTGTACAAAAACAGCAGCAGGAAATGGAAAATTAGCTTTGGCCTGCTTCTTCAAAATCTGAAATCCTGGAAAATCGTCACCATAATATCTTCCTGCTTATTCGGCCTAATTGTATTCTTCTCTGGCCTTTGTTTTACCATTTATTCCTATTCCATGCACAATGCAATTGCCTATTCACCCTATGATTTGTTCTACGTTCGAGATCAAAACAGCAATCAAATGGAACTGGAAGAGTTAGAACAAATATTAAACCGCCACGGTATTTCCCTGGTCAGCCAAACGCAGGTATGCGTTTTAAGATCCGGGGCCTTCAACATCTTGTCGGCAGATGAGATCAATGAAAAACTGGGGAAAGATTACCACCCATGCCAGGGCAGTTTTATTCAACTGTTCCAGGAAGATTTAAAGGATGGATATGAACATGAACTGCTGCCTGTGGAAAACGTAACAATAAAACTGGGAGACAGCAAGAAACTGCCTCTTGCACTACAGGAACAGCGGATTGAAATTTTATTTAATCCCTGTAAAAGCCTGGCTGACACAACGCTGATTGTAAATAGTGATGACTTTAAACGAATAGCAGAACAATCCGAAGAATATTTTTTGGTAAATGCCATTCTGATAAATTTAGACAATTGGAAAATTTCCGGTCCCGCAATAGCGGAACTTCAGAATTGTATGGCAGCATCAAATAACTTTTCACAAGAAGCTCAGTACCTGTCCTCTCTGTCTTCCAAAATAGGCACATATACCATTGAAAAACAATCTTCGGAAGTATTAATTTTCTGGATATTTTTTGTAGATCTCATGTTCTTTGGGGCAGCCAATGTTACCATATATTTTAAAATCAAATCTGAGTTAAAGGAAGATACACGTATGATTTATCATTTATACAGAATCGGCATCACAGAGAAAGAAACCTGGAACATTCTTTTTAAAAAGAATCTTTGTTACTATCTGCCTTCCCTGATAATGGGGATCGGTTTCGGTATTTTTTACTGCTTTAGCGTAAACTCCATATATCATTACGGGCTTATGGGATTTATCTGTGCAGGTTTAACAGCCGCAGCAGCAGTTCTCCTGCAGTTTTTTCTTATTTTTGTGATCACAAGATATGAATACAGTGAAGTCAATCCGTTTCCATAATCTATCCCTTCCATTTTGTACGACAACAAGAAGCCGTCACACAGATTATTTCGCGTGACGGCCTCCTGCTTTTCTACTTCTTTAATTTTACAGTCTTTGTTTTAGAATAAGGGCCATAAATCTTTTTGCCTTTCTCTGTATAATAAGGGCGTACCTTGATATACAGCTTTTTCATGGATTTTTTCTTAACCTTAACCACAGCTTTTACTGCTTTGGCTTTTTTCAATGTTTTTGCGGCCTTAAATCCTTTGTTTTTCTTTGTGGAAGTGTATACCACATAGCCTTTTGCCCCTTTGAGCTTTTTCCAGGTAATCTGGGCTGTTCTGCCGCCCTGCGCCTGAACCTTTATGGACGGACACGCCAGAACCTTCCTTTTGGCATATTTAGTGCTGAGCGCACTATGATAGTTCTTGTCTCTTGCCTTTACCACAATTTTGTAATAATATGTTTTCGCCGCTTTGGCTTTCTTATCCACATAACGTGTTTTCGTTGTACTTCCAATTTTTTTATACCCTTTTTTCGCATTGGTGGAACGATAAATATCATATCCTGCCGCTCCGCTTACTTTGCCAAAAGAAACGATTACATGTTTTGTAGTCTTTTGCTGGACTGCCTTAATTTTTACTACAGGACTGTGGGAAATATCTACAATCATAGACGCCTGTATTCCAGAACCATCCTGCGCAAAAGCAGTGATCACTGCCCGTCCTGCCCCCTTGGCAATAACTCTCATTCCAGACACCTCTGCCACTTTGGGATTACTGCTGGTAATCTTAAGGTTCTTATTGGATGCATCGTCAGGCGTTACTGCCGCCTGCAGGGTAAATCCCTGTCCCACGGTAAGCTTTTTCTGAGCAGGGGTGAGCGTAATTCCTTTTACCAGGAACACGGGATCTTCCGGGTTTCCCGGCTTCTCTGTGTCCCCCGGGTTTCCTGGCGTTCCCGGCTTTTTACTCAAATTGCTGACCGCTTGGGAAAGCTCCGCCAAAGCCTGGGAAAGCTCCTCCTGGGTCTTTCCCTTTTTCAGCATTTCCTCAGCCATTTTGATAACATTTTGCAAGGCTGCATAGCTTGCATCGGTATATTCCCCTTTTTCTATTTTTTTCGCTTCCGCAATCTTGTCTTCCAGGGGCTTTTTGTTTAATTCTGTACCTGGCGTATTCTCCTGCAGACTGTCTATCGCCCGCTGAAGCGCTTCTGCCACCGCTGTCACTTCTGCCTCACTCTTTACGGTCTTCAGCGCGTTCCTGGCTGTTTCGATTGCTGTCTGCAGGGCCGCATAACTTTCTTCGGTATAATTTCCTTTCTGAATTGCCTGGGCTTCTGCAATTTTATCCGTCAGAGGCTTTGTATTCAGCCCTTCCTGGGTATTCCTCTGAAGGCTGTCTATGGCCTTCTGCAGATCGGCAATTGCCGCTGTCACTTCGGTTTCCGTCTTTACGGTCTTTAAAGTTTCCTCTGCCTTTTGGATTGCTTCCTGCAGGGCTGTATAACTTTCTTCGGTATAGTTTTCTTTTTCTATTTCTTTTGCTTCTGCTATTTTATCCTCCAGTGGTTTTTTATTTACTTCTGTGCCTGGCGTAATCTTCTGCAGACTGTCCACTGCCTGCTGAAGGGCGTTTACGGCTGCGGCCACTTCTTCCTGAGTGGTCACTGAATGATAGGCAATCTGTGCCGAGCGTATTGCATTTTGCAGGGCAGTATAGCTTTCTTCGGTATAATCCTCTTTGGGGATCGCCTTTGCCTTGGCGACATGTTCCTTGATTTCTTTTGGATCAGCTATGACACCGGCAAGAATCTGTACCTGACGCTCAGAACATGCATAATTGTAAACGGCAAAATCATCCAGAAGCCCCTGATAATATTCTCCGGCGTGCCAGTTCGCTTTCCCGATCTGGAAGACGCTGCTTTCACCCAGTATCTGTTTTAACGCTCCGCTATTCTTTGCCGTGCCGGCATGGACGCCGTTTACATAGACTTTCATATCATCCGTGCTGTATACAACTGCGATATGATTCCAGCCCTCCCGGCGTTCTGCCCAAACCGTATCCTGCCCTGGCCTTCCATTCAGGTAACGTTCTGCTATCACATTGCTTTTTCCTTCCAGGGCGGCAATATAGTACTCTTTATTATAAATCTGCTCATTGCTGTCAGGCGCGGCAAAATATACCCAATTAGTACCTTCCTGCTGGATTTTGCTGTAATAGGATACGGTTACTTCCTCTGCATCCGCAAGCAGGGGCGTTCCGTCCTTTTTCACCACGTTGAGCCAGACGCTCCCCGTTCCATCCAAGGAAAGCACTTTCCCCCGCTCTTCATCCTGGACAATCACCGGCGTACTGCTTGGCTGGGCTTTTGCCCCGGAAGATAAAAATCCATTCTCTGTATCGTCAAAGGTAAACTCGGCCAGCGTCTTCTGTACTGGATCTGCCAGTTCCTCATAAAGAATTTCCGCAGAAAACAGCACATCTGCATTGGTGACAAACTTCCTTTCCTCTTTATTCAATCCGTTATAAGCGCTCCGTGCCTGCTGGATTTTTGTTCTGGATGCACTGCTTAACTCTACCTTGCCAATATCATCAATTTTCTTTACCACATCTTCTACCCGTTTGGGCTCCACCGCCCTATCAAGATAATTCTCTGCTTCAGCCTTTATTTCTTCTGCTGACATGGCTTTTCCCATAATTTTCACATGATCTATGTATCCCTTATAATATTCTCCAGTTCCCCAGTTGGCCCTGCCGATATGAAGAATGCTTTCTTCACCCAAAATATCTGAAATGGCAATCTCACTGGAGGTTCTGGCCTTTTCTTCTCCATTGATATAAATAATGGCAGCCTCCGGCGTATGCACCAATGTCACATACAGCCACTTAGAAGTGTCCACCCCTCCTATATAAGCTGTTTCAGGTCTTGCCGAACCGTCGTGGCACATAAAACGTTCTGCACTGACAGCTCCCTGAAATTCCAAAAGTCCCAGATACCGTTCTTCCCCATTCTCCTGGGGATTATCATCAGAAGACGCATACATCAGCCAGTTTCCCTTTTCTGATTCTGGTTTTGCCGCAAAGGAAAATGTCAGTTCCTCCTGCCCAGTAAGCAGGCTGCTTCCGTCTCCTTTGATCACATCCAGCCAATTACTGCTGGTTCCGTCCAAATACAACGCTCCATTTTTTATCTCGCAGTCCCCATGGGCTTTTGCCACTGCCTGGCCTCCCAGGAATCCTGTTTCCTCATCATCAAAAGTAAACTCGGCCAGATAACCGCTCATTGCCGCCTCTGCTTGTTCCAGCTCCTGCAGATTTGCAACACTTTCCAATTCCTCTTCTGTCAGCAGAGTACATATCTGCCTGGCAAGTATAATTTTTCTGCTGCTCTCCGGCGTCTGCTTTGCAGTACCGATATCAGAAATTGCCTGTACCGCCTTTAATACTGTTTCCGTCTTTTTCAGCAGATCTCTCTGGGCGTCTTTCAGTTTCTTTGCCGCTTCTTCCAACTCCTGATTCGACGCGTTTTCATTTTCATTGACCGCCCTTGCTTTTGCCAGGGCTTTTGCGTAAGGTTCCCAGGTTTTTGCCGTATACAATGCCTCCGCACTGTCTTCCACTTGGGCATATAACGCCTCGTCCATACGCATCCATGCCTGTATCCGGCTTAATGGTTCCTCAGCGCTGTCAACCGCAGACTGCAGGACATTTTCATCCGCCAGCGTCTGTTCTGCATTTGACAGGGCAGTCTGATAAGCCTGCCAGCGTTCTTCTGTATATATGTTCTGAGCTTCTGCTTTCTGATTCTCCACTACTTTCTGCAAAATGCTCTTATCCACATATTTTCTTGCCTCTGCCTTGATCTCCTCTTGGGTCCATGCGCGGGAAATCACTTTATAATTATCAATCCATCCCCGGAAATGCTCTCCTTTCTCTCTGGTAACTGCCTTTTTATAATTTGCTTTGCCAATATACCAGACGCTGTCGCTTCCCAGAATCTCTGACAGAGAAGCATTGCTTTCAGCTTCCCCCTTCTTCTCCCCATCCTCATAAATCCGTACGCTGTCCCTGGTATATACAATGGTCAGATAATGCCAGCGGCCTGCCTTAGTCTCTGCCCTTGCCTCTGAAATGCCTTCTTTATTGCGCTGGACCACAATCTCGCTTTCATTATCTATGACACCCAAACACCTTTCACTGCCCCCTGCAGGACTGTCGTCATCCGGCGCCGCATAAAATACCCAGCCATATTCGCCGCCGTCCCGCTTCGCCTGAAGAGAAATGGTCATCTCTTCTACCAGGCCTCCCGGCGCCACAGAGCCTCCGGTTTTGCCTGTAATTTTCAGATAATCTTTATAACCGTTCAGATACAAAGCTTTTCCGCCGTTATGGTCGTCCAGGCGGCTGTACACGCCTTTTACCGCGGCCGCACCGCCTGTAAATCCACTCTGTTCATCATCGAAAGTAAAATCCGCCAATACTTCAGGCGTCTGAATTTCCTGTTTGGCATACGTTCCCGCCGCTTGAATCGCCTCCCCTTCTGTCATGGCATGGCCTGTAATTTTTAAATTGTCAATCTGCCCCTTGTAATATCCGCCGCTTTCCTGATTTGCTTTTCCAATGTACAGGACACCGTCTTCTGTTATGATATCAGAAACCTGGAATGTTCCCTTCTGCCTCCCTTTCTCCTGCCCATTAATATAGAGGATGAGTTCCTCTCCGTCATAAACTACGGACAATTGATACCATCCTTCCTTTCCTTCCGCTCTCACCGAAGCTGAACTTGTTCCATCTTTACAGGATACTGCCGTAATGGTTCCATTCTCTTCTTTAATTCCAAGATAAGTTTCCTTCGCAGGATTCTGTGCCTCTCTGGAGGATGCATAAAAGATCCAGCCGCTGTTTCCCGCATCCGGTTTCACCTCGCAGGTCACGGTAAAAGCTGTTTCACCGGCCAGTACGCTTTTGCCGGTCTTTGCCTCTATGGCAAGAAACTGGCTGCTGCCATTAAACGCCGCCGCTCTTCCGCTTCCGTGTTCTGCTAACGTATGTTCTCCTTTTGCCTCAGCATATGTCGTGCTAAAACCTGTGCTTTCGTCATCAAAGGTAAATTCTGTTCCAACCTCTGTAGCTTTCTCAAAGTTCCAACGCTGTCCCGGACTTGCAATATTATTATAATTCCAGTTTCCCTGATTTACATTAAACCATTGAATGGCTTTGACTCCATCTCCCATACCGTTGCCATCCAATCCCCATACATAATAAGTCATAGACGGCACGATCCGGAACCGCCCGTCATCATCCTTTAAAATTGCAAAACGCTGCTTCCGTGAACCGTCTGCAGGACCGGTCCCCACGGCGGTACCTTCATTATAGTAATTGCTGTATTCCTTATTCCCATCTATATCTCTTATCCTCGTGCCTTCCCCATTTATCTGCACAGCCGCTCCTCCCATGCTGGTAATGGTATACTCCCCGTCCCCACGGTTTTTCACCAGCCACCACTCATCCTTATTGCAGCCTTTTGGCGCTGTAACCAATTCCCCGTCGTCATTGGTCACAAGAGATTTGCCACTGAGGACAGACACAATCCGGTAGACGCCGTCTGTCAGTTCCCCCTGGATAGGCTTATCCTCGGCACGCAATCCGGTATTGGCATAAGTCAGGCTGTACCATCCCAATTGGTCGGTAACATTTCCTGGAGCGCCTTCTATATATGTTCCCGAATTTTTCATCATCTGCGCTGCACAAGGCATTTCCATACCTCTGCGGTTTACGTAATGATTATATATCTGATAATAAATAGGTCTCCAGCTTCCCGGCCAGAAGTTCACTCCCGGATACCACTCATATTTAGGCTTCGAAGCCTTTAAATTTCCACTCTCACGTCTATAAAAGGTTGACGGAACTTCTTTTTTTACTTCATCACCCAAGCTATTGCACTTTATGGCATATTCTGCCGCTTTCATAAAGCGGTTATCTGATAATCCATACAGATCATCCCCCTGGTTCCATGCCGTCTCACAGATAACCCCCGCCAGCAGCAGCCCCAATGTGGCATGGCCCTGATCTCAGCATGGTAAAAAGATCCATTACCTGTGCCATTCTTGAAAAAATGCAATGCCTGCTCATAAATATCCTCCCGGTCGCAGAACACGCCGATAGAAATCATAGAAGCAATATTGGCAATCTCCCAGTTCGTCCAATAGCTTCCCTGGTAAGTATCATTATGCCGTATCAAAAAATCCTGGTTCAGGGGGTAGAACGCATTCAAAAGAAGATTCTGCAGCCCCTCCAGATTAAATTTCGGATGTCCCCGCAAAAGCTCCCCGATATTAGCCAATTGGTAACCTTGGATCCCGGACACCAGAAAACGATCCTGGCTTCCTCCCACCTGTTTGAGAATATCTGAATATGCATTGACCACCCGGACAGCCGTCTCTCCATGCGCCTCGTCACCACTGAGCCTCCAGATCAGTGCGTTCTGGTAGGCGCGTTTCAGATCAACGCAGAACTGCCCGATATTGGCACCGGCAATCCCCCTGGTTACGACTTCCATCGGACGCGGGTTCCAATTGGGATTGGAAAATGTATCCTGCCACAATTGATCCCAAGTCTCTTTATTGGGTGATACATTGTTCTGTACATTTTCCCATGCTTTATCAAGATCCGCCTTGGAATGCAGCAGCCCCGGATGGCTGAAACGCCCGCCGGACGCTTCTGCCTCCGGTTCATCTTTCACAACCTTTTCCTGCTGTTCTTTCGTAATTTCATACCCTGCCGCCGCATGAACTGTAAATCCTGTAAGAGGCAGGCTTCCCACCAGAATTGCCACCGCCAGAAACAGTGACACTACAGCGGAATTTCTGTTTTTTCTCCTTTTTTCCTCCATTTGCACTTTCCTCTCCTTCTTAAAATACTATACAGCTATTCAATATAAATTTTAAATACTGTAGAACTGAAAAAAAAGGTGAGGATTCTTGAAAAGGTCGATAATTTTAATACAAATGACATCAGAAGTTTTTCATGAATTCGTAACAAAAAAATGGAACTTTCAGATTCCGGCATTTGAAAAGGGCATCACAGGAATTGTTCCTGTGACGCCCTTTGATATGTTTTTCAATTACTCTGACATTTATCCCACAATCTTATAATAAGACCTTGCGGTAATTCCATACACGATTGCATAAATAACAGCAAACACGCCTACGGTCCCTGCGCTGCAAATTGCAAACAGCGGCATATCCGCCATGCCAAAAAGGAAAATGAGACGGTTTATCATTGGAAATGCGACTAAGAGATGAATACATGCCATCACCAGCGGAAGGAAAAATACCTTTAAGATCTGGCTTCGGATGGAAGCCCGCACTTCCTTTTTGCTCATGCCCACTTTCTGCATAATCTCAAATCTTACTTTGTCTTCATAACCTTCGGAAACCTGTTTATAATAGATAATCAATGTAGTTGCCATCAGGAATACAAATCCCAGGAAGATTCCCAGAAACAGAAAACCTCCGCAAAATATCATAAAGCTCTCCTTCTGTCCTGCCCTTGTCCTTACCATGACATTCAATTCTCCTGCTGATTGATCTGCGTTCAGCAATTCCAAAATATGAGAACCGCAGGCCTTTTCCTCTTCCACATTCCCAGTTACGTCAAAAGCAGTCTGATATACAACCTGACTGGCACGTTCTCCATAAACAGACGCTTGAAGTTCATAAATATCCTGCAGTACTTTTTCATCTTTTACTACAAGAAAATAGACATCATACATCACTTCTGTCTGCATATCTGACAGATGCAATTCTGACAAATGTTCTTTTACTTTAAAAGTCCTGTCCTTGAAATGAAATGCCTGGTCTTCCTTATCTCCATTTAAAGTATATGCCAGCACTTCGTCCTCCTCAAGTTCTATATTTTTTCCGCCCATGCGCTGATAGTCTTCCAGTGTTATCCATTCAACAATGCTCATCTCCCCTTGTGGAACCGTAATTTTATCTGATTTTTGGACAATGAAATTCTCTCCATCCTTAAATACGGTAAAAGACATATATGTGTAATAAGACATATTCTCAATTCCAATATCCAAATCGGCTGCGGCCTGCACGACAGCTTTATTTACGATGTTCTTTCCCTCTTCTTCCAAGTCATACCCTGTGACATTGATTTCCTTGGGATAACGGCTCTCCATGGAAGAATCCACTCCCATATACAGAGAAATCGTTCCTGACACCATAACCAAAACCATGGTGCTCAGAATACAAATATTGCCCAGTCCCACTGCATTCTGCTTCATACGATAAATCATACCGGAGACTGACGTAAAATGACTTGTTTTATAATAGTAATTTTTATTTTTCCGCATCAGTTTTAAGATGGCTATGCTGCCTGCGGTAAAGAGACAGTAAGTTCCCAGAATTACAAGGATTACTGCTACAAAAAACAGCAGCAAAGCTTCTACAGGATTTTCAACGAACAACGCGATTCCATATCCTCCGCCCAGGGCAAGTATTCCCACAACCGTAAGAAGCCAGCGGGTTTTGGGCTCTTTCTCTCCATGGCTGACGCTTTGCAGAAGCTCAATGGGCTTTGCCTTCTGAACCTGAAACAGGTTGTAAACCAATGTCACTCCAAAGATACATAAGAATAAAATGACAGTACTCACAATGGAACCTTGGGAAACATGGAACCCAAAGGGCACATCGAAGCTCACCAGCCGCAAGAGTACCATAGTTACCAGTTTGTTCAGCAGTACTCCTCCCGCTATCCCCAAAGAAATACTGAGAGCTGCCACCAGAACCGTTTCCCAGAACATCATTTTGCCGATATGGTGCTTTTCCATACCCAGAATATTAAACAGGCCGAATTCCTTTTTCCGCTGCTTCATTAAAAAACTATTGGTATAGAATAAAAAGATCACCGCAAATATCCCTATTACTCCGCAGCCGAGTCCCATAATGAGTCCCAGATCACTGCTTCCAGGCATTTTCTTAATTCCTTCATCCCTGTAGATCGCTCCTATAATATAGTACATGGCGCTGGTGCCAATGACCGCCAGGATATACGGCAGATACAGTCTGCCATTCTTCTTTAAATTGCTGAATGCAAGCCTTCCATAAAAAAATCTATTCATGTTTTCCACCACCTGTCGTAATTACTGTAAGGGTATCAGAAATTTTCTGATACATTTCCTCATCACTGCTGGAACCTTTGTAAATCTGATGAAAGACCTTGCCATCCTTGATGAACAGTACTCTTCTGGCACAGCTTGCCGCCTTGATTGAGTGGGTTACCATCAAAATTGTCTGCCCCTCCTGGTTAATACTCTGGAACATGGCCAGCAGACTCTCTGCAGCCTTGGAATCCAGCGCTCCTGTAGGTTCATCTGCAAGAATGATCTGTGGATTCGTAATCAGTGCGCGGGCAACTGCGGCACGCTGTTTCTGTCCGCCGGACACCTCATAGGGATACTTGCCCAGAATCTCATTGATCCCAAGTTTTCCTGCAATAGACATCAGCCGGGTTCTCATCTCATGGTAGCCTTTCCCCGCAAGAACAAGGGGCAGAAAAATATTATCCTGAAGGTTGAATGTATCCAGCAGGTTAAAATCCTGAAAAACAAATCCCAGATTCTGCCGACGGAATGCTGACAGCTCCCGTTCCCTGATTGCTGAAAGGTTCTTTCCATTCAGTAATACCTGCCCGGCAGTCGCTTTATCCAAAGCTGCAAGAATATTCAGCAAGGTAGTTTTCCCAGAACCAGACTCTCCCATGATGGCCACATATTCTCCTTTTTCTACAGAAAAAGTCACATCTGACAATGCCTGCACTTGGTTTCCTCCAAATCGGGTGGTATATACTTTTTTCAGATTATTTACTTCCAATATTGCCATAATATCCTCCTTTTCGGCTGGCCCTGCCTGGACTTCCATACTTCTATTCAAATCTTTCTCAGCAGCCAGGCAGGGCAATTTCGGTTTCTGAGAATAGTATACCGAAACAGACCTCGCCCTGCCTTAACTTTAGCTTACATTTTATGTTTTTTTCTTACGATTTTGTAAGGGTTAGAAAGTTAGAGCATCAAATAAGTCTGAACAGAACATGTGCCCACCGGGCACATAAAAACCGCTGCAATGCCCGTATTTTCAAGCATTGCAGCGATTCTATTTTCCCTAATCTGTTTAAAACAGGATGATACTAAGAAGCGTTTTGGGTGTAAAGTTTTTATTCCATTTTCATCTGCCACTATTTAACAGTCACTTTCAAGACTGTCTTTGCTTTGCCATTGTAAGTTTTAACTGTAATGGATGCTTTGCCTTTCTTCTTGGCAGTTACTTTTCCATTCTTATCTACTTTTACGGCTTTCTTTCCGTTCTTGTCAATGGTGTACTTAAAAGACGCGCATCCAAAATTGCCTTTTACCTTAGCCTTAATCTGGAAAGTTTTTTTCTTGCCTTTTGTCTTCAGTGTCACCTTCTTCTTATTCAGAGTTACCTTGCTCTTCTTAACAGGCGCTTTCTTCACCGTTACCGTAACCGTCGCTTTTTTCTTCTTATCTGCCTGGCTGGTAACTGTAATCTTGGCCTTTCCAGTCTTCTTTGCTGTAAGTTTTCCGTTCTTGACAGATACAATCTTGGTCTTATTAGATTTCCAGGTTACCTTCTTGTTCTTTACATTAGAAGGCTTCACTGCGGCCTTAAGCTTATATTTCTCCTTTACTCCAAGAGTCAGCTTCTTCACATTCAGTGTGACGCTCTGTACTCTTACCGTTGATGCTGCCGCTTTTACTGTTACGGTACAAGATGCTTTCTTGGTCTTATCAGCCGCACTTGCTGCAGTAATGACTGCTGTCCCTGCTTTGACTGCTGTGACTTTTCCATTTACGACAGTTGCAACACCTGGATTGCTGCTCTCCCAGGTCACAGCCTTGTTCGTTGCATTTGCCGGAGCTACGGCTGCTGTGAGAGTCTCTGTACCGCCTACGGTCAGCGTTGTTGCTGTTTTATTCAATGTCACGCCTGTAACTGGCACTTCGGTCTGCTGTCCCTTAGGCTTGAAGTTCTCCAGGGCATTCCAGAGATTCTTATAAGCTTCCCGGATCTGTGTCTCTG
>CATNCF010000002.1 GCA_950097145.1 uncultured Lachnospiraceae bacterium
CAGAAGACCATCATCTGGTCCCGCTTCTTATCTATCTTTTTTGTCATCATAAAAAACACCGCCTCTCTGATATCTTCCATTATATCAGAGAGGCGGTCATAAATATAGTACTTTGTCTACAGTCTGACCTGTAAATCATAAAATTTACAGGTTTTTTTGTGATATTTTTGTGTTTCTATCCGTTTTCTTGATATTAGGAGGTAAAGCGTATGAAATGCATGGATGAGAAAAGAGCAGTGGAATGTTACCACAGACATAAAGATACGGTCTTTAAGCTGGCCTATTCCTATTGTAAGAACAGGGGCCAGGCGGAAGATGCATTTCAGGAGGTCTTTTATAAGTTTATGGTACACAATCCGAAATTTAAAAGTTCTGAACATGAAAAAGCATGGTTTATCCGGACTACCATCAATGTCTGCAAAGATATTTTTAGAATCAAGTGGAACAGGGACATTGTAAGGCTGGAAGACTGGGATCAGAGAGAGGAATCTTTCCAAACAGGGGGTGATTTGTTTGACGAATTGAGGGAAGCAATACTGGCGCTGCCCGAGAAATACCGTGTGCCGATTCACCTGTATTACTATGAAGAATATTCTGTGCGTGAAATTGCGCATCTGCTGCGTCGAACAGAGAGCGCAGTATCCACGCAGTTACAGCGGGGAAGGGAAAAGATCAAGCAGAAACTAGAAAGGAGTGAGAAATATGAAGTTGAATCACCATATTTACGAAGAAGCAATGGACAATGTTAGATTATCAGAAGAACGGGGAATGGAACTCTTAGAAGAGGCTGTGCACCGCAGCAGACAGCGGAGACAGAAGGCAAGGGTAATGGCGGCGGCGGTAGCTGTTGCATTCCTCACCATAGCATTGAGTATCAACGGCATCTGTTATGCTCAGACAGGAAAGAATGCATGGGAAATGTTTGGCGTATTCTTCCAGAATACCGATGAAGGTGAGACAACAGAGTTTGTGGAAAAGGTCAGAGGATCAGGAGAATCTTTTACTTATAAGAATCACAAATTTACCCTGGAACAGTTTGTATATGATAAAGAAAATTCAGAATTGTTTTATTCCATTTTATTGGAATCTGTAGACGGAACGCCGCTGGATGAGGATGTTTTGTTTGAGGATTATATGATTAAGGTAAGTCCTGGAAGCGGTTCCTGGGGGACACAATTAGAATGGGGAGAAGATAAAACATATTGCCGGGAATTTGGTGAACAGAAATGTAATTATGACGAATCTGGAAAACCTATAGATATGAAAAAGCTTGAAGTATGTATTAATGACGATGAAGGGGATTATCCTGCAATTGGTTCTTTTACCATCAAACCTACTGGCAAGATGAAGACAAGGTATATTGATGTTAGCATTTTGGAACATTGCAGCCAGAAAGCTAAAATTACAGGAACTGGGGTGAAACTTTATTTTGATGGAAAATGGTCTGGAAAAAAGGATGTTTTTGAGCGGCTGGATGTAGTAATGAAGGATAAAACTGTTTTTCGGGGAGGAACCTCAATGGGGCGTGATGTGATTCCAATGTATAATGCAAAAGGAGAATTGCTGAATGAGGAAGAAGTTCAGGGAGCTGCCAGATCAAACAAAATTCTTGAATGCTGTGAATTATGGTTTGTCTGGGATTCAGGAGATGGGTTTATGTGCCGTATAGACTTTCCTGATTTTGTCAATGTGGATGATATTGACGCTGTATACGTAGATAATGTCAGAGTTCCGCTGGAATAAGGGGAATTGCCAAAGAAGTTATGTAAGAACCATATCAGATAAATATGCCGGGAGCCAGTCAGGTTCCCGGTATCTGCTTATTCCCTGTGAATGAAACCTCCGCCACTTGATATCCCAGCTCCCGCAGCATTTCCATATCACGCTGAATGGTAATCCCGGTGGTGGTGAGCATATCTCCAGTAATGGCTGCGTTTGCTCCAGACTGAAAGCATTTTCTGCCCTGATCTTTCATAAGTCCTCTTCCTCCGGCAAGCCTGAGAAATGATTTGGGCAGAATAAAACGGAACACAGCAATAATCCGGCACATTTCTTCCTCAGTCAGCCTGGGATTATTCTCATAGGGGGTTCCCGGAATGGGATTTAACATGTTGATAGGAACAGACTGAATATCAAGTTCCCGCAGTGTCATTGCAAGGTCAATCCGGTCTTCCATACGTTCGCCAAGCCCCATAATGCCGCCGCTGCAGACAGAAAGTCCAGCTTTTTTGGCCGCATGGATGGCTGTAATTTTATCAGCCTGGGTGTGGGTGGTGCAGACATTTGGGAAATAGTCTTCGGAGGCTTCCAGATTATTATGTACCCGAACAGCTCCGGCGTCTTTTACCATTTGAAATTCCATTTCATCCAGAAGCCCAAAAGAAACGCATACGGAAACAGGAACAGATTTTTTTAGTTCACGGATGCTTTCACAAGCTTGTTCTACTTCCTGGCGGTTTAATTTTCTGCCGGAAGTGACGATGGAATACCGGGGGACGCCCCGTGCCGCATTATATTCCGCCTGATTTATCAGTTCTTTTGTCCCAAGTAAGGGATAAGTTTCCACTTCGGTATGATAATAAGAGGACTGGGCGCAGTATTTGCAGTTTTCAGAGCATTTTCCACTTTTTCCATTGATAATGGTACAAAGATCAAATTGATTTCCACAGAAGTGCCGGCGGATTTCATCTGCGCTGGTACAGAGTGGTTCGAAAGGCAGTTCCGTAAGCGCAAGCGCTTCTTCACGATTAATGTGATACCCTCGTATTACTTTTTCCTTTAGATTTTTCAGTTGTTTTTCCATATCCGTTCTCCTGTGCTTTCTTTATATTTTTGTTATTACTATACAGGATGTGGGGACAAAATGTCAACCTGATACAGAAATAAGTTTACAATGATGCGGGGAAATATCGTGCTTGTTGCAGATATGTGTTTCTGCTATAATTTTATGGAAGAAATCAAAATAAACCGGCTGTGCCAAGGAGAAAATTTGATGAATAGAATAAAAAAATGTGGAATAATTCCTGTTTTGACCGTTATGCCTTTGGAATATTAATTGCTATTGAATTATTAATGTCATTTACTTTTTTGGGGTATGTTCATATACCGCCTATTTCTATTACAATAGCTTACCTTCCAATCTTGGCTGCAGGCTGCCTTTTTGGTCCTGCAGAGTCTACGATAGCCGGGCTGGTTTTTGGAATTGCCAGTATGTATAAGGCGTCTTCCTTTTATGTTATGCTGGCGGATCGGGTATTTTCCCCGTTTTTCAGTGAATTTCCCTTAGGCAGTCTTTGGCTGAGCGTTGGTACAAGAACACTGTTTGGGTTCTTAATTGGGCTTGCTTTTGCACTGGCAAAGAACAGAAAATACAGTCGTTTATGGAGGATTGTAATTTCTGCATTTGCATCAAATTTACATCGTGTGCTAGTCTACTCTGCAATGGGAATTCTGTTTCCAGAACTTGGTTATGGCTTTGGCACAGCTTTGCAGTGGAAGTGGCGTGATACGATATTTTCCATAATCTGTATCGTTACAGTTGAATTGTTGTTTGCAGTTTATCAGTCTGATACCGTTCAAAATATAAAATTGTGTATTAACGAGTCAATTCATAATCCTTATAGCTCCAGAACAATGACGTTGTTTTTTGGCGCATTTGAATTCTTTATGATTTGCATGGCGGTAATTGCAGCAGTTTATTTTTCTCAAAGAGAAACTTATATGCTTGAGCAGCACGGGGCAGCGGTATCGAATATGATCTCGGATGATCTGCTGCGTTTACAGATTCAGTTTTTGATTGCCTCCCTGTCATTAAATTTTATATCTATATTTTTGCAGAAGAGGGGAAGGTGGGAAGAGTTGGCGGGGATGAATTTGCCGCTATTATTGAAAAACCAATTGCACAACCATTGATGGAACAGAGATTGGATGAATTTCTTAGGGCAATTTCCGATTTACTGCCTGACCGGACAGTAAGCTGCAGTATCGGCGCATATCAGTTTGCTTTTCCGCAGAATGTGAAGCATTTATTGTCAGAAACAGATCATGTTCTATATGAAGCTAAAGATAATGGCAGGGCTTGTTATGTGATGAAATCCTCTGTTTCTGATGAATTTATGGATCATATTGAACTATTATAAAAAAACACTTGCAATTATGGTAAAGTTATGGTAATATATCAACTGTCGCTGGCATGATAGTTGATATGGCTCCTTGGTCAAGCGGTTAAGACATCGCCCTTTCACGGCGGTAACACGGGTTCGATTCCCGTAGGAGTCATTAAAAAAGTATTGACGAATATTTCAGTATTTGTTATAATATATTAAGTTAAGGGAACAATATATGATATGGCGCAGTAGCCAAGTGGTAAGGCATGGGTCTGCAACACCCTGATTCACCGGTTCAAATCCGGTCTGCGCCTCTTAAGAAAGCATCAGAAAATGAAATTTTCTGATGTTTTTTATGTTTCATGAAAATATTTTTCCCAAAGTTTCATCATTTCCATTGTGAGCTGCAGGCGACTGCGTGACAGGAGAATTCTTCCTAGGGGGCGAAGAGATAGCCTGGGATGGAAAATTTGACAGCGTAACCGTATTTACAGAGAAAGATTGTATGGCTGACCAGGCAGCGAAGCTTTTGTGCCAGGCACAGGAGGCTGGAGCAGAAATCGAGTTTATTAATCTGCACCACAAAATGGAAATAAAAACTGTACTGGCTGCATTGCGCGCGTAAAAGCAATGATGGGGGCAAGGGCCGTATTTGCGTGCAAAAAGATGATTTTATGTGGCTTCTTGATAAAATGCTGGATGCAAACTTCAATGGTCTAAGACGATTCTGATGGGTGATAAAGCCCTGGCCCGTGCCCATCAAATCGGCGTAAACCTGGCTAAAGCTGCAGAGGATATTCCAAATGCCGCATGGCAGGGTCCTGAGGGCGTATGTCCCCACTGTCACATGAATAATTTTTATATTGAACCTGGAATCACCCATGCGATCTGCGGTTTATGCGGCATGGAAGGTGAATTGGCAGTTGAAGACGGCAAGATTGTAATTCATTATCCTGAAGTGCAGTATGAGCTTGCACATGATACCATGTCTGGAAAACTGAAACATGGCCAAGATATTCAGTATAACGAAGCAAGGCTTGCAGCTTTACAGAAAGACAGCGAGGAATTCAAAAAACGTAAGAGGAAATATATGGAGTTTATTCAGCCTGTTTACCCAGAACGATAAGAGGAGGCAAGAACTATGGAAAAACCTGGAATTAAATTTTTGGCAGTGTTCAATTTAGTATTGAACCTCCCGATGGCTGCAGCAATGTCAATGACTGCGCCGCTTTTGATGAAGCTGTCTGTGTTTACACCAAATCTTGCTATGGCGGCAGATCAAAGTTAAACATCAAAGAAAAAATCCTTTTCAAAATATCCTGGGTACTTGATTTTTCCAGCACTGTGTTATAGTATTAATATGTAAGAAAACGTGTTTTCTCTGCTGTAAGAAGAGCGCAAAATGAAACATAACAGTAAAATAGCCCAAATTTCATGAAATATGGCTTTCCAGTATTGGATGATTCACATACTGGAAAGCCGTTTTCCGCATAATGAATTTTATTATGCTGCAGTATTATAGCCATATGATAGAGAGAGAAGGAACAGAAAATGACATTTGAGAAAAAAAATCAGAAAACAGATCTTGGAACAGATCCTGTGGGGAAGCTGCTTTTGAAACTGGCAGTCCCGGCAATTTTAGCGCAGCTTGTAAATATGCTTTATAATATTGTAGACCGGATTTATATCGGACACATAAAGGGTACGGGAGCCATTGCCCTTACGGGGATAGGGTTATGCCTGCCTATGATTTTGCTGATTATGGCGTTCAGCGCCCTGATGGGAATGGGCGGGGCGCCCAAAGCCGCAATTTATATGGGAAAAGGTGATCTGGAGAGCGCCAGAAAAACCCTTGGTTCTTGTGTGGTGATGCTGGCGGGGATGGCAGTGATTCTGACAGCGGTGTTTTTGATTTTTGGTAAAGAACTGCTGTATCTGTTTGGAGCCAGTGACAATACCATAAATTATGCATGGAGTTACTTGAGAATCTATGTATGCGGAAGTATATTTGTTATGCTTTCAATGGGATTGAATAGTTTTATTACAACACAGGGTTTTTCTATGGTGGGTATGGGAACGATTTTAATTGGCGCTGTTACAAATATCATTTTAGATCCTGTTTTTATTTTTGGATTCCATATGGGAGTGTCTGGAGCTGCGCTGGCAACGATTCTATCCCAGGCAATTTCAGCAGTCTGGGTTCTGAAATTTCTGCGGGGAAAGAAGACGCAGCTTCGGATCGAAAAGAAATATCTTCAGATGGAAAGAAAATATGTGCTGCCAGTGCTTGCATTGGGAGTCTCTCCGTTTGTGATGCAGAGCACAGAGAGCCTGATAAATATTTCATACAATACCTCTCTGTATAAATATGGAGGAGATATTGCAGTATCTGCCATTACCATATTAAGCAGTGTGATGCAGATGATTTTCCTGCCCCTGATCGGATTGGGTCAGGGATCACAGCCTATCATCAGTTATAATTACGGCGCAAGAAATAATGAACGTGTAAAAAAAGCTTTTTGGCTGCTGTTTTTGGTTAGTATGGGTTTCGCAGTTGCATTTTGGGCAGTTGTTATGATGGTTCCAGGGATGTTTGTACAGATTTTTAATAATAGTTCTCAGGAATTGCACGATATGGCAAGCTGGGCAATGCGTATTTTTCTGGCAGGCGCGTTTGCCATGGGGGGACAAATGGCATGCCAGCAGACATTTCTGGCTCTGGGTCAGGCCAAAGCATCGCTGTTTTTTGCATGTTTCCGAAAATTAATGCTGATGATTCCATTGATTTTCGTGCTTCCTGTATTTATAGAAAATAAGCTCATGGCAGTGTTTTTGGCAGAGGCAGTATCGGATCTTCTGGCGGCGGCAGCTACCGTCGTTACATTTTTAATTTTATTCCCCAGGATATTGAAAAAGGAGCGGTAATATAGATGGTGTCTTGTTGTTTTCTCCTAGAAAGAGTGATATAATACTTAGCATGAGGAGGAACCCAATGAAGCAGAGAGAATCCCTTTAGGATAAGGTAAACGAAGCATATTTAGGAAGTTCTTTTGCTGACAGCCCGTGAAGGCTGGAAAATGCACGGAATGGAGGAAACTATGGAGATACTTGATTTTATTGAGAGAGAGCAGTTACAGCAGATTCAGGATTTGTATTCCACTGCTACTGGAATGGCGGTATGTATCATTGACCGGGATGGAAATCATATTACAGATGACAGTAATGGAAATGATTTCTGTAAAAAGTATACAAAAGGTAGCGAATTAGGGGCAAAACGCTGTCATAAATGTGATTTAGAAGGAAAAGGCGTATATTTCTGCCATTCTGGTTTGATGGATTTTGCAGCAGACATTTTTATTGAGGGCGAAAAAGTAGGAGCAATTGTAGGCGGACAAGTGCTGCCGGGACCACCGGATTTTGACAAATTCAGAGATCTGGCCGTGGAACTTTCGATTGATCCGGATGAGTATATTGAAGCATTAAAGAAAGTTCCGGTAAAAAGTGAAGAATCTATCCGCTGCTCAGCGAAATTAATGGAAGTAATGATTAATATGCTGGTGAATCAGCGGTATAGCATTTACAAAGATAAATCTAAGATTGAAGTTATAGACCGGGAAATTGGCGTGACCACAGACAATGTCATCCAGATAGAGGCGATGGTGCGTGATTTGACAAAAGTTTCCAAGAAGCAGAACATCCTTGCCTTAAATGCATCCATTGAGGCGGCCCGTGCAGGAGAGGCCGGCCGTGGCTTTAATATTGTTGCAGGAGAAATGGGAAAATTATCTTCCATGGCAACAGAGAAATATTCAGCAATTATAGCAAAAGCTGTTGAGATTGACCAGTCTTTAAGAAACATTAATGCAGAATTTGGAAAGGGTAAGCAGGGCCAGGATGAACCGCAGCAGAAGGAAGAGGCATAAGGAAGAGAGGCGGAACAGAAGTTGGAAAAACAGGTAACAGGCAGAGAATCAATGAGGCGCAGGACAAGGGGGATGAGCATTCGTGCAAAAATATTGCTGCCAGCAACTATTTTGATTATTTTGCTTTGTGTTGTTTTGGGGATGTGTTCCTATGTGCGGCTGAAAGAAGGTTTGGTAGCCATGGGAGTGGAAGAGGCGCGCATGGCGGCAGTGGTGTCTGCAAAAGTTGTCGACGGCGAGAAAGTGAAGGAGCTTAAGCCGGGGGATGAAGAGAGCGTTCCGTATCAGGCCCAGCTGTCTGTACTCAAGAATATTCGTGATGACTGTGGAATTAAGTATTTGTATACTTTATATACGGATGGAAGCCAGGTGTATTATGGTATTGATACGGATGAGTCAGAAAGCCACCAGAGCATTGGAAACTCCTTTGAAACGTCTTATCAGGAGCTTCAAGGGGTTTTTAGCGGGGAAGTTTATGTGCAGGATTATATTGATTCCACAGAAGATGGAGATTTAATTACTGCTTATATGCCTGTTTTAGATAGTACTGGTAAGAATGCAGCAGTAGTTGTGGCATGTGATTATGATGCTTCCGGGGTGGTAAACCGTCTGAATGCTATTTTAAAACAGATTATAGGAATCGCCGTAATTTGTCTTGTGGTCTCACTATTGATGCTCAACGTTATTGTGGGCGCAATTGTAAGAAGCCTGCGTACCGTAGACAGGAAAATTTTTGAACTAGTACATAATGAAGGAGATCTCACCCAGCAGCTTGACGTTCATACCGGGGATGAAATGGAACTGATAGCAGATAACGTAAACGAGTTATTATCATATATTAGAAAAATAATGCTGAATATTGCGGAAAATTCCCATAATTTGAATAGGACTACCACGATCATAGCAGAAAATCTGTCTGATGCAGAGATGAGTATTTCAGATGTTTCTTCTACTATGGAACAGATGAGCGCAGCCATGGAGGAATCAAGCGCTTCACTGGATCAGACAAATGAATCTATACAGCAGGTATTTCAACTGATTGAACAGATTAATCAGCAGGCGGAGAACGGAAGCAGTTCTTCCAACGAAATTATGCGCCATGCCTCCAAAGTGCACAGCGGCGCTGTGGTGGAACAGAAAAATGCCAAAGACCAGGCGGTTCATTTGGCCTCCTCTGTGCAGCGGAAAATTGAGAAGTCAAAAGAAGTGGAAGAAATTCGTGAGCTTACCAAAAATATTATCAGTATTACGGAGGAGACAAATCTCCTGGCATTAAATGCAAGTATTGAAGCCGCAAGGGCTGGAGAATCAGGGAAAGGTTTTGCGGTGGTTGCGGATGAAATCGGAAAACTTGCATTGAATTCAGCAGATGCGGCAACAGAAATACAGAAGGTGACCGCTGCAGTGATACAGACTGTGGATGAGCTTGCAGAGGAAGCAGAAGAGATGGTGGCTTTTATGGATCAGACTGCCATGGGCGGTTATGAAAAACTTTTGAAAACCAGTGAGAGTTACCGCGATGACGTAGAGAAAATGAATCATATGATGATGGAGTTTGCATCGGACAGCCAGCATATTAAGACTAGTATGAATCAGATACGGGAAGCAGTGGAGGCGGTGAAGAATGCGGTGAGCGAGAGCGCTGTTGGTGTCACAAATGTGACAGAAAAGTCTGTGGATTTGACCGCAAGCATAGGTGATATTGGGGCGGAGGCCAACTCTAATATGGATATTGCCGGTGAGTTAAATCAGGAAGTAAATAAATTTAAGTTGTAAATGAATGATACAAAACTGCACGGTATATAGGATAGACTATATATGGTGCAGTTTTATGTTAATCATGTGGGAAGGGAGTGGATGTATGAGAATTTTAATTGCGGAAGATGAGAAAGATTTAAACAATATCATAAGACAAAAACTGATTTCGGATGGTTATAGTGTAGATAGCTGTTATGATGGCCGAGAAGCAATTGAGATTTTGTCTTATGCGGAGTATGACGGGGTGATCCTTGATATCATGATGCCAAAAGCGGACGGATTTGAAGTTCTTCGTTCTCTGCGGGAATCGGGAAAGACAACCCCTGTATTGTTTCTTACGGCCAAAGATGCCGTTTCAGACCGTGTAAAGGGATTAGACAGCGGGGCAAATGATTATCTAATAAAACCTTTTTCCTTTGAAGAGTTATCAGCCCGTCTCAGGGCAATGATGCGGACGTCTTTTGGAGTTGCCGGAACTATTTTGTCTGTGTCGGACCTTACGATGGACTGTGCCAGACATCTTGTAAAAAGGGGAGGACATGAAATTTCTCTGTCTGCCAAGGAATATGAACTGCTGGAATATTTGATGTATAATCAGGGAATTGTACTGTCCAGGGATAAAATTGAAGACCATATATGGAATTTTAATTATGAAGGCGGAACAAATGTGGTTGATGTATATATCAGTTATCTCAGGAAAAAAGTGGACGGCGGCCATGACAATAAGCTGATCCATACAGTCAGGGGAAAAGGCTATGTTCTGCGGGAGGCAGATAAAAAATGAAAAATTTGTCAATTCGTTTTAGGATAACCCTGTGGTTTACCCTGGCATTGATAGCAGTAGTCCTCTTTACTTGTTTTGTGGTGTTATATGCCGATCATCAGATTATCCAGAAGACGGTACGCGATAACCTGGTGGAAACAGTAGAAAATAATGTAGATGAGGTTGAGTTTTATCTCAAAAAGGAGTACACAGATCCAGGAGAAACAGATTACTACATTGCATTTGGCAGGGGATATCTGGAGATAGATGATGATTTCTTGGATCAAGTAAATGAAGTTTATACTGGGCTGTATCATGAGGATGGTTTATTGATTTATGGAGAAAATCCTATTTCCAGGAATGTTTCAGAACTAAAATTTTCGGATTCTAAAATTCAGCGGGTTAAAGTGAAAGACAGCCTTTTTTATGTCTTTGACCGGAGATTAGAGTTAAAGGGGCTGGAAGGGATGTGGCTGCGGGGCGTGGTGTCCGCAAAACAGGGAACGGCCCATATGTCCAATACGGCGCAGATGTCTTTGCTGTTTCTGCCCATTATGGTTTTGGTCTCTGCTATAGGCGGTTATCTGCTTGCAAAAAGAATGCTTTTGCCCGTTCATGAAATTTCGGAATCTGCCTCTGCTATCGGAACGGGTGGTGATTTGAAAAAGAGGATTGAAATTGGCTCGGGAAACGATGAGCTCCATCAGCTTGCCAAGAGTTTTAATGGGATGTTTCAGCGGCTGGAGGAATCTTTCGAGGCAGAAAAAAAATTCACCTCAGACGCTTCCCATGAGCTTCGGACGCCTGTTTCGGTTATTATCGCGCAATGCGAATACTCCCTGGAAAAGCCAAGAACTAACGAAGAATATGAGGAGGCATTAGAGACAATACAGCGTCAGGGCAGAAAAATGTCAAAATTAATCAATGATATGCTGGATTTTACACGTCTGGAAATGAGGGCGGAAAGTTATGTTTGTGAACCCTTTGACTTATCAGAACTGGTGCAGTCCGTCTGTCTCGACATGTCATTGATACAGGAAAAAGGCATTGTGCTTAAATGTGAGACAGAAGAGCGTCTTAGATTCTGCGGAAATCGTCAGCTTCTTTCCAGACTGCTTACAAATCTTATCAGTAATGCTTTTCGGTATGGCAGGGAAAACGGTCATATTTTTGTAAAATTAGCATCCAAGGAGGATCAGATTCTGCTGTCTGTCTCAGATGATGGAATTGGTATTGCCAAAGAAGAGCAAGATCAGATTTTTCAACGGTTTTACCAGGCAGATAATTCCCATTCTGGCAGCGGAACGGGTTTGGGGCTGTCTATGGTTAAAGAAATTGCACGGTTTCATGGCGGAGAAATATGTGTAGAAAGTGAAATTGGCGTAGGGAGTACCTTTTGTATCATTTTTAAAATTTAATGTTTCTAATGTTATTTTAATATTTCTTTCGTATAATATTGATAGTGGAAGGGAGAAACAGGAAATGATGAATAAATTTTTTGGAACGCCTAAGAGGGCAGCCATTTCTTCTGTATGTATTACAATTCTGGCATTGTTTGCAGCCGGAGCTGTTTTCACAGCAATTTATATTGCAAGAATTTCTTTTAGCGGTAAAGAAATTACATTGGAGAAAGCAAAAGAAATTGCTTTGGCGGATGCGGGACTTACGGATTCAGAAGTTGTTTTTGCAAAAACAAAACAAGAAATGGAACGTGGGATTCTTGTGTATGAAATTGAATTTTATACAGGAAATACAGAATACGAGTATGAAATCAATGGAACGGCAGGAACAATTTACAGTAAGAGCAAAGAGACATTTGAAGCTCCCCGGGAAAATGCAGTAACACAGGATATCCAGGACACAACCCAGAACAATCAAAGTACCAATCAGAATGCTCATGGGACTGAAAAGCCGGAACCAGCACAAAAAGGTGATGCTGCTGATTCTGGAGCTGACAGTACGGGCGAAACAGACATTGGGGTGGAGAAGGCAAAAGAAATTGCTGCAGGCCATGCAGGATTTTCCGTATCAGAAGTTGTTTTTTCAAAAACAAAACTTGAAAGTGAACATGGCAGTATGGTTTATGAGATTGAGTTTTATAAAGATAAGATGGAATATGAATATGATATTAATGCGGCGACGGGCGATATCATAAAATTTGACTCAGAATGGGATGATTAAAGGATATAAGAAGGAGGATAAAAGAATGAAAAGATTAAAAAAAGCAGCGGCAATGTGTTTGGCGGTTTGTCTGGTACTGACAGGTATTTTAAGTTTTCCGGAACTGGCATTTGCAAAAAAGGCGGTAACAGACAGAAAGATCGAAAAACTGGCGAAGAAACAGGTGAAAGGCGGAACCATAGTGGAACTGGATAAAGATTATGAAAAAGGTATTCTTATCTATGAGCTTCAGATGGTGAAAGGCAAAAAGGAATATGAATTGAAATACCGTGCTTCGGATGCAAAGCTGATTTCTTATGGCTGGGAAATACCGTCTTACTACATCAAGCCGGGCAAAGGGAAAATTATCAGCATGAATAAGTGCAGGAAGCTTGCAAAGAAGCAGGTTTCCAATGGAAAAATTACCAGTGTTGTGAAAAAATACAGCGACGGTATTGTTGTCTATAAGGTGAAGGCACAGAAAGGCAATAAAAAATATAAATTAGAATTTCATGGGCGGACTGGAAAATTATTGGAATTTGAGTGGGACTTAACGCTCAAAAGAAATAATAACAGCTATAAGGATTACATTGGCCATGAGCGGGCAAAGCAGATTGCACTGAAAAGAACTGGCGGCGGCCATGTTGTGAAAGCAGAATTTGAGATGGAGGACGGAGTGCCTGTATACGAAGTAGAAATTATAAAAGAGGAATTGGAATATGATATTAAGGTTCATGCTTTGACAGGAAAAATACTGGAATTTGATGTTGATTCTATTTATGACTAAAGAAAAGAATGAAAGGAAAAGAGATGCTGCCAGAAGAATTTTATAAACGGATGAAGCAGCTTCTGGGAGAAGAAGCGGAGGATTTTTTTCATTCTTATCAGGAAGCGCGTGCTTATGGACTGCGGTATAATCCTTTTAAATTTTCTTCCAGACAAGAATTTGAACAAAACATATCAAAATTGGCAGATTGGGAACTTGTTCCAGTGCCTTGGTGCACGGAAGGGTATTACTATAAGCCGCCCGCCCAGCCAGGGAAACATCCCTGGCATGAGGCGGGGGCTTATTATATTCAGGAGCCAAGCGCCATGTCCGCGGCAGAGCTTCTAGGAGCACAACCGGGAGAGAAGATTCTAGACTTGTGTGCGGCTCCGGGAGGCAAGACTACCCAGATTGCAGGAAAAATGAAGGGTCAGGGACTTTTGGTGTCCAATGAATATTATCCAAACCGGGCAAAAATCCTGTCCCAGAATGTGGAACGAATGGGGATTGCTAATACGGTAGTGCTTAATGAATCTACGGAACATCTGAGGAAAGGATTTTCAGGTTTTTTTGACCGGATTCTGGTAGATGCTCCTTGTTCCGGGGAGGGAATGTTTCGTAAAGATCCCGGGGCCGCGGAGGAGTGGAGTGCGGAAAATGTAGAAATGTGTGCGGGTCGCCAGCAGGAGATTTTAAGCCATGCAGCAGAGATGTTAAGACCAGGCGGAGTACTGGTCTATGCTACGTGTACTTTTTCTCCTCAGGAAAATGAAGGCTGTCTGGCGTGGTTTTTGGCTCACTATCCAGAGTATTCTTTGCAGAAAGTAGAAATAGCAGAACAGTATTTCAGTCCTGGAAGGCCAGAGTGGGCAGTTAATGGAACTTACCCTGAGGCAGAAATTCAGAAAGATAAGCTTTGCGCAGCTTATCGGCTGTGGCCCCACAAACTTCGGGGAGAAGGTCATTTTGCAGCCAAGATGGTAAAAAAGGGCATGGAAAATAAGAATTCTGAGGGAATGCGTTATCAGGAAAAGAACCGGAAGGGCAGAACAGGTAGAAATGCCAGGATTGAGGAAGCAGTTCAGCTTTTCCGGGATTTTGAGGAAAGAGCTCTGCAGGGAGCGCTGCAGGAAAGGTTAAAGGGAAAATTTACACTGTTTTGTGACCAGCTTTATCTGATTCCAGAAGAAATGCCGGATCTTAAAGGCTGGAAGGTATTACGTGCCGGACTGCATCTTGGCGTCTGCAAAAAGAACCGTTTTGAGCCTTCCCATGCGTTGGCGTTGTATCTAAATCCAGAACAGGCAAAACAGACTGTGGAGATTCAGGCAGAGGAAGCCTTAAAATATCTTCACGGGGAAACTATTTTCTATGATACAGAACAAAAGGGATGGGTACTAGTATGTATGGAAGGAGTTCCTCTAGGATGGGGGAAATCAGCCAATGGCGTTGTGAAAAACCATTATCCTAAAGGATTGCGGATGTTATGCGGCTGATCATTCTTAATACAGTTTCTGTGAAATTGAGATAAAATAATTGCCAATTCTGTTTATAACGAGTAAAATAGATACAGAAATTTTAGAAAAAGGAGAAAAATTATGGATTACAGAGCATATTTGAAAAACCATCCTGACAAAGATGGACGTTTTGGGGAATATGGCGGTGCTTATCTGACGGAGGAACTGAAACCAGCATTTGAGGAGATTACAGAGGCATATGAGACAATTTGCCATTCTTCCCAGTTTATCAGCGAATTGCGGAGAATCCGCCGGGAGTTTCAGGGAAGGCCCACTCCGGTGTATCATTGTGAACGTCTGTCCAGACAGATCGGCAACTGCCAGATTTATTTGAAGCGTGAGGATTTGAACCATACGGGCGCACATAAATTGAATCATTGTATGGGCGAAGGACTTCTGGCAAAATTTATGGGCAAGAAGCGGCTGATTGCAGAAACCGGAGCAGGGCAGCATGGCGTAGCCCTTGCCACAGCGGCGGCATATTTTGGACTGGAATGTGAGATTCATATGGGAGAAGTGGACATTGCCAAGCAGGCGCCTAATGTGACGCGTATGAAGATTCTGGGGGCAAAGGTAGTGCCGGTTTCTGCTGGCCTTAAGACCTTAAAGGAGGCTGTGGATTCTGCATTTGAGTCTTATGCCAAAAATTATAAAGATTCTATTTACTGTATCGGTTCTGCCTTAGGCCCCCATCCCTTCCCTCTGATGGTTCGGGATTTTCAATCTGTGGTGGGGTATGAGGCCAGAGATCAGTTCAAAGAAATGACAGGCATAGAACCAGATGTGGTGTGTGCCTGTGTGGGAGGCGGCAGCAATTCCATTGGCATGTTTATTCCATTTTTAAATGATCCGGTGGAGATTGTAGGCGTAGAGCCTCTGGGGAGAGGTGAGAAACTGGGTGACCATGCTGCTTCTATGAAATTTGGAGAACGCGGTGTGATGCACGGTTTTGACAGTATTATGCTCAAAGATGAGAATGGCGATCCGGCTCCCGTCTACTCCATTGCCAGCGGCTTAGACTATCCTTCTGTGGGACCGGAACATGCTTATCTCCATGATATTGGCAGGGTACAGTATGAGACGGCAAGCGATGAAGAGGCCATGGAAGCGTTTTTCAAACTCTCCCGGTATGAAGGTATCATTCCTGCCATTGAAAGTTCTCACGCTGTTGCATACGCTATGAGAAAGGCTAAAGAGATGGGACAGGGTTCTATCCTTGTATGTTTAAGCGGCAGAGGCGACAAAGATATTGATTATGTAGTAGAACATTATGGATATGGCGAACAATTTATATAATAACTTATAAGAGATACCCGTTTTTTTGTATGCTGGCAGCAGCAAAAAGACGGGTATTTCTTGTAGGATCAGGATGTTAAAAGTGCTTCTCATGTAGTGACCGCTTGACAATCAGACCAATCACTTGCCCGAATTTCCATCTGCGGTGTTAGATTTTCCAGCCGTGACCACTGCTGCAGCGTGGAAAAACTGCCTTGCGGAATGAAAATTTATTCTGCACAATTCGTTCCAATGTCAGGCGGTCATTGCACGAGTACCAGATCATGCTGCCGCAGACAAGTTGTCATCGAATATCTGGTATGGTGTGGGCGCGTTGTACCTTTCAAACATTCTATTTTTGACAGGTAATTTAAGATAAATTCCGTGCGATTTTGTGCTGAATATTATAGAAAAAAGCCGTTTTTTTAGATTTTAAATCCGAGATATCAAGACTTACAATATTTGTGTAGATTTTTAGAATGAAATTGTTTTTAAGAAATTATGAAGGAGGTTAAGAAAACGGTGAGAAAGAAAAATGGAAGTTGGAAAAGGACGGCAAGATTATTGGCAATATGCCTGGGAATGGCTCTGATTATTACAGCATTGCCGTGTGAGGCATGGCAGGTTTTGGCAGAGAACGCTGTATCCGGGGAAGCTCCAGAAGCAAAACCTGTCAAAACACAACAGACAGCAAATTATTATAAGAAGGAAGGGGAGACGTTTACACATCCGGGGCTTCTCCATACGCAGGAAAGCATTGATGCCATGAAGAAAAATATAGCAGACGGGGTGCAGCCAAGCCTTACTGCTTATCATCAGCTTTTGGCGGACAGCTTTTCCTGGGACGGATGGCGGGGCAGGCCTTTAGAACATGTGGTTCGTGGAGGAAGCGGGGATAACCGCGCCCAGATGTATATTGACATTGAGCGGGCTTACCATTTGGCGCTTCTTTGGAACTTAACGGGAGAAGAGCGGTTCGGCTATGCGGCAGTTTATATTTTAAATGTCTGGGCGGATAACATGAAGTCTTTGACAGGAAATGCGGATCGTTTCCTGGCTGCTGGAATTTATGGTTATGAGTTTGCCAATGTGGCGGAACTGGTGCGGGATCGGGAAGATTTTCATAAAGAAGCCTTTGATAACTTAATGTTAAATGTATTTTATCCTATGAATCATGATTTTCTGACAAATCATAATGGAACGAATCGTGGCGTCAGGATACAGAATTATTGGGCAAATTGGGATTTGTGCAATATTGCGTCTATGCTTGCCATTGGTATCTATACGGATCGGGCGGATATTTATAATGAAGCGGTATCGTATTATATGAATGGAGAGGGGAATGGATCACTATTAAATGCAATGCCCTATGTCTATGAAAATGGTCTTGCGCAGTGGCAGGAGGCAGGCCGTGACCAGGGACACACCACTCTGGGAATCAGTCTTTGCGGATCAATTAATGAAATGGCATGGAGCCAGGGGATGGATTTCTATGGACTGGCGGACAATCGGCTGCTAAAGGCGGCAGAATATATTGCAAAATATAATAACTGGGATGATAATGTTCCTTTTTCTACCTATACCCATTTTAACAGCGCAACAGGACATCCAGAGACAAATACCGGAGTATCCGGGGCAAGCCGGGGACATAGGAGACCATGCTATACCGTGATTTATAATCATTACGTGAACCGCCGCGGCATGGAAGCGCCAGAACTAAAGAAAGTACTCTACCCAGAGGGGGCGGATCCCGTGATTGAAGGCGGAACCCGGCAGGGGGATGAATTTGGCTGGCAGTCTTTGACCTTCCATAACGTCAGTACAAGAGTGGGGGATGGGGACGTGGCAAAAGTAGACGGCGCCCTGTCAGACGGTGTTTACCGTTTTATTAATAGGAAATCCGGCAAATGCCTGGTGGATAGAGATGGAATTTTGCAGTCTGCTGCGAAAGGAACCATGGAAACCGAATGGTGGAAGGTGAAGTGTTGCGGTGATGGAACCTGTACCATTTCCAATGTGAAGACAGGTAAGGTTATTACGCTGAATGGGACGGAATATACGTCCAATTCTCCTATATATCAGTTAACCACTCAATTTATTCTGGCAGACAGCGAGACAGGGGAAATGAACCAACAGCTATATTTTATGAAGCGGAGTGATGATTTTTGTTATCGGATTGCTTCCGTTCCAAGCAGTTATGTTATGGCTTTAGACGGGGGAAGAACAGAGGATGACGTGAAAGTGATCCAGTACCAGTACAGCCAAGATTGGGATCAGGACTGGATGGCGGAACAAAAGGAAAGTGAACATGAAATTGCTTATTTTAACTTTGATGATAAGACGGAAGGGCTGAAAGGCGCTGGAGCGATTGCAGCCGCTGAGGGAGAATGTTCCATTGTTCCAGACAAAGAACGTGGAAATGTATTGTCCTTAAATGGGGATGCTTTTCTTACAGTCACCAAGGAAGACCAGGGTTCTGTTTTGGGTGAGAACCAGGCGGTTACGATTTCTTATTACAGTAAACTGGATGGGAAATCCGGCGGTTCTGTAGTGTGTGCAGTTTCAGAATCCGGCGCGTCATATCTTGAAATAAAAGAGAGCGGAGGAAAGGTGACTGTATCTGAGAGTTTGGGAGATGAAACGCATACGGCAGAAGGAACCGCTGGTTCAGGCTGGAATCATATTGTGGTTGTGCTTGCAAATGGAGAAATCCAGCTCTATATCAATGGAAGCCTTGCATCTGTCCAGAAAGACACAGGAACCCTCAGTGATATACTGGGAAGTAAAAGTTCCCTGAAGATTGGAAGTTCTAAGGATGGGGCAAAATTCTCAGGTCTTTTGGATCATTTCACCATATACAATTATGCCATGGATGCTTCTAAGATAGCGGCTGTGGAGGAAAGAAAAATGCTGGCAGATTTCACTTTTGATGATGAAGTGGACGGGTTTATCTCTGATCATGCCAAAGCTATTAATGCCGGAACAATGGTTCTTTCTGATGAAGTAAAAGAAGGCCAGTCTGGAAAGTCACTGCAGTTGGACGGAACGGGCAGTAATTATATCAAGGTTGTGAATAAAGATAACAAGTCACTGGTAAGCCGACTTTCAGAATTAACCATTTCCTATTGGAGTAAAGTTACGCAGGATGGAGCCTGCTGGGCGTCTTATTTGTCTCCGGATGATAATATTCAGGCTTATGAAAATGAACGGTTGATTGGCATTATGGAAAATAGTGGCACGCTGGCTGCAGAACGCTATAAGAACAGCGGAAAAAGGCTGTTAAGCATCACTGCGCCTGTACAGAGAAATGAATGGAAGCATGTGGCGGTGACTTACACAGAAGAACTGACAGTGCTGTATGTAAATGGCAGACGGGTGGGTTCTTTAAAGAGTAAGAATACCCTGGAAGATATTTTAGGAGACAACGGTATTTTCTATATTGGAAAAGCCAATTGGAGTAAAGAAAGCGAGTTCTTCAATGGTTTGCTGGATAATTTCCACATTTACAATTTTGCTTTAAGCGACGCTCAGATAGAGAAAGATTATCAGGGATATCATGTGCAGAATATTCCGGAGGATGAAGAAGATCATTCTGCTGACAAGGACAAGGCAAAAGAAGTGATACAAAAGATTGAAAATATAGGGACCGTAGCATATACCGACGCGTGCCGTCAGAAGATTGAGGAGGCCAGAAGCGCTTATGAGGCGCTGACAGAGGCGCAAAAAGTATGGGTAAGCAATATTGACGCCTTGGTCCGTGCAGAAAGACAGTACCGGGAACTGACGCCCATTGATCCTAAAATGCTGGCATATTTTACCTTTGACGACGAAACCAGCGGATTTGCTTCTGGAAATGCAGTGGCGCAAAAAAAAGGAGAAGTTCTCCTTTCTGAAAAGTCGGTGCATGGAAAAGCGCTGCGGCTGGGCAAAGATAACAGTCAGTCGTATTTGAAACTGCTGGATAAAAATGGAGATTCTCTATTGAAATACTGCAAGGAACTCACCGTTTCCTATTGGGGAAAGGTTTACAATAAATCTTCCAACTGGGGCTTCTATACAGCTAAGGACGACGCACCCCAGAACTTTAAATATGACCGTTATCTGGCTGTAAATGATACAGGTGGAACAATAACTGCAGAGAGGTATTATAATATAAATGAGCGGCCGGACCAGTTGTCTGGAGATTCCTCCTGGAGCGAATGGCGTTATATCACGGCAGTCTATAGCAAAGAGAAAACGATTCTTTACATGGACGGCGTAAAGATAGGCGAGCAGGCCAGCAGCGATACGGTTTCCGCCATTTTGGGAGAAGATCCGGTGGCGTATGTTGGAAAAGCAAATTGGGGAAGCGGAGAATATTACAGCGGACTCATTGACGAAATGAAAATTTATAACCATGCCCGCACCGCGGAACAGGTGAAAGCTGATTATGAAGAATATACGAAACCGGAAGCAGAAAAAAAATGCATTGCCAGTTTCAGCTTCGACAATGAAACAGATGGATTTAGCAGCCAGGGGACGGCGCAGGCAGTTTCCAAGGGAAAGAATCAACTGGCAGAAGGAATTTCTGGAAAGGCATTAAGCCTGGATGGCACAGGCAGCAATTATCTGACGCTTAAAAATGCGCAGGGAGAATGTCTTTTGAACGAAGAGGAAGAAATAACGGTATCTTATTGGAGTCAGACAAAAAACGAAGGTACAAACTGGGCATTTTATGCGTCGGGGGACAAAGAAGCACAGACATTGAATTATGAGAAATTTGTGGCTGTGAACGACGGAGGCTTTGAACTTACGGCAGAAAGACATCATAATACGGGAAGGCGTCCGGAACATATGGCGCAGGCGGCAGTCCAGAAAAATGACTGGAAGCATATTGCTGTAGTTTATGGAAAACATGCAACCACAGTCTATGTAAATGGTACAGAGTCGGGGTCGGCAGAGGCTGATTTTGCTTTGCCGGAAATTTTAGGTAAAAATGGGGCGGTATATCTAGGAAAGGCAAACTGGGGCAGCGGTGAATTTTACAATGGTATAATAGATGAAGTTTCCATCTATAACTATGCCTTAACTCCTGATGAGATTGGGGAATTAAGCCAGAAATATCAAATCCCTTATAGCGAAAAGAAAAAACTGGCAGCATTTACGTTTAATGATACAGCTACAGGATTTTCCAGTGAAGGAGCCAAGGCGGCAAGCGCCCAGAATCCTTCTTTGTCTCAGGATTCCGTATCAGGGAAAGCGTTGGAACTGAAAGACAATACTTACTTGGCTGTGACAGATCCTTCTGAAAAATCACTTTTGACCGGATGCAAAGAACTTACCATATCTTACTGGGGCAAGGCGGCGGACTTTGACAACTCTAACTGGCTGCTGTATGCTGCGGCGGATGACAATGCCCAGCCATTTAACTATGAAAAATATATTGGTATTTCTGATCAGGGGAGTTCTGTTATAGCGGAACGTTTCCAAAACAGCGGATCAAGGCCAGAACCACAGGCGGCGGAGGCTTCTGTCAATGAGTGGAGGCATGTTACGGTAGTATATGGAAGAAGAACCACCACGATTTATATTAATGGTAAAAATGTCTCTCAGACAGATACGAAAGTCCTGTTGGAAGATATACTGGGGGAAAACAGTGTGCTCTATATTGGAAAAGCAAATTGGGGCGTTGGAGAATATGGCAGCTTACTTCTGGATGAAATGTCCATCTATAATTATGCGTTAAGCCCGGAAGAAGTTGAAAATGAATATAAGTCTGTACCGAAGGTTCCAGACGACCAGCATACCCATGAGTTTGGAACCAAGTGGAAGACCGATGAGACGAAGCATTGGAAGGAATGTGCCTGCGGGGAGCATCAGGACGAGGCGGTTCATACAGAAGATAAAGGAACCGTCACAAAGGCGCCCACAGAGACAGTGGCAGGAGAAAAGACTTATCAATGCAGTGTCTGCGGTTATCTCATGAGAACAGAGGAAATTCCAGCTCTTTCAGAAACCCATGTCCATGAATTTGGTACGGAATGGAAGATAGGTGAGACAAAGCACTGGAAGGAATGCATCTGTGGGGAACATCAGGACGAGGCGGAGCACATAGAAGGAAAAGGAACGGTGACTCTGAAACCTACGGAAACCACCCCAGGAGAGAAAACTTATTTATGCAGTGTCTGTGGCTATACCATGAAGACGGAGGAGATTCCGGCCCTTGGAGAAAATCATGTTCATGAGTTTGACAAAGAGTGGAATCATGATGAGACGAAGCACTGGAAAGAATGCATCTGCGGGGAGCGCCAGGACGAGGCGGAGCACACAGAAGGAAAAGGGACGGTAACAAAGGCGCCCACAGAGACAGCGGCAGGAGAGAAAACGTACTTGTGCAGTATCTGTGGCTATACTATGAGAACAGAGGAGATTCCGGCCCTTGGAGGAAACCATAATCATGAATTTGGTACTGAGTGGGAAATGGATGAAAATAACCACTGGAAGGAATGCCCTTGCGGGGAACGCCGGGAGAAAGCAGCCCATACAGAAGGAAAAGGAACGGTAACTGTGAAACCCACAGAGACCACAGCAGGAGAAAAGATCTATTCATGTCGTGTTTGTGGTTATCTTATGAGAAGAGAAGAGATCCCAGCGCTGGGAGAAAATCATGTTCATGAGTTTGACAAAGAGTGGGAGACAGATGAGACGAAGCACTGGAAGGAATGTATTTGCGGAGAACGTCAGGATGAAACTGTTCATGAAAAGAATCAGGGCGTTGTGACGAAAGAACCAACAACAACAGAGCAGGGAGAAATCACTTATTCTTGTACAATTTGCGGCTATCTGATGGAAGTAAAAAAGACAGACGCATTAGGAGGCGGTTCACAAGAACCAAGCATAACAGAAGAGCAGAAAAATAAAGAGGCTGCAGACGCAGTGAGCAAACTGATTGAGCAAATTGGAACTGTTACAGTCAGTGATAGCTGCCGGGATAAAATTATGGCTGCAAGAAATGCATATAATACTCTGACAGATGCCCAGAAAAAGCTGGTAAAAAATTTGAATGTATTGTCTCAGGCTGAGGACAGTTATCGCAGGCAAAAAAATGAATTTGACAAGGAGATGGAAGGAACCCAGTCAGAACAAGAGGCGGAGAAGTCTATTTTAAGCGCTGATACGGATAAAGGAGATGTGAAAGGAAGCAGCTTTATGAAAATGAGGCTGAAAGGAACTGGGGGTAAAAAGTCCGTGAAACTGTCCTGGCGTAAGCCCAAAGGCACAAAAGGTTATCTTTTATACGGCGCCGCTTGCGGCAAGAAGCTAAAACTAATCAAAAAGCTGCCTGCTTCTAGGAAAAGCTATACGGTGAAACGCCTTGCAAAAGGAAAGTATTACCGTTATGTGCTGGCAGCTTATAAGATAGTAAATGGAAAGAAACGGGTGATTGGCAAATCAACTACAGTACATGTATGCACCAATGGGGGAAAATATGGAAATCCATCCTCCGTTGTATATAAGAAAAAGAAAATAACATTGAAGAAGGGGAAAACCTTCACTCTGAAACCTTCTTATAAAAATAAGAAGAAGGTTAAGATTCACAGTTTAAAATTCCGCTTTGAGTCCTCGAATACGAAAATAGCTTCTGTCACAAAGAAAGGGAAAATAAAAGCTAAGAAAAAGGGGAAATGCAGCGTCTGCATGTATGCGCAGAACGGATTGTATAAGACGGTAAAAGTAACAGTGAAATAGGTGTTTAAAATGGGGCTGTTGTAAAACGAGAGTTTTCTCGTTTTACAACAGCCCTGCATGATTTTGGCGGCTGAATAAGGCTTATACTAAGATCTTGCGGAAGTTTTTCTTGCCCTTTTTCAATACCATTCCCTCTGCAAAAGCGTCTTTTGCATAAGACGCTTTGATATCGGCCGCTTTCTCTCCGTCTACAGAGACTCCCCCCTGTTCTACAGCCCGCCGCGCCTCGGAACGGGAAGGAGTCAGTCCTGATTTTACTAAGAGGGACAGGATATCAATGGCGCCGTCGGCAAAGTCCTCTTCTGCCAGGGTAACAGAAGGCATGTCCGCCGCATTTCCACTGGAAAAAAGAGCTTTTGCGGCGTCCCTTGCTTTCTGTGCTTCTTCCTGGCCATGTACCAGTTTTGTCAGTTCAAAGGCAAGGATTTCCTTGGCAGTGTTGAGCTGCGCGCCCTCCCAGGCATCCATTTTGTCAATTTCTTCCAGAGGCAGGAAGGTCAGCATACGGATACATTTTAATACGTCAGCGTCAGCCACATTTCTCCAATATTGATAGAAATCGAAGGGAGAAGTCTTCTTGGGGTCAAGCCATACAGCGCCGGACTGGGTCTTGCCCATCTTTTTGCCCTCAGAATTCAGAAGAAGCGTGATGGTCATAGCATAGGCGTCTTTGCCCAGCTTCCGGCGGATTAATTCTGTTCCCCCTAACATATTGCTCCACTGATCGTCGCCTCCAAACTGCATATTGCAGCCGTATTTCTGAAACAGCGCGTAAAAATCATAGCTCTGCATAATCATGTAGTTAAACTCCAAAAAGCTCAGTCCCTTTTCCATCCGCTGTTTATAACATTCTGCGGTCAGCATCCGGTTCACAGAGAAGTGGGGACCAATTTCACGGAGCACTTCTATATAATTTAAGTCCATCAGCCAGTCCGCGTTATTGACCATCAATGCTTTTCCATCAGAAAAGTCAATAAATTTACTCATTTGTTCTTTAAAGCAGTCACAATTGTGCTGGATCGTCTCCGGCGTCATCATCTGGCGCATATCAGTTCTGCCGGAAGGATCTCCAATCATTCCGGTGCCGCCGCCAATCAGGGCAATGGGCTTATTCCCTGCCATCTGCAGCCGCTTCATTAAGCAAAGCGCCATGAAATGCCCTACGTGAAGGCTGTCTGCCGTGGGGTCGAACCCAATATAGAATGTGGCTTTGCCGTTGTTAATCAGTTCCTTAATTTCTTCCTCGTCAGTGACCTGGGCAATCAGCCCTCTGGCCACCAGTTCATCATATACTGTCATAATCATAATCCTCCTGAAATTATGCCAATTATAGGCGGAAAAAGAGGGATTTGTCAAGAGGAGGCGTTGATTTTTTTGGGGCGATCCAATATACTGTTGTAATAGCCTGGGAAGGAGGAAGAAAAAATGGATTTAAATAAGGATAATGTAAAGAAAATTTTAGGAATTATAACATTTACGCTGGTGCTGCTGGCTGTGCTGCTGAATCTGGCGGCAGTAAAAACACAACTGGCTTTTTTATGGGGAATTGTGTTTCCCTTTGCTTTGGGAGGAGCCATTGCATTTATATTGAATATTCCAATGACAGCCATTGAGAAACAGGCCCGCAGAACAAAAATGAAAGAGACAATTATACGTCCCATCAGCATGGTTTTGTCCATTCTTTTTGTATTTGCCATTGTTGCAGTGGTACTGGTGGTGGTGATTCCTCAATTGGGGAAAACAGTCGACAATATCAGTAAGGGAATGGCCTCATTTCTGCCTAAAGCCCAGGTATGGCTGGAAGGCGTATTTGCAGACAACCAGGAAATTCTGAAATATATTGAATCACTGGAATTCGACTGGAATGGATTCTTAAGCCAGTTTAAAGATTTCGCATTAAGCGGGGCAGGAAATGTGATTTCTTATACGATGTCTGCCACGATGATTGTGATCAATGGGGTTGTGACTTTTTTTATTGCTTTTACCTTCGCACTGTATTTGTTAAGCCAGAAAGAAAATCTGGGCAGGCAGTGCCGGAAGGTCATGAATGCATTTTTATCAAAAAATGCAGCGGAACGGATTTGCTATGTCTGCAGCCTGAGCCACAGTACATTTTCAAAATTTATTACAGGCCAGTGCTTAGAAGCGCTGATTCTTGGAGCTATGTTTGTTGTGTCTATGACTATATTCCGCCTGCCTTATGCTCTTTTGGTAGGAGTGCTGATTGCATTTACAGCTCTTATTCCCATGGTGGGGGCTTTTATTGGCTGCGGTGTGGGAGCATTCCTCATTCTGATGGTAAATCCCATGCAGGCGCTGATCTTTATCATCATGTTCCAGGTACTGCAGCAAATTGAAGGAAATTTAATCTATCCTCATGTGGTGGGAAACTCTGTGGGGCTGCCTTCTATCTGGGTGCTGTTTGCAGTGACTGTGGGCGGAAAGCTTATGGGAATTGCAGGAATGCTGATTTTTATCCCTCTGATGTCTGTGCTGTATACATTGTTCCGGGAATGGGTAAATAAACGCCAGGCCATGAAGAAGCAGCCCCATTCGTGAAAATGCCTGTAACGGAATTTTACATGAATTTTACATGGATTATGTATTTCATTTACAGAAAGCGTATAAAATAACCATATACATAGGATTCGAAGGAGGATGTTATATGGATATTTTTGGTTTTTTGTCATTGATTGGCGGTCTTGCGCTGTTTTTGTATGGAATGAGTGTTATGGGGGGAGGATTGGAAAAACTTTCCGGGGGCAAGTTGGAACGGCTTCTGGAAAAACTGACTTCCAATCCTTTGAAAGCAGTGCTGCTGGGAGCAGGAGTTACTGCCGTGATACAGTCTTCGTCGGCAACCACGGTGATGCTGGTAGGATTTGTCAATTCTGGGATTATGAAACTGTCCCAGGCAATCGGAATTATAATGGGCGCTAATATTGGGACAACCATCACGTCATGGCTGCTGAGTCTGACTGGAATCCAAAGCGATAATCTGTTTATTAAAATGCTGAAGCCTTCTTCCTTTTCCCCGATTCTTGCCATTATCGGTATTATATTCCTGATGGGCAAAGGCGGGGATAAGAAGAAAAATGCGGCAGAAATTCTGCTGGGCTTTGCTGTTCTGATGTTCGGCATGGAGACAATGAGCGGTGCGGTAAAGCCGCTGGCAGATGTGCCGGAATTCACAGGGATTCTCACGAAATTTTCCAATCCTCTTCTGGGAGTTTTGGTGGGAGCTCTGCTTACGGCTATTATTCAGAGTTCTTCTGCTTCTGTGGGAATTCTCCAGGCATTGTCAGTAACAGGGGCTTTTACGTATGGTTCCGTCATTCCGATTATTATGGGACAGAACATTGGAACCTGCGTGACAGCCATGATTTCGGCAGTTGGGGCAAATAAAGGGGCGCGCCGGACGGCATTTGTCCATCTATACTTTAATGTGATAGGCTCTGTGGTATTTTTGATTTTATATAGTGTGCTGAACGCTGTAGTTCAGTTTGATTTTGCCAAGGACACTGTAGGTGCGGCGGGAATTGCGGCCATTCACAGTATTTTTAACTTATTTGCCACGCTGCTTTTGCTGCCGTTTATCAAAGGTCTTGAGAAGCTGGCTTATCTCACCATTCCCATTGACAAAGAAGAAGTGGCGGCGGCAGGAAGGGAAGACCAGTTTCAGGTATTGGACGAAAGATTTCTTGCCACACCGGGCTTTGCCATTGAGCAGTGTATGAGCCTGACCAGGAAAATGGCAGAATTGGCAAAAGATACCATGTCCTTAGCAATGTCGCTGTTTGAAAGGTATTCAGAGGATGGGGCAGGACAGGTGCAGCAGCAGGAAGAATTGCTGGATAAATATGAAGATAAGCTGGGAAGATATCTGGCACAGCTAAACAGCCAGAATCTGACAGAAAAAGAAGGTCAGGCCCTGTCCACCTTGATACACAGTATTAATGATTTTGAGCGAATCGGTGATCATGCCCTGAATCTTGCAGAAACAGCGGAAAAGATGCAGAAAAAAGAACTGGAATTTTCCAAGAAGGCAAAGAATGAAATGTCAGTGTTTGGTGCGGCTGTGGCAGATATTTTAGACCGTTCAGTGGAAGCTTTTGTAAAGAATGATCCGGAGCTTGCAGCTACCGTGGAACCTTTAGAGGAGGTCATTGATGATCTGAATAAACAGGTGAAAAAACGTCATATCAAACGTCTGCGCAAGGGCAAGTGCACCATTGATCTGGGAATGGCGCTGACAGAGATTGCTGTAAATTACGAGAGAGTGGCTGACCATTGTTCCAATCTGGCAGTGTACTTGATACAGATTGAAGATAATACGGTGGAAGCACACGATTATGTCAGCAATTTGTCCGGGGAACCCAGAGAGCGTTTTCAGCAGATGTTTGAAGAATACCAGCAGCAGTATCAGCTTTCTTAGAAAGGGGAAGTTTTATGTCACTGATCTATATTGTAGAGGATGATGTAAATATCCGGGAAATTCAGAGATATGCGTTAAAAAACAGCGGGTTTCAGGTACAGGAATTTGGATGCGGGAGAGAATTGCAGCAGGCATTAGAACACCAGGTGCCCAGTTTGATTCTTCTGGACATTATGCTGCCCAATGAAGACGGCCTGGATATCCTTGCGGGGCTTCGGAACAACAGGGTGACAGAGAAGGTTCCGATTATTATGGTGACTGCAAAGTCGTCGGAATTGGATAAAGTGAAGGGACTGGATCTGGGAGCGGATGATTATATGACAAAACCTTTTGGCATTATGGAACTGATCTCAAGGGTGAAAGCGCTGCTGAGACGGACAGAAGGTTTGCCGGAATCTGCAGTGATGTCCAATGGAGAGATTGTAGTGGATACGGATCGGCGCAGAGTTACCGTGGCAGGGAAGCCCTGTGAACTGACTTTTAAAGAATTTGAGCTGTTAAAGATGCTTTTGCTGAATGCAGGGATTGTGCTGAGCCGCGATAAGATTATGGATCAGGTCTGGGGCTTTGACTATGAGGGGGAGAGCCGTACCGTGGATATGCATATTAAGACTCTGCGCCAGAAGCTTGGCAGTGGAGGCAGTTCCATAAAAACGGTAAGGAATGTGGGATATAAGATGGACAGGGAGATTTCACTTGAAGAGAAAAATTAATATTCAGTTTGCAGCAGTATCTGCATTTGCGGTAGTGGTTACAGCGTTGATGTCGATGCTGCTGTTTTATAATATATTTAAAAATCAGGTTTTTGATGATATTGAAGCTTATGCCCATGTGATACAGCCATTAGATCAGGAGTTTTGGAAGCAGGAAAAAAACCTTCTGCGTCTTAAGGAAGATGGTCTTCGGATTACCCTGATTGCCGCTGACGGAACTGTGGATTATGACAGCAGTACAGACAAGGAAATTATGGATAACCACAGGGAACGGCCGGAAATCCGGGAGGCGCTGGAAACAGGAGAAGGTACGGACGTACGCTGGTCTGCCACCAGTTCTTTGCATACGCTGTACTATGCCCAGCGTCTTGAAACCGGGGCGGTACTGCGGGTGGGAAAAGATTCTGGAAATGTATTTCGTATATTTATCCGTATGCTGGAACTTGTTATGGCGCTGTCTGTATTGATAATATTGGTTTGCACAGGTCTTTCCCACCTACTGACCAGGCGTCTGATTCTTCCTATCCAGAAATTGGCGTCAAATCCAGAGGGGGTGGGCCAGGAGAATATTTATGATGAAATTGCCCCGTTTATCCAGACGATCCGGGAACAGCATGTTAATATTCTAAACAGCGCAAAGATCCGGCAGGAATTTACGGCAAATGTGTCCCATGAGCTGAAAACGCCTTTAACGGCAATTGCAGGATATGCAGAACTGATTGGCAGCGGAATAGCTGATGAGAAGGATGCCAGGAGGTTTGCCAATGAGATCCATGTCAGTTCTGACCGACTGCTGTCCCTGATCAATGATATTTTAAAGCTTTCTGAACTGGATGATGCGGAACAGGAATTCGATGTGGAACCGGTAGACTTGTATCAGGCAGCCCAGGGATGCCTGGACATGCTGGATGTGCAGGCAAACAGCCAGGGAATTACGCTGGAACTGCAGGGAGACTCTTGTATGATTATGGCAAACCGGAGGCTGATTGACGAGTTATTGTACAATTTGTGCAGCAACGCCATCCGGTATAATAATTATGGAGGCCGGGTGACCGTGACAGCAGAGCGTGAAAATGGCCGGACAGTGTTAGTGGTGAAGGATACTGGAATTGGAATTCCAAAAGAGCACCAGGAGCGTATCTTTGAACGTTTTTACCGGGTGGATAAGAGCCGTTCTAAGCAGAGGGGAGGCACTGGGCTGGGGCTTGCCATTGTCAAGCATATTGTAGCGCAGCATCAGGCAGAGCTGAGCCTTAACAGTGAAGCTGGTAAGGGGACAGAAATTCGTATCGTATTCTCGTAAAAGATAGAAAGAGAGGAAAAAACATTGGATTATGTGCTTCTTTTGGCAGGATTTATATTGTTGATAAAAGGCGCGGATTATTTCGTGGAGGGAAGCGCCAGCGTAGCGGCAAAGCTGAGAGTTCCGCCGATTATTATCGGGCTGACCGTGGTTGCTATGGGAACCAGCGCGCCGGAATGTGCAGTCAGCATTGCAGCGTCATTTAAGGGGGATAATGCAGTTGCTATCAGTAATGTGATTGGTTCTAATATTTTTAATCTTATGATGGTCTGCGGGATATGCGCCCTGTTCTCACCTCTGGCTGTCAAGGCAAAAACCCTGAAGAAAGAATTTCCACTGTCTGTTCTGGCAGCGGTTCTTCTACTGGCAGCAGGTTATCTGGGAATGGAAATCAGCCGTTTGGATGGTTTGGTTCTGCTGGCGTTGTTTACAGCATTTCTGATATGGTTGGTGATGGAGGCCAGAAAGGCCCGCAGCGGCCAGGATGAGCAGGGAGAAGTCAGAAACCTGAATGGGTGGCTGTGTCTGTTCTATATTGCAGGGGGAATGGCAGCCATCGTGGTTGGCGGGGATCTGGTGGTGGATTCAGCCACTGCCATAGCGGAGAGTTTTGGCCTCAGCCCTACTTTTATCGGCCTTACTATTGTAGCTATGGGAACTTCCCTGCCGGAGCTGGTTACTTCAGTGGTGGCAGCCAGGAAAGGGGAAGCGGATATGGCGCTGGGGAATGTGATTGGATCTAATCTTTTCAATATTCTTTTAGTTCTAGGCCTTGCAGGGGCAATTAGCCCCATGGAAGTATTGATGGAAAACTTGATTGATGGTATAATTTTAATTGGAATGAGTAGTATCGTATGGATTTTTGCATGGTGTAAGAAGCAAATCAGCCGTGCAGAAGGAGCAGCAATGGTTGTCATTTATGCCGTATATATGGGATATATCTGCATAAGATAGGGTGACAGGAAAAGGAGGAAGACATATGGACTTTTTTAACAAGCTGGGAGATGTGATTACGGAAACAGGAAAGGATGTATCGCAGAAGGTGTCAGATCTGACGGGTATCGCCAGACTGAATATGGATGTACGGAAAAGAGAAGATTTTGTAAAGAAACAGTATACAGAAATTGGAAAGCAATACTATGAGCTTCATAAAGAGGATGAAGAGCCATTTTTTGAGGAAATAAAGCTCATCCGGGAAACTCTGCAGGAGATCGATGAACTGAAAATCCAGATTGCGGACCTGAAAGGGAAGAAAAAATGTCCTGCCTGCGGCACCGTGAACGAAGGAGACGCCGTGTATTGTACCAAATGCGGTGCAAAATGCGAGTCTATCTTCCAGGAGGAGGACTCAGAGGAACAGGTGGAAGATCAGAAGGAAGAAGAAATTATCATTGAAGAAATAAAAGAAGATATAAAATAATAGTTAATTATGAAATTACAAGGACGGCTTTGCATCTGTCTGTCTCTGGCGCTTGCGTACTGCTATAGCATGGGGCGGAGCATGCCGGCAGATTGGAGAGAAACGTATGAAAAAAAGAAGGGGATACCATCTTATAAAAATAATACTCCTTCTAACGGCTGTCGTATGCCTGATCCCAATGGGTCAGGCATGTTATTTGTCTTTTCAGCACAAGGAACAACAGAAGGAATTAAAAATATCATTGGAGAAGGTTAAGGTTCAGGAACAGGGAGCCGCGGAACAGCGCCTGGATAAGTTTGAGGAACTTTATAGTCAAAACAGCGATCTGATCGGCTGGCTTGCCATTAAAGGGACAGTAATAGATTATCCAGTTCTGCAGTGTGAGGACGATTCCTATTATTTGTCCCATAGTTTTTATAAAGAAAAAGATAAGTATGGATGTTTGTTTGTAAAAAATCAGGCGGATGTCCATACGCCAGGAACGAACTTTATCATTTACGGACATAACATGAAAGACGGTTCGATGTTCGGAACCTTGGACAGTTACAAAAGTAAAGAATTTTATAAAGGCCATTCTGAAATTTCCTTTGATACCCTGTATGAGGAGCGGGACTATCAGATTTTAGCTGTTTTTGAGACGGAGCTTTATGGTAAGGATGAATTTCCCTATTATCAGTTTTATCAGGCGGAAACAGAGAACGAATTCCAGGACTTCTATCGGAAAATAAAAGAGCTGTCTTTTTATGATACTGGGGTTGCCGCGGAATACGGAGATACTTTTTTGACACTTTCCACCTGTTCGGATTCTGGGGGAAACAACAGATTTGTGGTGGTGGCAAAAAGATTGACAGAAGAAAAGTATATTTATTAGATGACTTGAGAAGAAAAATATATTATAATAATACCAATATGGTTTCATACAAGAAAGAGAAAACTGATAATTTACCAGAAGGAGGAAACATGAAGTTTTTGAAAGATTTAAGCATCCGGTATAAGATCTTGATTCCTGTTGGGCTTTTGGGATGCCTGCTGATTATATTGGGGGCAGTTAGTTTACAAAGTGCAAACCAGCTTATGAAATCAAGTGAAGAGATATCTGGAAATTATGCGCTGAGTATCGAACAGATTGATGAGACAGACATCGCTTACCAAATGCTGCGGCGCGTGGCGTTTGCACACATCGTGGAAGATAATTTAGTGGAAAAAAAGTCTCTGGAGGAAGAGGCGGATTCACTGAAAACAGAAATTGTAGATTTATGTGAACAATATGAGAAAGGCTTAACTTCCGAAGAAGAAAAAGATTCCTTTGAAAAATTTAAAGCGGACTATGCAAATTATCTGGTAATTTACGACCAGGTTCTGGAATTAAGCGGGAACCTGCAGAAAATCAGCGCATCCAAGCTTGCAAATACAGATTTAAGAGAAGCGGGCAGCGCCCTTACCGAGGAGCTGGACGTCATGGTTTCTTTAAATAAAGCAGGAATGGAAGAAGCTGTGGCACACCAAAAGACGGTTTACCAACAGGTGACCCGCATGGCAATTTTTCTGATTGTGCTGAGTGTTTTTGTTTTTCTGTTTGTCGTGTTTATCTGCTGGACCTGGGTATGTAAACGTCTGATCAATATCAATGCACAACTTCGCGGCGTGATCGCGTCTATTGATTCCGGACAGGGGGATCTTACCAAACGTGTACAGTGCTTTTGTACGGACGAAATTGGTACGCTGGCATCCGGTATTAATTCCTTTATTGAAACACTTCAGGGGATTATGGGGCAGATCAATCGTAGTTCCGGGCAGCTTGGATCTATTGTAAACCTGGTATCAGGTAAGGTATCTCTTGCGAATGATAATTCTACCGATATTTCTGCTGTGATGGAAGAATTGTCAGCATCCATGGAAACCATATCGTCTACCATAACAGACATTAAGGAAAACGTAGGCGTTGCAGATGGTAATATTATAGATTTATCAGATGCATCCCAGGGCTTGTATGATTATGCGGCAGAGATGAAAACCCGTGCGGAGAACTTGGAGCAAAATGCCGTTGAGAACAAGCAGCATACCAGTGATATCATCAATGGCATTATTGAAAAACTGCAGAGCGCTATGGAAAGCAGTAAAAGCGTGGACCGTGTAAATGATCTTACGGATGAGATACTCAGCATTTCTGACCAGACAAATCTGTTATCCTTAAATGCATCTATTGAAGCGGCAAGGGCAGGCGAAGCAGGAAAAGGATTTGCCGTAGTTGCAGATGAAATCAGCCAGCTTGCCAGCTCCAGCAGAGAGGCGGCAAATGACATCCAGAATATTAACAATATGGTGATTGAAGCGGTAAATGAATTAATAAATAGTTCAGATTCTATTGTAAAATATATTAATGAGAATATCCTTCCAGATTATGAGGGCTTTGTAAGTGCAGGCAGACAGTATAACGAGGATGCCGTGCATGTAAATGAAACTGTTACAAGGTTTAACGAGATGTCTGTGAATTTGAAGCAGTTAATGGAGAGTATTACGGAATCTGTCAACGACATTAATAATGCGGTAGGAGAAAGTGCGAAAGGAGCTACAAATGTGGCAATGAACACTTCCGATTTGGTTCGGGATATCAGTGAAATTGCAGATGCAATGAATGAGAACCGGAAGGTGGCAGGAACACTGACAGACGAGGCGGATCGATTTATTAATCTGTAAGTGAGTCCGAAGTTTATGTGAAAAACAGATTGCCCGCTTTCTATGGAAACATAGAAGGCGGTTTTTAAGGAGGAATAATTATGTGTACAAAATGCAGCAAAGGAAAATATTATATGACGACGGCAATTACTTATACTTCTGGCAAGCCCCATATTGGAAATACTTATGAAATTATATTGGCAGATAGTATTGCAAGATTTAAGCGACAGGAAGGCTATGAAGTTTATTTCCAGACCGGAACAGATGAACATGGTCTGAAAATACAGGAAAGGGCAGAAAAAACAGGAGTCACACCCAAAGAATATGTGGATAAGATAGCCGGACAGGTGAAAGAAATCTGGGATATGGTAAATGCTTCTTATGATGGTTTTGTCCGTACCACCGATAAGGATCATGAGCAGCAGGTGGCGAAGATCTTTAAGAAATTATATGAACAGGGTGATATTTACAAAGGCGCTTATGAAGGAATGTATTGTACGCCCTGCGAATCCTTTTGGACTGAGTCCCAGTTGGTGGATGGGAAATGCCCGGACTGCGGACGGGAAGTAAAGCCTGCAAAGGAAGAAGCATACTTTTTTAAGATGAGTAAATATGCGGACAGGCTGATTGAGCATATAAACAGCCATCCCGAATTTATCCAGCCGGTATCCAGGAAAAATGAAATGATGAATAATTTTCTTCTGCCGGGCCTGCAGGACCTTTGTGTTTCCAGAACATCTTTTAGCTGGGGAGTTCCAGTAGATTTTGATCCCAAACACGTAGTATATGTATGGCTGGATGCATTGACGAATTACATCACTAAGATTGGTTATGATGCAGAGGGGAATTCCACAGAACTATTTCATAAGAACTGGCCTGCAGAACTGCATTTAATTGGTAAAGATATTATTCGGTTCCATACGATTTACTGGCCGATTTTCTTAATGGCGCTGGATCTGCCCCTGCCAAAACAGGTATTTGGACATCCATGGCTTCTGCAGGGCGGGGATAAAATGAGTAAATCGAAAGGAAATGTAATTTATGCAGATGATATGGTGAACCTGTTCGGCGTGGATGCTACCCGGTATTTTGTCCTTCATGAAATGCCTTATGACAATGACGGAATTATTACCTGGGAATTGGTAGTGGAACGGCTGAATTCCGATCTTGCCAATATTCTTGGAAATCTGGTAAACCGGACAATTTCCATGTGCAATAAATATTTTGACGGAGTTGTGGAACAGACCGGGGCAGAGGAAGCTGTTGATCAGGAATTGAAGCAGACAGCCACAGGGGCAAGAGACAAAATAAAAGATAAAATGGATCAATTGAGGGTGGCAGACGCTATCTCAGAAGTATTTGTCCTTTTACGCCGGAGCAATAAATATATTGATGAAACAGAACCATGGGTATTGGCAAAGGATGAGGCAAAAAAGAACCGCCTCAAAGAAGTGCTTTATAACCTCACCGAATCTATCACCATTGCGGCGTCTCTTCTTCACAGTTTTCTTCCAGAGACATCGGAGAAAATTGCAGCGCAGTTAAATACATCTCTCAGGGAATTTGAAGTATTGGATCGGTTTGGCCTTTATGAAAGCGGCAAAAAGGTGACAGAAAAGCCGGAAATTCTGTTTGCTCGTTTGGATGTGAAAGAAATTATGGAGAAAGTGGATGTTATCCAGCAGGCACAAAAAGCTGAATTTGAGGCGGAACAGCGTGCCCTGGGAGAAGAACCGGAAACTGACGGCAGTGAAGAAGGAGCCATTGATCTCCCTGCCAAAGAGGAAATCTCATATGATGATTTTATGAAAATGCAGTTCCAAGTGGGAGAAATTATTGCTTGTGAGGCAGTGCCAAAATCCAAGAAGCTGCTCTGTTCCCAGGTTCGTATCGGCAGTCAGGTGAAGCAGATTGTATCAGGGATCCGCAAGTATTATTCTCCGGAAGAAATGGTTGGCAAAAAAGTTATGGTACTAGTAAATTTAAAGCCTGCAAAGCTGGCAGGCGTGCTGTCAGAGGGAATGCTTTTGTGTGCTGAGGATGAAAATGGAGAACTTGCCCTGATGATTCCTGAAAAGAAGATGCCTTCTGGAGCTGAAATTTGTTAAGGGGAAAGGATGTGGGGTGGATGATATTTGAAAGCCACGCCCATTATGATGATAAACAATTTGATTTTGACAGGGATGAATTGCTGTCTTCCATGCAAAGCAGCGGAATTGGAAGGATTATCAACGTAGGTTCTGACTATGATGCATGTAAAAGCACGATGGATTTGGCTCATCAATATGATTTTATCTATGGAGCGGTAGGGATTCATCCCAGTGATATCCAGGATTTGAATGAGGAAGTTTATAAATGGCTGAAAGAAACAGCCAGTGATCCAAAGACAGCGGCCATTGGTGAAATTGGCCTGGATTATTACTGGGAAAAGGATTCTGAGGTTCAGAGCAGGCAGCGGTTCTGGTTCAGCAGGCAGATGGAACTGGCAAGAGAGGTTTCTCTGCCGGTGATTATCCATTCCAGGGAGGCTGCGGAAGATACGTTAAAATTGATGAAGGGAATCCATGCAGATCAGATACCAGGAGTGGTGCATTGCTATTCTTATTCGCCGGAACTGGCGGAGGAATACGTGAAAATGGGGTATTACATTGGAATTGGCGGTGTTGTTACCTTTAAGAATGCCAAAAAGTTAAAGGAGACCGTAAAGAGAATTCCCCTGGAGCGGATTCTTTTGGAGACGGATTGTCCATATTTATCTCCAGAACCAAACCGGGGGAAACGAAATTCTTCCCTGAATCTGCCCTATGTGGCAGAGGAGATTGCTGTCTTACGCGGAATTTCACAACAGGAAGTAATAGATGCAGCTTATGAAAATGCGTTACAATTATTTACAAAGGTAAAATAAATCAGGTCTGCCAGCTATGAAAAGGATTATCCTGCAGTTGGCGGCCTGATTTTTCGTATTATTAATACCACTTAGATGCTTTGGTATAAATATTATAATATATGGTAGATTCATTGTTGTCTACATTCTGGGCATATTTGTTCTTATATGTAATCTCAAAGGTAGTAGTTGACCACATGCCCTTCTGCCAGGAATAATCGGTGTCAGAAGAGAAACCATATTTTCCGAATGTTACTTTACTGCCATTTTTAAATGAAACTTTTTTTGCCTGGCCGTTCTGGTCATAACGGGAAACTCTGATTTTTTTGATTTTGCATCCATCGGCAAGTGAAAACTTTACTTTTGCAGAGCCTGCGCCTGCATAATAAGAAGAATAATTGCTATAATCACTTGTTACTTTTTTGCCATTTATGGATACAGCAGAAATGATTGTGCCGTAACCCTTGGCATGTACATTAATCGTCCGGCTGCATCTCTTTGATTTAGCGCTTTTGTAAACATCAAATTTGATTTTGTAGTTACCAGCTTTTTTTGCGTAAAAAGTAAGCTGCGCATATGGAGAAGAATCACTTTTGGATTTATAAGTCATTCTTACAAAAAGATTTTTTGTTTTTTTCTTACCTTGATATACTTTAAGATTCTTAATGCTGTCTGATTTAGATACCAAAGATATGGATGCAGATCCAGAATACCTTAATCCGACCCCGCAGCGGACATTATTAGGCGCCCATACAGTGGATGCCGCCTCAGTTTCCTGACAGTTTAATACAAAACCAGCGCTGCAGGTTAAGATACATGTCAGAAAAAAACATAGTAATTTTTTAGTTGCTTTCATAACTTTAAACCTCCTGTATTTAATAAGTTTATTTTATCATCTAATAGTTGACTTGTCAAATTATGTAGATTTTGTAATTTAATGAGTGAAATAAATAGGGATACGTCTTGTAAAAAAAAGTTGGATAAAGTGTAAAGATTTGATAAAATAAATAGAATTAAAGCTCTCTCGAAAGCTCTTGAAAAAAATAATGGAGGAATATATGGCAGAATTAGGAAACCCTCAGAATACCATAGCAGTATTACAAAAATATAATTTTAATTTTCAAAAAAAATTTGGACAAAATTTTCTCATTGACCCCAGAGTGTTGGAGAAGATTATAGAAGCAGCGGACATATCAAGAGACGATTTTGTTCTGGAAATTGGTCCGGGGATAGGAACTATGACCCAATATCTCTGTGAACATGCCAGAGAAGTAGCGGCAGTGGAAATAGATAAGAATCTTATTCCCATTCTTACAGACACCCTAAGCGGATATGATAATGTGGAAATCATTTATAACGATATTTTAAAGGTGGATATCAATCGTCTTGTACAGGAGAAAAATCAGGGAAATTCTCTGAAAGTAGTGGCGAACCTGCCTTATTATATCACTACGCCCATTATTATGGGATTGTTTGAAAGCCATGTTCCCATTGACAGCATTACCATTATGGTACAGAAAGAAGTGGCGGAACGAATGCAGGCTGGACCTGGAACCAAAGATTATGGCGCTTTATCTCTTGCAGTCCAGTATTATGCCAAGCCGGAACTTGTAGCGAATGTACCTCCAAATTGTTTTATGCCGCGGCCAAATGTAGGCAGTGCAGTTATCCGCCTTACCAGGCATAATGAAGCGCAGGTACAGACTGCCGATGAAAAGCTGTTGTTTGCCTTAATCCGCGCATCCTTCAACCAGCGCAGGAAGACTCTGGTAAACGGCCTGAATAATGCAGCAGGAATTTCGTATACGAAGCAGCAGGTTGTAAAAGCGTTGGAGAAGATGGGGCTTCCTGCCAATGTCAGGGGGGAGGCCCTGACTTTGGAACAGTTTGCGGAATTATCCAATCTGCTGCTTTTGTACAGTGGTGGAGAACAGATTGGCTGATCCCTAAAAGATAGATATTTATTTTCGCTGAAATTCCACTACATCCTGTTGAAAACGCTTGGGCAGATTTTGATTTTGAAGCTTGGGATTGATCCTGGCTTCAATGGCTATGGTATCAAAAAACCTGCACCATAATTTTTGATATTCTTGTTCTTCCTTGGAGTATCGCTGCAGAGCTTTGGGATCAAGTTCCTGGGTGTCTGTAAGGAAGAATCCTGTTCCTTTGGGATGCAGTGCGGCAAGACATCGGTTCTCGTCATATATCATGAAATTTTCCTGTGGCAGCCGATCCGCAAAGTGTTCTCCTAAAAAAGGAAGTACGTTGTTTTTCGGATGAATTTTTGCAAAGAGAATACCGTTTTCTAATTCTTGAAAACGAAGAAATCCCAGAAGATGATGGGCTTCATTGAAAGTACTCCGGGAAAGCTGGAATACCTGGTTCACGTAAGGCTCACCTAAATAATTCAGAACCTTGCTGCTGTCTGGCAGGGATAAGGCCAGGACGATCGTCTTATAGATGGCGTCCGCTTTGTTGCGTGTATTTTTTCTTTTTGAGGGTGTTTCCAATGCTGAGGCAGCCTGGCAGATTTCTTCATAAGTTTCTGTTCCCATTCGTGTCTGTAGGGTGCGCGCAACTTTCGCGCTTTTCTCAGAGTCTGTCTCTACATGAATGTATTCATGGAAGAGAGAATAATTGTCTGGCTTCTGGGTGGTAAGCGCTGCGTCCGCGTGTCCATAACGGCTTGCCCAGGCATCATAAACGCCTGTAAAAATGCCGTCGATACTGTCTTCGCAGTAAAATATATGCATAACGTCCTCCTTTTGTGAAAATGTGGTGAAAAATAGTTTCATTTCAAGAGGAATGGCAATTGCTTGCCATTTCATCCAGAATCTGGCTATCTGTTAGTTGGAAATCCTTCTGAAGTTCTTTGTCAAAAAAACTAAGCTGCCGGTATCCGCTTTCCCGAATATCTTTTGGAATCTGTGTCTTATCCCGCATGAGATTTTCACAAATATAATTTTCTTCCAGCTTGGTTTTATACATCATGGAACCAGAGCAGGTGATAAAATATAAGGCGCGCTTTAAGACAACGCCAATTTTCTTTAAGTCATCAAAATTCAGAGGGTTCCTTTTCCTTGCCTTTACAATGCGTTCTGCCGATTTATAGCCGATTCCAGGAACTCGCAGCAGTGTCTGATAACTGGCCCGGTTGATTTCTACAGGAAAATATTCTAAATGGCGAAGCGCCCAATCGCATTTTGGATCTAAGAAAATATTGAAATCCGGCCGGTCTTCTGATAATAGTTCTGATACCTGAAAATGATAGTAACGCAGCAGCCAGTCTGCCTGATAAAGGCGGTGTTCCCGCAAGAGAGGCGGACCTCCAGGGAGGGCGGGAAGCATGGAATGATGATTTACATTTACAAAGGCTGAATAAAAGACCCGCTTTAAGGAAAATTTTTGATATAAACTTTCGGCAACGCTCATAATCTGATAATCATTTTCAGGGGTAGCGCCGATGATCATTTGCGTAGACTGTCCTGCCGGGACAAATCTTGGGGCTTTGCGGTATAAAATAAGTTCCTGCTTATTATCTGTAATACGGTTTTGAATCTGGCGCATGGGCTTTAATATCGTATTACGTGATTTGCATGGGGCAAGCAGTCTCAGACTGTCAGCAGTGGGAAGTTCCAGGTTGATGCTCATGCGGTCTGCCAGATAGCCTGTCTTTTCTACCAGCACAGGGTCAGCCCCAGGGATGGCCTTTACATGGATATAGCCGTTAAACTGGTGTGTGTTCCTTAATTGATATAAGGTATGGTAGATTAATTCCATTGTATAATTAGGGCTGACCATAATACCAGAGCTTAAAAACAGGCCCTCAATATAATTCCGGCGGTAAAATTCCAATGTAATAGTACACAGTTCTTCGGGAGTAAAAGCGGCCCGGGGTACGTCAGAGTCCCGGTTGTTAAGGCAATAGGCGCAGTTAAAGATACATTCATTGGTAAATAGGATTTTTAACAGGGAAATGCACCTGCCGTCAGCAGAGAATGTATGGCAGATTCCAGGAGCAACAGAATTTCCCATTCCCCGGCCGTTTCCCATGCGGTCTACACCGCTGGAGGTGCAGGCAACGTCATATTTTGCAGCGTCGGATAAAATCGTAAGCTTTTCCATTAAGTCCATATCCATCTGTAATTTCATAAGCATTTCCTTCCTGAATCTATGGATTGCATTAATATAAATTCCCATATGAGAAAACTATATTAAGAACATTCGTTCTAAAAACACTATATCACATGGAAATAGAAAAAGCAAGAGAAAAATAGAACAATTGTTTGCAGCTTTTGTTTTCTATTATTACAGAAAGTTTTATTATTGTTATAACGTTAAAAACATGGAAATAAGGTGGATCTGAGTACCCAGGAAGGCGCGCAGAAAGCTGCCACAACCATCGATGCGGCCATTAAAAAAGTTTCTGCGGCAAGAGGGCGTATGGGAGCGAGCCAGAACCGCCTGGAACATACCATTGACAATCTGGATACGGCGGCTGAAAATACCCAACAGGCTGAGTCAAGAATCCGTGACGTTGATATGGCAGAAGAAATGGTAGAATACAGCAAGAACAACATTCTTGCACAGGCCGGACAGTCTATGTTTGCACAGGCAAACCAGTCCAATCAGGGTGTTTTATCATTACTTGGATAGTTTTGTGTCTACAAAAATTGATTGGAACTATAAAAAATCCGCGGAATCTTTCTGCGGATTTTTTATGCATACAAGCCCTCTCTTATTCATAGAGTATTATTGAAGAGGGGGTGTTTTTCTGAAAGAGAAAATAAAGACATTTTTTTCGATCTGCGTATTAATCGTGACAGCTCCCTATATTGTCACCCTGTTGTTTCAAGGAAATGCAGCCGATGTGGATTCTAAAAGGACGGAAGAGCTGACACAGGAGGATCTGCCTCTTACTGTTGATATGGCTGGGCAGGAAATCGAAGTAGAAGAATACCTTGCAGGCATTGTAGCCCGGGAAATACCGCTGGATCGTGAGCCCGAGGCAGTAAAAGCCCAGGCAGTGATTGCAAGGACAGAGCTGCTCAATGCAGCGGAACACGAAGAGGAACTACCGGAATCCATGTCACGGGAAGAAATGCTGACACTCTGGGGGCAGGATGGGTTTGAGAAAAATTACCAGAGGCTGGAGGAGGCCCTGGAGGCCACCGAAGGGGAGGTTTTGACTTACAAGAAAGAGCTGATTCAGACTGCGTTTCATGCAGTCAGCGCAGGAAAGACCAGAAATGCAGAGGAAGCGTTCGGGAACAGCCTGCCTTATCTTGAGAGTGTGGAAAGTGATATGGATATTCCCTCCAGGGATTTTTTAAAGGTAATATTTCTTGAAAAAAAAGAACTCACAGATAAGCTGAATCAGGCATGTCCGGATACCGGAATAACAGAAGAGAACGTTACGGACCTGCTGTCTGTTTCCAAACGAGATTCCAGCGGTTATGCCCTGGAGATACAGGCAGGGGAAAAAACTATCACAGGGGAAGAGTTCAGGGCATGTCTGGATTTGAATTCTGCATGCTGTTACATAAAAGAAGTGGAAGGGAAGGTGCGTATTGTCACAAAAGGACTTGGACATGGCCTGGGCTTAAGCCAGTATGGCGCTAATGTTATGGCAGAGGGGGGCAGTGATTACCAGGAGATTCTTCAATATTATTATAAAAATGTTGAAATTACAAAAGAAAATAGTCGGGAATGATTTTGGATAATAAACAAAAAACATTGCAATAATTCTTATAATCCTGTATAAACCTTATTTTTCTGGAAAAACTAACAAGGAAAAACAATCAGAAATGGAAGGTGACAGGATGAGAAACAAACGAGCAGCAGCATTTTTTAATCGGAAATCTTATATTATTGCAGCGGTGATCATGGTGGTTGCAGCTTTTGGAATGACTGGTATGTATTATACCCAGCAGGAGAAGAAGCAGGAAGAAGAACTGGCAAAAGAGCAGAAAGAGCAGATTCAGCAAGCTAAGGCAGAAGATGCGGCCAGGGAAAAGGCAAAAGCGGAAGAGGCAGCAAAGAAAAAGGCAGCAAAAGAAGCGGAACAGAGAGCAGAAGCTAAGGAGAACGAAAAGGAAGAAAAAGAAGAGACAGAAGCTGTATCCGGCATTATTTCACCTAAAGATGATGATTTTATGGATGAGCCAGAGGTAGTAGCAGAGACACAGGCTCCTGTGGAGCCGGAATTTCATTTTGACGCGGCAGCAGACCTGAATTGGCCTCTGCAGGGTAACGTAGTACTGAATTATAGTATGGATCAGACAGTATATTTTGCAACGCTGGATCAGTACAAATACAATCCGGCTGTAATTATCCAAGCAGAAGTCAATACACCTGTGAAAGCAGTGTCAGCAGGCAAGGTAACTTCCATAGAAACAAGTGCGGAAACAGGGACTACCATGACAGTGGATATGGGAGATGGTTACAGCGCAATTTACGGGCAGTTAAAAGAAAGCCCCAAAAATCAGGGAGATTATGTGGAAAGCGGTGAAACATTAGGGTATGTCAGTGAACCCACGAAATATTATTCCGTAGAAGGAGCCAACCTCTATTTTGAATTGCAGAAGGATGGTTCTCCAGTAAATCCAATGCAATATCTGCAATAGGAACTATTACTCCGGCGGTTAAATGTCGACGAATTTTACGAAGAATAAATTTTCATCTGCAAGGCGGAAGAATGAGTTGTAGCGAGTGCTACAACGATTGATGACAACGCGGCAGATGGAAATTTAAGCAAGTAAAAACGTCGATATTTAACCGCCGGAGTAATATTATAAAGCTTAGTGAGCAGGCGGCATATGCAGTCTGCTCCATTTTGTGCAGTCTTGTGAAATGGGAATATTCATGTTAGACTATGTTAGAACGAAAAAGCACAGAGAAGGAAACAGGCACAAAAAAGTATTTTTTTCATAAATTATCTGTATAGACAATTCGCAGCAGAATTTTTTTACCGTGAAACCCAGAATTGATTATGACAATATCAGAACATAGAAGAGGTACCTGCTTTTGCTGCTGCTTTGCATACAGGAGACTGCCTGCAGTCTCTTTACATAAGGAAGTGTGAGTATTTTTATGGCAGAAAAGCAGAATATTACTTATATCTTGCGGTGCAGTGACGGAACCTTGTACACAGGATGGACAAATGATATTGAGAAACGGCTGAAGGCCCATAATGAAGGAAAAGGCGGAAAATATACCAGGGTTCGTACCCCTGTAGAGCTGGTTTATCAGGAGGAATATGATACCAGGCAGGAAGCCATGAGCCGGGAGGTAAAGATTAAGAAACTTTCCAGAAAGGAAAAGGAAGCGCTGATCCGGGAGAAAAAAGAAAACATAACATAGCAGATGAATCCCGTTGTACAGCTCAGGTCATAAAATTATAAATAAATATAATAAAATTCTATTTAAATCTTCATGGCATTCCATTATACTATCTAATATCCCTTCTTTTTATAGAGGCTATGCCATTTTGCATGTATCTATGATTTTTCCCAGGGCAGGAGGCATAGCCTGATATATTATTCACATTTTTAAATTTCCCTAAATACTTTATCATGCCCATGTTTTGCGTCATTTAATGGATGTATAAGATTTTCTATTGAAATTCTAGGAAAAAAGAGTGATAATAGAAAGAGACTTATATGGAGTTTTACATTACGGAGTCTTTTGGAAAATTCAAACCTGTGCGGAAGAAAGGAGAAAAGAATGACAAACAGATTTGTATTGAATGAGACATCTTATCATGGAGCGGGAGCAATCCAGGAAATTGCGGCGGAAGCAAAAGGAAGGGGATTTCAGAAGGCATTTGTGTGTTCTGATCCAGATTTGATTAAATTTGAAGTGACAAAAAAAGTGCTGGATGTTCTGGATAAGGATGGATTAAGCTATGAGGTATATTCCAATATTAAGCCAAATCCAACCATCGAAAATGTCCAGGCTGGTGTGGAAGCATATAAAAAATCAGGCGCAGATTATTTGATTGCAATTGGAGGCGGATCTTCCATGGATACCGCAAAGGCAATTGGCATTATTATTAATAATCCAGATTTTGCAGATGTGGTAAGCTTAGAGGGAGTGGCGCCGACAAAAGAGAAATCAGTTCCCATTTTTGCAGTGCCAACTACTGCAGGCACCGCGGCAGAAGTTACCATTAATTATGTTATTACAGATGCGGCAAAAAATCGTAAAATGGTGTGCGTAGATCCCAAGGATATTCCTGTGGTGGCATTTGTGGATCCGAATATGATGTCCTCCATGCCAAAAGGGCTTACAGCCGCAACCGGCATGGATGCGCTGACCCACGCCATTGAGGGATATATTACAGCAGGAGCATGGGAACTGTCTGATATGTTCCATCTGAAGGCAATTGAAATTATTGCAAGAAGCCTGCGCAGCGCGGTGGAGAATACACCGAAAGGCAGAGAAGACATGGCATTGGGACAGTACATAGCAGGTATGGGCTTTTCCAATGTGGGACTTGGAATTGTCCATTCTATGGCCCACCCGCTGGGAGCGCTGTATGATACGCCCCATGGAGTGGCGAACGCGATTATCCTGCCTACGGTTATGGAATACAATGCAGAAGCTACGGGTGAGAAATACCGGGAAATTGCAAGGGCTATGGGAGTAGAAGGCGTTGACGCTATGTCCAAGGAAGAATACCGCAGGGCTGCAATTGACGCGGTAAAGAAGCTGTCAATAGATGTCGGAATACCAGCCGATTTGAAAGAAATTGTAAAAAGAGAGGATATTCCGTTCCTTGCACAATCGGCGTATGATGATGCCTGCAGGCCTGGAAATCCTAAGGAAACCAGTGTGGAAGATATTACAAAGCTGTATGAGTCATTAATTTAAAAACGGTATTTCAGGAGGATAAGAAATGCAGAGTGATGATGTGAGAGCGCAATTAATCCGGGCTTTTCCGGCGGAAGTGGTTGAAGCGCGCGGCACCAGAGACGAGATGTATTATGCCTGTCCAACTTGTGGAAGGCCGGTTGCCCAGGGCATGGATAAATGTATAGGCTGCAGCCAGGTTTTGAGCTGGAAAAACATAAATGAAATGATTTCATCTAACGGTGTGCGCAAGGCGGTTTTAGAATTTGAGGTTGCCTCTGATTTTACCAATGGAAACTGCAGAAAATGTCCGCTTTCCTATATCGGAAAGGGTGATACGGGGAATATTTATGAATGTCCTCTGGACATGAGGAATGCCTGCCCCATAAAATTGTGTTAAAACATACCAATCAGATCCTTTACAGTGAAAAAGGGTCTGATTTTTTTGATATATTGTATAAAGTTTCCATTTCTGCACATGATATTCCTGTATAAAGATAGAAAGGCAGGAAACATTATGGCAATGGATTTTAAACAGAGCGAGACGATGAAGAATCTGATGCGTGCATTTGCAGGAGAGAGCCAGGCAAGAAACCGTTACACCTTCGCAGCGGCCCAGGCAAATAACCAGGGATTGTATGTGATTGAGCACATTTTCAAATTTACAGCAGACCAAGAAAAAGAACATGCGGAAGTATTTTACAACCAATTAAAAGAACTGGCTGGGGAAACCATTCATATTGACGGCGGATATCCGGTGGATTTGAGTCCAAATATTTCGGATCTGTTAGATAAGGCTCAGCACAATGAATATGAGGAGCATGATGATGTCTACAAGAACTTTGCGGATAAAGCACAGGAGGAGGGATTTGGAAAAGCAGCGGCTAAATTTCGCTTAATTGCAGAAATTGAAAAGCTTCATGGAGACCGTTTTGGAGCCTTTGCCCAGCTTTTGAAGGACAATCAGCTATTTGTTTCCAAAGTAGAAACAAAATGGATGTGTTTAAATTGCGGCCATGTCCAGGAAGGGACAGAAGCGCCTCAGAAATGTCCTGTCTGCGATCATGAACAGGGATGGTTTATTCGGATGGAACTGGCGCCGTACTGCCGGGATGGAAATTTTGAAAAGTTTCCTTCATAAAAATGAATGATAAAGAACGGAGCAGTAAAAAGGCTGCTCCGTTTTCAAATTAAAAAATATAGGACACAGATTTTTCAAAATTTCCTCAAATTTTTTTCAAAAAAGCCTGTCAAAATGTATGTGATAATGTTAATATGAAGGATATAAAATTAGCAGCAGGAGGTAAGAAATGATAAAACGTAAATACATACTGGCAGCGGCGGTACTGGCGGCAGTGATGATGACGGCAGGCTGTGCAGGAAACAATGACAAAAAAACAGAGAAAACAGAAAATGCAGACAGTCCGCAGGACACTGCCAGTACGGATGATGTATTAGATTTTGATGTGGCAGAATATGTCAAACTTGGAGATTATAAAGGATTGGAAGTAACTTATCCATCCGTGGAAGAGGTCACTCAGGAAGAGGTGGAGGAATATATCCAGGAGACCTTGGCAGAGAATGTGGAATTGAAAGAGGTAGACAGGGCTTCAAAAGAGGAAGATGTCCTTAATATTGATTATACCGGAACCATAGACGGTGAAGAATTTGAGGGCGGAAGTGAAACAGACAGTGAGCTGCAGCTTGGAGCGGGAGATTTTCTGCCGGAGTTTGAAGAAAACCTGGTTGGGAAAAAAGCAGGAGAGACGGTTGTCTTTACCATGACGTTTCCGGAAGATTATGATGAGGAATTGGCAGGGAAAGAGGCTGAATTTACAGTAAAAGTAAATTCTGTCAGCAAACAGGTAGAACCAAAATATAACGTGGATTTTGTGAAGAGCGTTTCTGATTATGAGACTCTGGAAGATTATGAGGCTTCTGTAAAAAAAGAGCTGGAAGAAGGCGCAAAGTCTGATTCTGAGATGGAGGCAGGCGATCACGCATTGCGGCTTGTGACAGAACAAGCTGAAATTAAGGGATATCCCCAGGAACTGTACGATTTCTTCTACGAAGATAATGTATCGGGATATCAGGCATTTGCTGAAATGCAGGGTATGGAATACGAAGAATTTCTGGAAACCTTCATGAGCGAGGAAGATATCAAAGAAATGGTGGAAGAACAGGTAAATAATTATCTGATCAGCCAGGCAGTGCTGAAACAGGAGGGCGTAGAACTTACCGATCAGGAATATTCGAAGATGGCAGAGAAGCTGGCTAAGGATAACGATTATGAGAGCGTGGAAGAGTTTGAAGAAGGTTTTGGTGAGGTGAATGTAAAAACCGAGGTTGTGAGGGAGAAGGCCATTGAACTGCTGAAAGAGGCGGTAACCTTGAAAGAGATTCCCTCAGATGAGTATTATGAGGAAGAGGAAGACTTAGAATTAGACGAGGAAGAAGAGTAAAAGAACAATCAGGATGCCAAAACAATAAGCTTTGGCATCCTGATTGTTTTATATATGGGGGAAAATAATTTTTTTCATATCATCTACTGTGCTGGCGATAACGGAGGCGCCGTGCATTTCCAGAAACTCCCGGGAACGGAATCCCCAGCTTACACTGATACAGGGAATTCCAGCATTCTTCGCAGTGGAAATGTCCACATCAGAATCCCCTGCGTAAACGCAGCGCTCAGGGATGGAATGTAATTCTTCCATGGCTTTAAAAACGGTATCAGGCGCTGGCTTAGGGGCGGTCTGAGCAGATTCTCCGATTGCTGTGGCGATATACGGGGAGAAAAAATCTCTGCACAGTTCCTTGACCGCCAAATCAAATTTATTAGATACGACAGCCAGCTTAAATCCAGCGGCGTCAGCCTCTTTTAAGAATTCTAAGATCCCAGGAAATGGGGATGTATTGTCCTTTTTATGCAGTTCATAATGTTCTTTAAAGGTTTTCAGGCAGTCTTCGAATTGGTCAAAAGAGTTTCCCTTGGGAATGGCACGTTCCATTAAAACCCGAACGCCGTTTCCAACCATCTGGCGTACCTGATCACGGGAGTAGGTGGGAAACTGGTAAGCCTGCATTGCGTAATTTACGCTGTTGGTCAGATCTGTCAGTGTATCTAATAAGGTGCCGTCTAGATCAAAGATAATTGTGTCAATGTCAGAAAACATGCGAAGTCTCCTTTCCAGATTCATTTTATCAAATGTATCGGCAATTCACTTCTTATTAAAAAGCCCTGGGTAAAAATATGTATGTAAAAGATTGTCACTCAAACAACTTGTTGCTATAATATAAGTATCATATGTATATAGAAATCGAGGGTTTGACATGATTCTGCTAAAAGCAAACAGTGAACTTAAAAATGTATTTGGGCGTATGCTAAAGGCAATGAAGGTAAATGTTGTATGGAATGAAAAATTCGTAGTGCTCAATAATTTTTTAATTCTTTCCGGCAGTGTCCGTTCCCTGGTCTTTAATTTTGATAACCGGAAAGTAAATACGAACATTATTGAGCTGCCGGACCGGGAGGAAGATACGGAGCCAGTGGAGGAGAATGAATATCTTACCAATGTTCTTAATATGGCCTTATATGCTTTTGGAAAATGGGGCGTCATAAAAGGAATCCGAGTAGATCAGGATTACAGCCAGTTGAATAATCTTTTTCATGAAATATTGAAAGATATGAAGATTACCCCAGGATTCCGGGATGATAATTTCCGGTTCTATAAAGATAATATTCAGATTACTTATGAAGAAGTGGTTCAGGCAGCTATAGAAGAAGGGAGACGCAAGGCTCAGGAAGTAGAAGAGGAAGAAGAACCTCAGACGGAAGAACATCTTGGTCTGTGGCATAAAATATGTTGGGAGATGGAAAGGCGCAGTTTTGCCAAAAGTGAACTTACAGAATATGAGAAACATGCCGCCCGGCTGGGAAATAATTTCTACCAGACTGGCTTCCATTGTCCGGAATGCGGGGAGAAGCTGTTTATGGTGATTTATCCGGAAGGGCAGGAATATCTGGTAGATACCCAGGAAGGTAAAGTCTATCTGGCAAGGGCTTATACCTGCCAGGAGTGCAACAGTTTCTATACGCCAAGACCAGGAAGGCTGTTGATGGAGGGGGATGTTTATTCTCTGAAATTCGGCAGTGACAAGGAAGCATATGAAGATTATCAGGATCTTTTGGGAAGCGCAGGGGAACGTACCACAAATTATCATTTTAATGAATATGAATGGGAGCGGGGGAAAAAAGAAGAACCGGAAACCATTGAGCGTGCCTGTGCAGAAATGGAAGATATGACAGAGGAAGAGCTTCTTCAATTGGATGGGAAACTGGAAGCAGGTTTCTATCCAATGAAGAAGGCGGAACCTTACCGGAGGCGGATTCAGGAATTGCTGCGCAGACAGAACAACAATGATACATCTCAAGATTTGAACCGGGAGGCGTTCAGCCATGGCAGGGAAGTTTATGCAGACAGCCAGAGAGAAGGCGTGAAGCGGAAGGAAGTTTTCAAAGCCCTGCCAGAAGCGGGAACAGTCCAAGGCAGCCAGTCTGTAATTTCTCCCACAACGTCAGAAAATGGTCCTGGAAGTACTCAGACTTCACAAAGGGAAACCGGGGAAGGAAAGCATTCAGTGTATTCCCGGCAGGAGGGCCAGTATCACTCTGCAGCCACGGAACAGGCAAAGACGGCTGTGGATAAGTATGATGCGAGAATGAAGGTATTGGATCGTATGTCTCTGCGGCAGATACAGGAGCTAAAGAGACAGATTCAGTCTGAGCCAGAATTAGATCATTCCCAAAAATCGGATTATGACAGGCAGATTGCCCTGGCAGTGGGACGGAAAGAGACAGAAGAAATCCGGCATAAGGCGGAGAGCTGCCGGGAGAAACCCTATGGAGTGATCACAAAAGTTATAGCTGAGATAGAAAAGTCCCAGGCGCCCCAGCAGGAGAAAACTCAGATACTGCAGCAGTTAGAAGAAGTGAGAAGAAGCCGGGGAAAAATCGAAGCAAAGCAGTTGGCGGAATCAGCGCCTGCCAGTATGAACCAGAATCAGTACCGTATCGTTCGGGAAAAGCTGTCACAGTATCAGGATGTGGATTTGTCTCCTTATGAAGAAATACTAAAAGAGAAACGGAAGAATGCCAGCAAGTTAGAATTGGAACGCATGATGCGCCGGGTGAAAAAAAGTGACCGGAAGAGCCTTATGAATATGTTAAATCAGTTGAAAGAAGGTTTTCCTGAAGAAGATGCGGAGCCTATGCGCAAGGAAATTAAGGACCGTATTTGGAAGCTGGATGAGGCGGCAATTGATAAGATTTGTCCCAATATCATGGGGATGACCTTTGATGAGGCGGCAGAGGCTTATGAGACAATTGAGGGAGGGGCATTCCTGCCGGAATTAAAAACCAATACCCTGGAAATGATTGATAAGCGTCTGACAAAACTGAAAATGGATGAATGCGGCCTGCTGGTGGAGAAGCTGAAAGAGGAATTGAAGGGCAGAATTAAAGATTCACAGCGTCTTCATTTCTATGAGGTACGTAAGATTATGCGCGGGGACTGGGAGCCGGAAGAGGCTGAGATTTCAGCAAATGCATTGAATACTTATGCGGCAGACCGGAGCCGGTATGAGTATCCGATCTTGATTTGCGATTCTTCTGGAAGAAAAAATGGGCGGGAAGGATTTCTTCTGACGCCGGATCACATTTTCTATAACAGCGCATTCAGCAGTGAAAAAATTCCTGTGCGCACCATAACAGGAATTCAGGGAAATACAGGGCTTTTAAACCGTGGAATTTACGTGGGCCGGAGTAACGGCATAAAAACCAAAATTCCAGGGGGAATTCCTGCAAAAGATTTAGAAAATTTTGGGGAAGTGCTGGATAAGTTTGTTGCTTACCTTCAGGAAAAGCCAGAATCCAGAAGTATTTCCTATCTGGCAAAAGAAATGCATGAGGTGAAATGCTGTTATCGGTGTGGTTTTACCTATCAGGAGGGCAATATATGTCCCAAATGCGGAAACCAGGCAAACCGATAAAATACATAGCTGCGGGGGAGGGGAAGGATTAATTTTTCCCCATTAAGCCCCGAAGCGGATTCACCTGTTTTGCACGTTCCATAATATCTTCTGCATTTTGCAGCAGATATCGGCTTAAACCTTCTGTTTCCTCCGAAGAGAATCCAGAAGATTTCTCAATGTTACCAGAGGGCAAAATGCCTTCTGCGTAATCGTTTCCCCTTTCAAAAGAAACCCGGACAATTTTCTGTCCGTTCTGATTAATAATACCGGAATAAGTCATTCGTAATTCTTCGGACTGTTTCATATCTTCCCCCCGTTCTGCAAATCTGGTAAAAGACGATGCTCTCTTTTATTGGTCAAAATACGCTTTCATTCAGAGTATCACAAATCCTGAAAGTATTCAATAAAAATACACGATTCGTGAAAATAAAAATAGACGCTTTTTGCAGGATATGGCTGATAAAAGGCCGTCAGACTGCCTTTTTTCACTAATCTCAAATTTTTATCACAATTCATGACTATAATTGAGAAGTCATAAATGGAGTATTAATGAAGAAATAAAAATAAGCAGAAGAGAATAGGAGAGAGAATGATGGAAGAATTATATAAAATTTTAGAGGAAGTAAGATCCGACGTTGATTTTAGAAATGGCAATGCGAAACTTATAGATGACGGAGTGCTTGACTCTTTTGATATTATTGCTATTATTGGAGAACTTAACGAGGCATTTGAGGTGGAAATTTCTGTAGAGGAATTATTGCCAGAGAACTTTAATTCACCGGCAGCAATGATGGAACTGATTCACAAACTACAGGAGGAAATGTAAGATATGGAGTTTGTGACTGCACTTTTTCTGGCATTTGTGGCAGCAGTCTGTGCAGTTTATTTTGTTGTGCCAAAAAATTACCGCTGGGTGGTTCTTCTGCTGGCGAGCTATCTGTTCTATTGGTGGAACAGCGCTTATCTTGCCGCCGCCCTTGCAGGAACGACTGTTGTTACATGGCTCATAGGACTTGCGCTGGAGAGTAAGAATAAGAAAGCTGCAGAATATTTAAAACTGCATCAGGATTTGACGGCCGCTGACAGAAAGAGTTACCGTCTTTCCGTTACCAGGAAGAAAAAATGGATTCTTTTTTTGGGGATACTGATTGTTCTGGGGGCGCTTTTATTTTTTAAATATTATAATTTCTTTTTAGGAAATGCCTCGCCGCTGCTGGCACATTTTGGGATAGATGCTGGCAAACTTACGCTGGATTTGCTGCTTCCGCTGGGGATTTCCTTTTATACCTTACAGTCAATTGCTTATATGGTTGATATTTACCGTGGAAAGTACCAGGCGGATCATCATATCCTGAAATTCGCTCTTTTTATGTCCTACTTTCCTCAAATTGTCCAAGGGCCCATTGCAAGATATGATGCACTGGCGGCACAGCTTTCAGAGGGACATGCATTTGATTCCCAAAGACTGAAATATGGATGTCAGTTGATTCTGTGGGGATTTATGAAGAAATTGATTCTTGCAGACCGTATCGGTATTTTAGTCAGCGAAATTTTTGATCATTATAATGATTATGGCGGAATGGTTCTTCTTTTTGCTGCAATGGGATACGGGCTGCAGATTTATGCTGACTTTTCAAGCGGTATGGATATTGCCACAGGGGTTTCCCAGATATTTGGAATTCAATTGGAAGAGAATTTCAGGCAGCCATACTTTGCAAAGTCCATGGAAGAATTTTGGCGCAGATGGCACATTACCCTGGGAGCGTGGATGCGGGATTATATTTTCTATCCATTATCTTTGTCCAAAAAGTTTGGTTCTATGGGAAGAAAATCCAGGAAGATTTTTGGAAACTACATTGGGAAAAAACTGCCTTCATTTCTGGCGATGTTTATTGTGTATTTCCTGGTGGGATTCTGGCATGGTTCTGAGTGGAAGTATGTAGCATATGGAATATGGAACGGAAGTATCATCACAGCGGGGATTTTATTGGAATCAGTATATCAAAAGGGACTGGCACTATTTCATGTAAAATCCGAATCCTTTGGATGGAAGCTGTTCCAAATGGTACGGACTTTTATGCTTTGTTCCTTTGGCAGATTTTTTCCAAGAGCTGTTTCAGGTACCGTGGCAGTTTTTATGATTAAGGCAGTGTTTTCCTCTCCTATGCCGTGGCAGATGGTGGATGGAACACTTTTTACGATGGGGCTTGACGGATGGGATCTGTTGGTGGTGTTTCTGATGGCAGTCCTTGTGCTGTTTGTGGATATCGCTCATGAGAGAGGTATTCGGATTCGTGAAAGTATTGCATCTCAGGGATTTATGTTCCGCTGGCTGGTTTTTTGGACTGCATTTTATCTTGTAGTCGTTTTTGGAATGTATGGACCGGCATATGACAGCAGTGCATTCATTTATCAGCAGTTTTAATCGCTGATTCAAATTTGAAAACAGCATATTTGCTAAATGCTTAAGGAGACTAATTGAAAATGATAAAGAAGATAGCAGGAACCTTTGCGTTTTTTTTCATGGGGTTTGTCTTGTTTTTGGGTTTGCGGGAATTATTAGGACCGGATGAGGAGTATTCAGAGATGATGTTCCAAGGGTTCTATGATACGCCGGACAACACGTTAGACGCTGTATTTATTGGAAACAGCCATACATATAAGTTTTGGCAGGGAGCCTTTGCCTGGGAGGAACTAGGGATTGCTACTTCAGAAGTGGCAACTTCTTCCATGCCTGGCAGCACAATGAAAAATGTGGCAATTGAGGTGCTGAAAACCCAGAAACCGAAAGTCCTGGTGATGGATATCACCCCCTTTGCTAATATAGATAAGGAGAATAATAAAGTACATCTTTTGATTGATAATATGAAATTTTCTATGAATTATCTTGATATGATAGAAAATTACTGTAAATATACAGGTGTGACCGGGATGGAGAAAATGCAGTTTTATCTGCCGATCATCCAGTTTCATCCCAGATGGAAGGAATTGACAGAAAAAGATTTTACCCAGACCCGTCCTTCTTATATTAATTCTAATTATCAAAGTAAGTTTATGAAGAAGAAACAGAAGGAAAAGACGGAGCATATCTCAACAGAGGAAAGAGAAAAGATCGGGGAAAATAATGAAGCGGCTCTAAGGGAATTCCTGGAATGGTGTACCCAGCAAGAGGTTCCCGTCCAGTTTGTGGCTGTACCGATACTCCGTGAGAAAAATCTGGCCAAGATTAACTATGCAGGCGATATCGTAAAAGAGTATGGCGTTGAGTTTGTGGATTGTAATGAAGAAGATATGTTTGAAAGCTTTGGTTTTGACATAAAGACAGATTTTGAAGATATTAACCATACAAACGTGAAAGGTTCCTTTAAATTCACCAAGGTATATGGGGAATATTTAATGAAAAACTATGGACTTAAGGATCGCCGGGGAGAAGCAGAATATGCATCCTGGGATGAAAAGGCAGAAGAATATTATGCCATTGTTGGAAAGTATCTTAATAAATAAGTCAGAGGAGGCTTAAAATGTTTGAGTCGATTGTGGAAATTGTGGCGGATCATGCAGGGAAAAACCCAGACAAGCTCTGCGCTGCAGATAAAAAAGGCGCATATACCTATGGAGAAGTCTGGGAACAGATAAAAAAGGCGGCGCAGATTCTGAAATCTATGGGCGTGGCAGGCAAAAGCTGCGTAATGGTGGAATGTACCCAGGATGCGGAATTTCTTATTTGTGACCTGGCATGTGAGCTGGCAGGAGCGGTCTTTGTTCCTGTGGAACACAGGGCGTCGGAGGAACGAGTGAAAAAAATTCTGGAAGATACGGCTGCAGGTTTGTTTATTTGCGACACGAAATATGAAGTAAAGGTAAAGATGATATCAGCGTCTGTTCTGCTTCAAAAAGAATTGCTGCCTGCTGAACAGGAGTCTTTGGAGACGTATGTATTTCCAAAAGCAGAGGAGACCGCTGAGATCTTATATACAACAGGGACAACCGGAGTTTCCAAGGGAATTGAGGTGACAAATCAAAATAATATTGCTCTGGCTGAGAATGTTAGATATGGAACGGAAATGAAGGAAAACAATGTGGAATTGATACCCCTTCCGCTCAGCCATTCTCATGGAATCCGGTGCTGTTATGCCAATATGCTTGGCGGCCATGCGGTAGTATTAATAGAAGGCGTTTCATGGGCGAAACAGATCTTCGAGCTGATTGAGAAATACCAGGTTACTGCCATGGACGTATCTCCCAGTGCAGTTATGGTATTAGAGAAGTTGGCAGGAAAAAAGCTTACAGAGATTGCCCCTCAGATTGATTATATTCAGGTGGGGACCGAGGCGTTGAATGAGAGTGTTAAAGAAATCCTTCTTTCACATTTTCCATCTGCAAGATTATATAATTTCTATGGTTCCACAGAATCTGGCAGAACCTGCGTGCTGGATTTTAATAAGGAAAGAAATAAGCCAGGATGTATCGGGAAGCCCACCAGAAATGCAGAATTTATTGTCACAGATGAAAAGAGGAATCCGATAGAATCATCCAAGGAACATATGGGGCTTCTGGCAACGGCAGGCCCAATGAACATGAAAGGATATTGGGGACAGCCGGAACTTACGCAGCAGATTATGCAGAAGGGCTATGTATATACCAATGATTTAGGTTATATTGATGAGCAGGGATATGTCTATATGATAGGGAGAAAGGACGATGTTATCAATTACAAGGGAATCAAGATTGCCCCAGAGGAAATTGAAGCCAGTGTCAGGAAATATCCGGAGATTATAGACTGTGCCTGTGTCCCAAAGGAGGACAAGCTTTCAGGGCAGGTTCCCAAACTGTTTGTGGCTGTGCGGGATCCGGAAACGTTTCAGCAGAAAGAACTGTTTGAATTTTTGAAAAAGCATATTGACGGAAATAAAATGCCGAAAGAGGTAGAAATTATTGATGAAATCCCACGTACTTATAATGGAAAAATCCAGCGTATGAAACTGCAGGAAAGGAAGTAAGAAACGGCAGAATAATGCGTTGTTTGGATAAAATGAAGTAGTAGGAGAGGAGAAACGAGAGAGATGAAAAAGAGAGTAAGGATTGCAGCAATGTGTATGAGCTTCATGTTCCTGATTGCCGGCTGCGGGAAGGGGGAGGAGACAAAAGATGCTCCCAAAGAGCAGAATCAGGCGGAACAAGAAGAAAGCGCGCAAGGTGAAGAGGCAGTATTGAATATCGCATATCAATATGGCCTTGCATATGCGCCTCTGGGAATTATTCAGGAACAGGGCCTGATAGAGAAAGCCTACGAAGATGCAACAGGTAATAAAGTAACGGTTACCTGGAATCAGATGAGTTCCGGGGCGGATATTAACACAGGAATCTCAGGCGGCAGCATTGACGCCGGATTTATGGGCGTTGGGCCGGCCGTTACTGGAGTGACCAAAGGGGTAGGCTATAAAATCTTTACCAACCTGTCAGGACAGGAACATGGAATTATGACCAATGACGAGAATATCAAATCTTTTGATGACTTGATTGGAAGCAGCAACCAAATTGCACTTGTAAACATTGGTTCGTTCCAGCATATTCTTCTGGCTATGGCATTGGAAAACGCGGGACATGATCCTCATGCTCTGGACTCTAATATTGTTGCCATGGCGCATCCCGATGGAATGACAGCCCTGCAGAGCGGGAATGTTTCCTGCCATTTGACTTCAAGCCCTTATATTTTCAAGGAGCGGGAAGATAACAAGCTGCATGAAATTAAAGATGTGGCAGATGCATGGGGTGTTGAAGGTTCCTTTATTGTAGGGGTGGCGTCTGAAAAGATGCATAATGATAACCCGGAATTATATCAGGCCCTGTGTGACGCAGTGGCAGAGGCAGTAGATTTTATGAATAACAGCCCTGAAGAAGCGGCAAAGATTACATGTCAATTTGATGGAAATACGGAACAGGAAGAGCTTGAATATATTAAGAAGAGTAATTATACCGTTGAGACAAAAGGTTTATTTGAATTGGCTTCCTTTATGGCACGGACAGAATTTATTGAAAATGCGCCAGGTTCATACGAAGACCTTGTGTTTGATAATGTTTCCGGTGACTAAAGGAGAACGGCGCTATGGATGAAAAAAACAGGCGGATACATGCCTTTGTGGCAAGGACCATATTTGTACTGGCGCTATTAGGCATTTGGGAGTATGTTGCAAAATCTGGCATGATGGGAGAACAGTCAGAGTTGATTTTCCCTTCCCTGGAAGCGATTGGGGCAGCGTTTATCAGAAATTTTGTACAGGGATATGCAGGCATATCCTTGTGGCTGTACATAGGCAATTCTATGAAACTTCTTTTGGAAGGCCTGCTGATTGGGGTTGTCTTGGCATTTTTGCTGTCGGGTCTGTCTATGGTAAGCAGAATTTTCTATGATATCTGCAACCTGGTTATTTCTGTATTTGACTTATTGCCAGGTGTGGCCCTGCTGCCAGTAGTGATAATTATATTTGGCGTCAAGCCGGGTGTGATTGTGTTTTTGGTAGTACATGCTGTGCTGTGGCCTATGGCCCGGAATGTGCTGGACGGTTTTCTTGCTGTACCGCGCATTTATATTGAGGCGGGAATGAATATGGGGCTCTCCGGCTTGTCTTTGCTGCTTGGCGTCTATATTCCAGCGGCAACTTCCTATATTGTATCAGGTTTAAAGGTTGGATGGGCCAGAGCATGGAGAGGTTTAATCAGTGCGGAGATGATTTTTGGCGTGGCATCCTGTCCGGGAATCGGACTGTTTATTAATCAGATGCGTACCAATATGAATAATGCAGAGATGTACGCTACCCTGGTGGTTATTATTATCATCGGACTGATTGTACAGTATGGAGTGCTGACGCCTATTGAAAATTGTACCGTGAAAAAATGGGGAATGTCGAGATGACAAAGAGAGAAAATTGTATTTTAGAGATAAAAAATGTGTCAAAAGTTTTTGATGCAGATACGGAACGGGAAAAAGGAGTATTGCATGATGTAAATCTTGAGGTGGACCGCAATGAGTTTGTGTGCGTGCTGGGGCCTTCCGGCTGTGGGAAAACCACGCTTTTGCGTTGTATAGCGGGATTCGAAGGATTTGAAGGCAGTGTGCTGGTAAATGGAGTGGAACGAAATAAGCCTGGGACAGACCGGATTATGGTATTCCAGGATTTCAATCAGCTTTTTCCCTGGAAAACAGTTGAGAAAAACATTCAATATCCTCTGAAGCTCCAGGGTATCCGTGATAAAGCGGAACTGAAACAGAGAACAAAAGAGGTGCTTTCCAAGGTAAAATTGTCTGGTCATGAGAAATATTATCCTTACCAGTTGTCAGGCGGGATGAAACAGCGTGTTGCCATAGCAAAGGCTCTCGCCTTAAAGCCGGAAATCATCCTGATGGATGAGCCTTTTGCAGCCCTGGACGCTATGACCAGAAACGAGCTGCAGGGTGAACTGCTCCGCATTTCTATGGAAGAAAAATGTACCTTTATATTTATTACCCATAATATCCAGGAAGCAATTGTACTGGGTACAAGAATCATCGTTCTTGCAGAAGGGGGCAGAATTGTTGTAGATGAAAAGAATATGATTGCCAGGCCCGTTACGCCAGCCTCAGAAGGTTATGGCGCTACATGGGAGCGGCTTCACAGTGCGCTGTACCAGTAATGGTACGGCGTTTTCTTATGCCAATATCTTTATTGACGGCTTTTTTTTGTAGCGTTTATAATAGTCCTAATATGGGAAAATAGTTATTATATGGATTGTGAAAATATGGTAAAAGCGGCATTAGTGGCAAGATGGAGGTGAGAAGATGAAAAAAGCATTGCCGATAGGAGTGGAGAATTTTGAAGACATGGTGAGAACAGGGTATTACTATGTAGATAAAACCTTGTTTATGAAAGAACTATTGGATTTAAAAGGGAAGGTGAATCTGTTTACCCGTCCCAGGCGTTTTGGAAAAACACTAAATCTTAGTATGCTGCGGTATTTTTTTGAGGATACCGGGGATGCAGAAAAAAATGCAGGAAATAAGGAATTGTTCCAAGGATTTAAGATCATGGATGCAGGGGAAATGTATACGGACCAGATGGGGATGTATCCTGTGATAAATCTGACTCTGAAATCAGCGAAGCAGAGTGATTTTGAAACGGCGTATTATACCATCCAGGCAGAGATTGCGTCAGAGTTTGACAGACATAGGAATATGGTTGAATCCAGAAAAGAACGGCTGACGGAGAAAGAATATGAGCAGTATATGGAAATTTCGGATGAAAAAGCAGATAAAAAGCTTGTGCAGAGCTCATTGAAATTGTTTAGCAGGTGTATGAATAAGATTACAGGCAAAAGTACAATTATCTTGATTGATGAGTATGATGTTCCTCTGGAACAAGCGTATTTCAGGGGATTTTATAACGAGATGGTGGATTTTATCCGTTCCTTATTTGAATTAGCCTTAAAGACCAATGATTATCTGCAGTTTGCAGTGATTACCGGATGCCTGCGTATTTCAAAGGAAAGTATTTTTACCGGGCTGAATCATTTAAAAATAATTTCTATCCTTGACCGGAGATATGGCGAGCATTTTGGGTTTACAGAGCCGGAAGTCCAGGAGATCATGGAGTATTATGGTGCAGAGAGCCGTTTTGGGGCAATGAAGGAATGGTATGACGGCTATCTGTTTGGGGACACAGAGGTATATAACCCATGGAGTGTAATTAATTTTACGTATGATTTATATGCAGATGTGAATGCCTATCCCCGCCCATACTGGATCAATACCAGCTCCAATAATATTATCAAAGAATTGATTGTAAGGGCAGACCAGGACAGAAAAGGGCAGATTGAGCGGCTCTTAGAGGGAGGGACGCTGGATATCCAGGTAAATGAAGAAGTTATGTATGAAGATATGCACAGCAATGAAGCAAATCTGTGGAATTTTCTGTATTTTACAGGATATCTTACAAAAGAAACTGAATATTTCAAAGAGCCTTCTATTTTCCTGCGTGTGAGAATTCCTAATATCGAAGTAAAGACGATTTACCAGAATACGATATGGAACTGGCTGAAGGATATCATAAAGAAAGAGGATTTCCGTGATTTGTACCGTGCCATGGAGGAAGGAAACGCGCAGAAGATGGGGGAAATCTTGTGTGGGCATTTGTTTCATACCATTAGTTATTATGACAATGCGGAAAATTTTTACCATGCATTCCTGACAGGAATCTTAAGCCAGAGCGAAAATTACCTGGTGAAATCCAACCGGGAAACAGGAAATGGAAGAAGCGACATCATGCTGAGAAGCCCGTCCCTGCGTGGGAGAGCGTTTGTGCTGGAGCCAAACGTATCAGATTCCATTGATGAACTGGAAAAAGATGCGGAAAAAGCAGTACAGCAGATCTATGAGAAAAACTATATGGAAGAACTGCGTTCCGAAGGATATAAGAAAATTGACTGTTATGGGATATCTTTTTACCGGAAAGACTGTGAGGTGCGTTTTGGCAGATTGAATGAAATTATGAGACAGTAAGTGACGAATGTAAGCCATTGAAGATGAAGAAGACTTCCGCAGGAACATGTTACATAGTTCCTGCGGATTTTACAGACTTGCTTACGGCTGCGTATCTTCTGTATTCATAAGCTCTTCCCGTAGTGTATCAATATCATCCGGTGAAAAATCTGAGGTTAAAGAAGAAATTTCTGCTGAAGAATAGCCCTTTCTTATCATACGAATTATGATTTGTTTTGAGGTGTTTTTGACAGCCTGCTGCTTTTCAGCCGCGAAGTTCTGAGCAGCGAGAGACAGGGCCTGCTGCTTTTCAGCCGCGAAGTTCTGAGCAGCGAGAGACAGGGCCTGCTGCTTTTCTTCTTCTAAATTTTGAGCCATTTGTATCAAAGCCTGCTGTTTTTCTTCTTCAAAAATTTGAGCCACTTGTGTCAAAGCCTGTTGTTTTTCTTCTTCAAAAATTTGAGCTACTTGTGTCATCTCAATCACTCTCCTTATTTTAGCTGCTGTTTTGTGGTCGATAAGTTTGTCCGTAAAGGCCAAAATGCCTGCTAAGGTGAATAGCTGCTGCTTTCTATCCTGAATTTTTGTGGCAAGTTCCACTGTTTCTTGTATTTTCTGCTGCTTTTCTTCTTTTGTGTGGTAAGACAGGGGCAGTATAATAAACTCCATAAGTTCTTCATCTTCCAACATCTCATTCTTTTCCACTTTTTGCTTAAGACGTTGATAAATTTCATCAGAATTCAGTTCTGAGAGGAAGGCACATTCTACATTCATATGCAATGCTCCAATATTGTACTCACTGGATACCTGTTCTCTTGTTAAGTCTGCAGTATAGATTACAATCATACGCAGGAACGGGCAATCTTTCTTGTCAGTTAGATATCGGTTTGCGATTCCGGTCAGGTAATTCAAATATTTTACTTTATCGTTCTGACTGTAGGTACTTTCATAATCTACGATTGCAGAAGTGCCGTCTGCAAGTTCGAAAATATTGTCAATACGCAGTTCATGAGCTTTGACGGCTGGAATGTTTGTGGGAAGTACGTTCTGGATTTCCGGCAGGTTAAGGCCATACACCCGGAATGTTTTCCCTTTAAAATTTTCTGCAAGCATTTTGCTTGTAATATCTTTATTCTGGTATGCAATTTCTTTGTGTTCCACGTTATGTTCCTCCCCCCTATTGTATATACTCAACTTTATTATACGTACTTTCTGTGAGAAAAACAATGCTGATTTCGCATTTTCTCCATAGTTGTGAAATATACTTCTGACATTAAAAAATGGTTATAAGTTATCCTTGCGCTGTATCGGAGAGCAGGTACCTCTATATTGGCTGACCAGTGAACTGGAACATTAAGGAAAATCAGAATCCAGGGTAAGAAATAATTGTATTGTAAACCTGAATGTGCTATACTTTAGTAGCAAAAAATCAAAAAATATGTTATATTTAAGGAAAAATAAATTTCACTATTATTTTTTTGGTGAGAAATGCCGAAAAAAATTAATAATATATTTATTCCTGCGAGCAATGAGCCGGGCAGACATATGAAGTGTTCTGAGGGGACGCCTGGATGTTTGGCGAATGCTGAGAGGTTTACCTGCTGTTTCCAGAAGAGCAGGCATTGTCCCAACCTGGGGGTCAATACCCCGTTGCTTGCCGCGGGGTATTTGATTATTGGGTGGGTTCAGAATGAAAAAGAGGAAAAAGAGGAGGAAAAGAATATGCACAAATTTTTTATCAAAAGAATCTTGGCATTGACGCTGAGCATCTGCATGATTGCCGGAATGATAGATCTTTCCGGTTTTACTGTGCGTGCGGAAGGTGTAATTATAGACACTGTCACAGTCAATGATACGGAGATGGAGTATACGGGAAGCCAGCTAAAGCCTAGTATTACGGTTGTGGCGGAAGGCGGGGCTACCTTGGTGGAAGGAACAGATTACGAGGTAACCTGCGGTCCGAATATTAATGTAGGAACAGGAACCATAACGGTGACAAATAAAAGTAATCCTGCTGATGCTCATGAACGGACCTTCAAGATTACTCAGAGAAATTTAGAAACGCCCAATCGCTGTACGATTGCAGACATTGAAGAAAAGTTTGTGCTTCCAAATGGTCCCAAACCTGTAATTACAGTAATTGTGAGGGATGCAGAACGTAATAATATGGAGATTCCAGGCACGGAGTACAATTCTGAGGTTACATGGGATATTTCGGGAGGCAAAGGTATCGTAACAATAATAGGAAAGAATAACTATAAAGGAACTTTGACCAAAGAATTTAAAGTAACGGAATTGAACAAAGAGAATCTTACTTTTGATTTTGTAGACGGAGGAGAGACTTATAATTATCCATATCCAGTTCCACAAGGCGGAATAAAAGCAAATCCAGCAAGGATGCCGATTGATGAGGAAACAGTAAAATATAACAATGTTAAATTGGAACTTGGAACAGATTATGAAATAGATTATAGAGATAATACTTCTCCCGGCACAGCGAAAGCGCTGATCGTTGGAAAGGGTAAATATGCGGGAATTACAGCAGAAAAGGAATTTACGATCCTGAAACGTTTTGACAGAAATTATGGAGAATTTACTATTAAGGTGGACCCGATTACAGAACCTCGGCCCTATACGGGCTCTCCAGTCACATTTAAGGACGAGGAGATTAAGGTTTATGACCCAGATGTGGGTTATTTAAGACCAGGAGTAGATTATACAATAGATCAAAGTGAGTATACAGATAATGTTGAAGAAACAATAGTTTCAGGAAGAGACGCCACGATTTATGTTCAAGGTAAAGGCGCATATTCAAAAAATATAGAACCAAAGCCCACTTTTAAGATTGAAGCGGCAAGGCTAAGTGCGGATATTGTTGAAATAAATGCTGATAAGTGTATTTATGACAGGACAGAACAGGTAAAAAATCTAGTCGTGACTGTACAAGGCTACACAAAGGGAGTAGATTATGATTATACGGCAGTAGGTGATGACACAAATGCAGGTACGCGGCGTATTAGAATTTCACCTCTTTCTGGAGGAAAACTTAAGGGTGATCCCATAGAAATGACATATGAGATAAAGCCGTGTCCTTTGAATAGCTCAAGAATTAGTATTCGCCGAACAGATACAACAAATCATGTTTATGACGGCAGCCAGAAGAAAGTTCAGGTAGAACTGACTCTTGCTTGCGGGGATAATAGCATATATAAATTATTGCCAAATGTGGACTATCAGAATGAACTGCAATACAGTGATAATATTAATGCAGGAGACAATGCGCAGGCATGGGCAGTAGCAATAACTGGAAAAAATTTCACTGGAGAATCCAATCCTGTAACATTCAGCATTGAACAGGCTGATTTAAACGAAGCGGGCAAGACAAAAATTACAGGTGTGGCCTCTCAGATTTATGAACCGGAAGGCGCAACGCTCCCAAATTTAAAAGTGCAGTATGGTTCAAAGCCGTTGACCAAAGATACAGATTATATGGTTGCTTATGAGAATAATCTTGGAGTAGGAACGGCAACTGTAAAGATTGCGGGACAGAATAATTATAAAGGTGATTTCACAGAAACTTTTGAAATTACTCCAAGGCCATTAACCAACGGCGTACAAATTGATAATATTCCAAATCAGGAATACACAGGAGAAACAATCAAACCAATAGAATATATTAGTCTGAAATACAAGACAGAAACATTGGTGTTAGATAAAGACTTTACAGTGGACTACGGCGAGAACCTGAATGCAGGTTCAACGGGAACGGTTGAGATCACAGGTACAGGAAACTATTCAGGCACAGTGGAGAAGAAGTTTACCATTGATCGCAGAAATATTGCACTGGAAGGCGTATTGCAAGTATTGACTGAGGGTAAAGACATCAATAGTACCGTTGATTATCCAGATGGATGGTGGTATCCCTATACAGGGAATCCGATTGAGCCTAAGTTAGAAATAAACTATACAAGTCCAGATGGAAAATTTACAAGAACTTTAGAACAGGGAACAGGAAAAGACTGTATTGTTACTATTAGTAAGAATAAAGATATCGGAATTGATACGGCAGAGGTAAAGATTGAAGGAATAGGAAACTTCAGCGGAACCAAAATACTCCATTTCAGCATTAAGGGAGATTTGGAGGACAAAAACTTTACGAAGATAACAATTGCCGATCAGACATATACCCATAATCCGATTACAGCTCCTAAAGGCGTGGTGGTGACGTTTGCTGGAAAAGAGGTGGCAAGCGATCAGTATACAGTTACCACAACCAATAATGAGAATGTGGGAACAGCTTACGCATCTATTACTGGCCAGGGGGCTTATTATGGAACAGTTACAGATCAGGAGTTCAAGATCGTTCCCTTTGACCTCAGCAAGCTGGAAGAAGAACTGGAGGCAGGAAACCAATATCTTATCACAGGAGTTGAAAAGGACTACATTTATTCAGGATTTCCCATCAACCCTGTACCGACAATTACCCATAACGGTGCAGATGTTGTTTTGGACAGCGACTATGAAATAGACGATTGTAATGATGCAGAAGGCGTAGATAATGTTAACGCCAATGAAGAAACACCCAAGGGAAAACTCATTATCAAGGCAAAAGAAAGTAATGGGAATTACATCGGCGAATATGAGATGAAATATACCATTCATCCTTATGACATCAGTACAGATTACGGAAACGCAAGTAAGATTGAAGTAACAGGGGTCAAGGATGTTATTCTGGATGACGTAATAGCTGGAACCTCAGAAGACGCAGAGCTGAAGGATAATCCGCCGGACAGAGTGGTTATGAAAAACCTTCAGGTGATGTATACCCCCCTTAGTCCGGATGGCAATGCAGGTGATGAAAAACCGCTGAATCAAAGTACTGAATGTGAAATAAAATACGATAAAAACTTTGGTATTCAAATAGCAGAAATAACGGTTACTGGAAAAGGCAACTTTACTGGAACACTTACCAGGAACTTTAAAATTCAGGGCGATTTGAAAAATGTAGAATTAAAACTTGAAAAATGTATCTATAGTCCCAAAGGAAATGTGCCAAAGCATACGGCCGCCTATTCCTATGAGATCCGCGGTCAGAAATATACCATTGATCTTGTAGAAGACACAGACTATCGGGTGGAATGCACCGATAATACAGACGCTACTGCAAAGAGCGGAACACTTGCAACCTTTAAGCTTCTGCCCAAAGAAGATACCGGAGCTTATATCGGGGAACAGAGTGTACAGTATGAGATTGAACAGAGAAATCTTGCAGGTATTGTAAGCCCGGACGACAGCAAAGATCCAGATTTAAGCCTGGATGGACTGAATGAGGAAGGCTATGAATATACAGGTTCTGAGATTGTGCCGGAACTTTCGATGAGCTGTGAAGGTATTGCGCTCACTCGTAAGGATGCTGTGGGCGGAAGTGAATATGATTTTGAAGTATCAGCGATAAATAATATCAATGTATATACCTTTGGGGAAGACTCCAATGGAGGCAGAGAGCGTCTATTCCCAACGGTTACAGTGACGGCCCGACAGGCAGACGGTAAGTATGTGGGGAATTATAAGGGCAGCTTCCAGAAGAGGTTTGTCATCAATCCCAGAAAACTTTCCAAAGAAACCATAGACACAGATCCAGAGATATGGGGAATCGATGAGAATCAGAGCTACAGCGGCCTGCCAATTACCTTCCCAGATCCGGAACATGAAGGGAAAAACCGGATTCTGGTGACCTGGAGCAAGGGAGGAGTAAGTACTTCTTTGATAGAAGGCCAGGATTATAGCGTCGGTTATAAGGACAATGTTAAAATCGGGGAAGCGAAAGTTCTGATTCAGGAAGTGCCAGAGAGCAACTATGCCCTGGAAGATAAAGAGCGGCCTTATGAGAAGCCCTTTAAGATCAGGGCCAGCATTGAGGTAGTACAGGATCCCAACCCTCCATTGAAATATATGACGCTGGAATATAATGAGAATGTTCCCTATGGAGCTGGAGAAAATGTCTATCCAGAATTGATATTTAAGGATCTTTCGGCAGTACTGGATGAAAATGATCCCACCACAGAGCCAAAGATATTAGAGAAAGACGTGGACTTTGAGATTGTTACCAGTGAGAATAAAGGAGATGCCCCGTGGGTCAGCAGCAACAACCAGGATGTGAGAAGTAAGGATGATCCGGATGAGACAAAGCGTCCATGCGTGGTGGTACGTGGAAAAGATCCCTATCTAGGTGTGATCCGTATTTTCTACACCATTACTCCTAAAGATCTGTCCGCAGACGATATTACGGCGGATTTTATGGGAAGTACCGTGACAGAGGATGGAAAGAGTACTTATATCTACACAGGGGAAGAAATCAGACCAGAGCTTATAGTATATAACGGCAAGAAACCTATGCTCCTTGGCACGGACTATACCATTGAAGAATATGGAAATAACATAGATGTATCTACAGAAGAAACAAGGGCCTATGTAAGAATTAAGGCAGTAGAAGGCGGCAACTATGTAGGCGAGAAGATTCTGTACTTTGACATTGTGAAGCGCTCCATTGAGAATATGAATGTCAGTATAGAGGGCGATCCCCAGATTTTTGACCGGACAGAGAAGACGCCGGAAGTGAGAGTGTCCTATATAGATGGCGGTACCAATGAAGAAGTTGTCCTGACAAAGGATGATTATGACATCGTATATGAGAACAATATCAATGCGGCTTCTGCAGAAGGAGAACTGGCTCCAACAGCAGTAATCACCGGAAAGGGAGATTACAGCGGAACCATACGCAAGACTTTTGAAATTCTGCCGGAAAGTTTTGAACTGGCAGAAGGACAGGAAGATGACTTTGAGATTCAGGCTGAAAATGCTATTTACACTGGAAATCCTGTGACGACAACTATTGAGGTGAAGGCAAAAGACGGTACGTTGTTGGAAGAAGGTGTGGATTATCTTTTAGGTGATTACACAGACAATACCAACATAGGAACCGGATATATCGCCATCACTGGAATGGGGAATTATACAGGGACCAGGCAGGTGCCGTTCCGTATTGTGCCGGCAGACGGCAAGATCCAGGTGGGAGAGATTCCAGACCAGATTTATAACAGCTATGAAATTATGCCGAAGCCCCAGGTAGTCTTTAAAGTGGAAGGACTAGAGGGTGTGGAGGACATGGAATTCCCGCTGACAGAAGGCGAGGACTATGAGCTGTCTTATGCCAATAATATAAATGTGGGAACAGCTTCCCTAACAGTTACCGGAACAGGAAATTTCCCGGGAACAGCTACAGCAGACTTTAAGATTGTTTCCAGAAGCATCAACGTCAGCGGTGACGACGGACTTGCAAAAGATATGACCTTAGAGGATATTGAGGATCAGATTTACACAGGCAGGGGCGTAACCCCGGATGTAAACCTTACCTTCCACAGAGGTCAGAGAAGTGAAGAAGAAACCGATCAGAAACTGATTTTAAACCGTGATTACACCTTAAGCTATGCGGCTAATGTTTCTGTGGGAATGGCGGAAGTATCTATTACAGGTATTGGAAACTTTACCGGAAAGGTACAGACCCAGTTCCGTATTTTAGGGCCCTTGACCCTGGCAACTGTGGCAGATATACCGATACAACAGTATACGGGAAGCCCAATAGAGCCGAAACCGCAGATTACTTTTACGGGAACAGAGCTGAAAGAAAATGAAGATTATACGTTGACGTATGAGAATAATATCAACCGTGGAACAGCTACCATAACTATTGAGGGAATGGGATGGTATACGGGGATCAGGAAGGTAAGTTTTGATATTGCAAGAGAATTTAATGAAGAAACACAGATACGGGGAATTGCAGCGGCATATACTTATACAGGGGCAGAAATTGCGCCAGTGGTACGTGTGGAAGATGATGGCGCAGTCTTGTCAAAAGATAGGGATTATCAGATTTCTTACAGTGATAATTTAAATGTGGGAACAGCCACCATTACCATAACAGGAATTAATAAATACCGTGGAAGCAAGAGTGTTACCTTTAAGATTATTCCTCAGAATATAAGCAGGGCAACAGTATCAAGTGTGGCGGATCAGATATACACCAAAACAGAGATTAAGCCTTCTGTTCAGGTGTCCAAGGACGGCGCGCTCCTGCAGGAAGGAATAGACTATAAGGTGGGTTATGCAGACAACCGATATCCAGGAACTGGAAAAGTGATCGTACATGGAGACGGCAACTATACTGGAAGCCAGGCAGTGAACTTTAAGATTGAGGTTCCTAAGGTAACGGGCGTAAAAGCTTCAAAGTATACGTCATCCAGCATTACATTCGCTTGGACCCGCAACAAAGTAGTCAGTGGTTATGAAATTTACAATTCTAAGAATAAGCTTCAGGTACGGGTAAAGAAAAACAGCACTACCAAAGTAGTTGTTAAGAAGCTGAAGGCAGGAAGCGTAAGCACATTCCGCGTAAGGGCCTTTGTGATCCGGGGCGGAAGATACCATTACAGTGAATTTGTGAAGATTAAGGCGGGTACCGGACCTAAGGCGGCAAGTATTTCAAGCCTTACTTCCAAGAAGTCCAAACGGGCAGTCATTAAATGGAAGAAGATCAAAGGGGTGACGACCTATCAGGTTTACAGGAGTACCAGCAAGAAAGGAAAATATACCAGGATTGCATCTACCAATAAGGCCTCTTACACAGATAAGAAGGTAAAAGGCGGTAAAAAATATTTCTATAAGATCCGTACCGGCAAGAAGAGCGGGACAAAAACTTATTACAGCGATTATTCAAAGGTGAAGTCCGTGAAAGTGAAAAAGTAGCCGGAAGGCAGAAAGGAAGTTGATATCAATATGAGTAAAATATATTGTATTGGAAAATTCCAATTTGATTCCTATGAGCAATATCAGGAAGCGTTGGATGATATAGAAAAAATCAGATATATCTCAAAGAAAATGGATATCAATGAACCTGGTGTTGCACAGCGGCTTTATACACTGATCCGGGAGGGAAAGATTATATTTAAAAGCGTTGTGGGCGACGATTATCTCTTATACCTCTCGGATATGGTGGCGGAAGATTACCGAATTCTTTCCAGGAATTCTTTTGCCGGAAAATTGATAAGTAAATTTAAACAGATGTCGCCGGGGCAGGTGGTAGGCGCTATCTGTATGGCTGGCGCGGTAGTTTGTTTCCTTGTATTTTTGGGAAGCGAGTACCATGATCAGCAGAAGACGAGAGAACTGGAAAAGTTAAAAAATGAGCAGGAAATTTCTGCAGCCTCTGACTGGCTGTCTGCGAAGGTGGTAAATGTACTCAGAAAGGAAGATCTTGAGGAACCGGAGCAGCCAGTACAGGCAGAAACAGAATCTGTAGACAATGAAGTATATGCTGCCGAGAATGCAGAGCCAAAAGGACCGCAGGTCCTGCCAGAATATCAGAAATTGTATGATGCTAATTCTGACTTTGCCGGCTGGATTTCTATCCCAGGCACAGAGATCGATTATCCAGTCATGCAGGCGGTATCTGAGAGCAGTGATTTTTATCTGAATCATAATTTTGACGGTGCAGAAGATATCAATGGCTCTATTTTCCTGGATTCCAGAAACAATCTGGACACTCCCAATGACAATATGATTCTTTACGGGCATAATATGAAGTCGGGAATGATGTTCGGAGGGCTTAAGGAATATCTGGACAAAAGCTATTGGCTGAAACATAAGACAGTTACCTTTGATACTATTTATGAGAAGGCACAGTATGAAATTATAGCAGTATGTCTCTCAAACGCAGCAGAGGAAAAAGCCGGAGAATTTAAGTATTATGATTTTATAGATGCAGGAAATAAGAAAGCATTTAAACGTTTTATAAAAAATATGAAATCATTAAATATTATGGACGAACCGGTAAAAGTGTCATATGGAGATAAATTATTAACACTCTCCACCTGTAACAATTATATGAAAGACGGAAGGTTGTTTCTGGTGGCGAAGAAGTGTGAAAATCAGTAAGACGGGTAATGCAAGGAGGACAAGAGGATGAAGAAAATGTTTGGCAGGTGTTTGAGTGCAGCGCTGATACTGGCTCTCACCCTGGTATTGTGTCCTGGTTTGGACGCAAAGGCAGAAGAGGATGTCAGCATGTTTACCATGGATGGAACCACCATCACAGGGTATACGGGGCCAGGAGGAGATGTCGTTCTTCCAGCTACGGCTACAGCAGTTGCAGATTATGCTTTTGCTGGTAATGCCAGTATTGCCAGTGTGACAATACCAGCGAATATTACCAGCGTAGGATCTTATAGTTTTTCCGGCTGTACCGGACTGGGCAGTGCGGTATTCGCAGGAGGAGTTAATCTTGGAAGCGGTGTGTTCTATGGCTGCAGCGCTTTGGGATATGTGGAACTCCCAGGAGGATTAGGGGCCATTCCGGCAGAAACCTTTGATGGCTGCGGAAGCCTTGGCGCAGTTTCTATACCGGACAGTGTAGGAAGTATCGGAGCACAGGCTTTTAACGGCTGCGGGAGTCTCAGTGCCATAGGAATTCCTGGCAGTGTTACAGAAATTGGAAGCGGAGCTTTTAATAATTGCGTAAGTTTATCCGATATTACGATTCCCTCATCTGTAACATCTATGGGAAGCGGCGTGCTGGCAGGCTGCAGTAGTTTATCTTCTGTAAGCCTTTCTGGCGGGATGTCCAGTATACCAGAACTTACGCTGTATGGCTGCAGCGCTTTGGGTACAGTCAGTATTCCTGGATCTGTGGGAAGTATCGGGGCGCAGGCATTTGGAAACTGCAGCGGCCTTAGCAGCATTTCCATTCCGGCAAACACAACATCCATAGATTTAAGCGCTTTTGACGGCTGCAGCAGTTTAACAGAAATTACAATAGAGAGCGGAAATGGAAGTTATTCCTCCAGTGACGGCGCCATATTTGACAGTTCACAGTCACAGCTTTTATACAGCCCCATGGGCAAATCCAGCCTGACTCTTCCGCAAGGCATGACAACTATCGGAAGTTCTGCGTTTAGCGAGAGTCCTTATATCTATAATCTGGTTATTCCAGATACCGTGACAACAATTGAGGCGGACGCGTTTACAGGAAGCGGAATCGGAACCGTAACGATTCCAAGTTCCGTAACATCCATTGGTTCCCAGTCCTCCTGGACGCCGGACGTAATCTATGGAGTGAATGGCTCTGAGGCTGAGCGTTTCGCGAACGCAAATGGATATATTTTTGAAGGAGAAGGAGGCGGGGGAAGCGAAGATCCCAATGACCCTAATGACCCGAACGACCCCAATGACCCTAATGACCCGAAAGATCCGAAAGATCCGAAAGATCCGAAAGATCCTAATAAGCCCAATGGTAATGGCGGAGGAACAACGACAACTACCACCACAGGCACTGGCGGTTCTGGGGTAAGGACAGTGAATTCTGTTTCCAGGAATCTTGGAACAGCAAGGGTACAGAGCGGAACACCGAAAACAGGAGTTGCTTTTGATGCCAGATATGCTCTCTTTGCAGGAATTTTCCTTGCTGGAGCTTGTCTTGTGATAACTAAGAAAAAGAAAAGTGTGAAATTATAAGCAATAGAAATTTATAAGGCTGCTTCATCCGTAAGAGGTGAAGCAGCCTTTTTGGCAGTAAAGAGAGTAAATCAGTTTTTCAGGGGAATAGAAAGGGATTTTCTTAAGATCTTTCCAGTTGCAGTACGTGGAATTTTGTCAATGGGAATGATTTGTCTTGGCAGTTTATAAGATTCTAAATGCTGTTTCAGGTAATCTTCCAGTTTTTCAATATCAAAGGCAGGATCTGCGCACACAATATAAAGAATAGGGATCTGGATATAATCCGGTTCCTGCAGAGCGGCACAGGCACAGTCTAAAATGCCTTCATAGCAGGAAACGGCCTGCTCAATTTCACTGGGAATAATTTTGTGCCCGCCTACGTCAATAATATCCCCCACGCGGCTGACAAAATAGTAATAACCTTCCGCATCAAAATATCCAATATCATTTAACACAATCCATCCAGAACGCATTACTTTTTCAGTAAGAGCTTTTTTATGATAATAACCAGACATATTCATATCGCCTTTGACGGCAATATAACCGTAGAGGTTTGGCTGTTCTACTTTAGCACCATTTTCATCTACAATGGATATTTCTGTATTGACGGTAGGTTTTCCGAGACAGTTTTCCACAGGATTTTTAGACATCTCATTAATTAGAATACATCCTGACTCAGTGGCGCCATAGACATTGTACAAAGAGGTATTCGGATACTGTCTGCAAAATGAGCGGATCTGCTGCCCGGTAATGGAACCTGCCATAACTTCTACCGTATTCAGATTGTGAAGGGCCTCCTTGAGCTGCAGGTCTTTTACATCCAGAAGCAGTTTTAGTTTTGAATGGACAATGGTCAGATAATTTATGTGCATCTTTTTCAGGTATCTTCCAAAGGTTTCCAGATTCAGGGGCTTATCCGTTATCACTGCAGTTGCGCCCGCAAAGAGAGCGGCAAATACTCTGCGGTAGCCAAGGGCCAGGTTGAATGGAATATTGGCAAAGAGTACAGTGTCTTTTGTAATGTTTGTCCCAGAAGAAAGATTTTCAGATTCTGCAAGCATGCTTCTGTTGGTATGGGTGATAAGTACTGGCTTGCCTGTAGTGCCCGTGGTTGCTATGACAGCCGCCACAGCGTTTCCGCTGGGAAATGAAATTTTACTAAAGGAAGACTCACCATTCTGGTAGTCAGAATAAGATTCACCATTGCTTTTCATAAAAATAAGAGATGGCTTAGTGGATTTTAAGACATCCTGTAATTTAGAGTTGGATATGTTTTTTTCAATGGGGACAGCAATGGCGCCGCTGAACTGACAGCCCAGAAATGCAACAAAATAGGAAATAAGATCATCAGCTTCAATGGCGATGCGCTGCCCTTTTCGAATCGAATGAAGTTTTAAAGAGTTGGAAAAAATGTTGATTTTTTCCGCCAGCTCCCGATAACTTATTTTTTTATCATGAAAAATAATTGCTGTTTTGTCAGGAATCAAAGCGCTGTGCGTAAAGACAGACTGAACAATACTATCCATATGGGTTCTCCTATCTGTTCGGATTCACAAATTATAAAGTATACTCTATCATAAAAAAACACAACTTTCAATTGCAGATTTCTTCCATAGTTCCTTGACCCTGGCACTTTCCATTCTGTATCTTCTATGCTATAATTTGAAATAACAGCAGGAATATGATTCAAGGAGAGTTTATATGAAACCAAGACAGAAACCGCTTGGGGACAAAAATATGATAGGGGCAAACATTACAAAAATACGTAGATTGAATAAAATGAGCCAGAAAGATCTGGCCATCAATATGCAGCTTCTGGATGTTGATATTAATTTTTCATCCCTTTCAAAACTGGAAGGCCAGACCAGAATTGCAACGGATAAAGAGATTTATGCCATTGCACAGATCTTTAACACAAAAATAGATGATCTGTTCCGGAAGCTTTAGTGTATGGATGTAATCCCTTTCAGTGCAATACATTTTATATTTGTAAGTTCATCAAAAGTAGAGAATACGCCTTCGGTGCCCAGTCCAGATTGTTTCCAGCCGCCAAAAGGCATTTCAAAACTGCGGAAATAGCTGGAGCCATTTACAACTACACAGCCGCACTCCAATTCATCTGTAAATCGTGAAGCTTTTGCCAGATTGTTTGTAAATACGCTTCCGCCAAGTCCATAGATAGAATCATTTGCAAGCCTTATGGCTTCCTCTTCTGTGTCAAATGGGGACACAGGCATTACGGGACCAAATACTTCCATATTATGCATAATATCTGCATTTGCAGGAACATGGGCCAGAATTGTGGGAGAGATAAACGCGCCTGTCCTGTCTCCGCCTAAAAGGAGTTCTGCCCCTTGCTCTATGGTAAGCTGGATTTGTTTTTTTACTTCCAGCGCTGCTTTTTCACTGATTAAGGTGCTTACCTGAGTCTGAGCCTCTATGGGGTCTCCTGCCTGCAGGGCGGAAGTCTGTTTTACCGCTTCATCCAGAAAAGTGGCATAGAGGGAGCGGTGAATAAGGAAGCGTTTAGGCGCACAGCAGATCTGTCCGGCATTATAAAATCTTGCCTGAACCGCTTCCCGGACTGCAAGGTCTAAATCTGCATCTTCCAGGACAATAAAAGCATCATTGCCGCCTAGTTCCAGCGCAACTTTTTTCAAAGTGTCAGCAGCGCTGCGGGCAACGGAAATTCCCACAGAAGAGGAACCGGTAAGGGAAATGGCGTGAACCTCTGGGTGGCTGCAGAGATAATTTCCAGTGGAAGAACCAGGTCCGGTAACCACTTGAACCACACCAGAAGGAAATCCGGCTTCTAATAATAAAGCCGCAAGCTTACATACGGTCAGGGGATTGTCACTGGCAGGCTTGATAATTACAGCGTTTCCAGACAACAGGGCCGGAGCTGTTTTTTGGCTGAAAAGATTACATGGAAAATTAAATGGGATAATACATGCGACGATACCAACAGGTTCATGTCTGGTAAGTACGATATTGTTCTCATGGCCCCGTTCCATTCCATTTGGAATTACACTGCCGTATAAATGTTTTGCTTTTTCACAGAATGCAGGCCAGGAAGTAAAGATATTATTAATTTCATTTCTTGATTCTGTAATGTTTTTGCCGGATTCTAAGGTCAATGTCTCAGCAAGTTCTTCTTTATGTTTCTTTACCAATTCCACAAAAGCCATGGCTCGTTCCACTCGTTTGAAAACAGGAACATTTTTCCATAGTTTCTGCGCGTCAGCAGCATATTGAATTGCGCGGTCCACATCTTCCGGACCTGCATGAGGAATCCGTTCTATCAGGTTTCCATTGTAAGGGTTTATCACAGGAATCGTGTCACCGCTGGATGCAGATACGAACTCACTGCCAATCATCATTTTCATAAATAGAAATCCTCCTTCCAGAATTTTATCTGCGGTTATATTATCTCAAAAAAGTTAATTTTTAAGTTCAAATTGGAATTAAAATATTAAAAATCATTTCTTGTAAATGCAAATCTTTCTGCAGAGAATGGAGGGGAGAACATTCTTTTTGTGAATTTTCTAAAGTTTCCAATGAAATAACCGATAAATAAATTAGATATTTAAACACAAAATAATGAGTGAATTAGAATTTACGGAAAGGAGATGTCCTTATGCGTATTGAAGCATATAATCAAATTACCCAGATGTATAATGCCAGCAGGCCTTCTAAAGTAAAGGGCGCAGACAGTGTCAAGAAGAAAGATCAGGTCCAGATATCCCAGACAGGACGGGATTATCAGGTGGCGAAGCAGGCAGTGGCAGAAGCTTCTGATATCAGAGCGGACAAGGTGATACAGGTGAAGAAGCAGATAGCCTCCGGTACTTATAAGGTAGATACAGGGGACTTTGCAGCAAAACTGATTGAGAAGTATGATGCGTATTGCTAGAAATGAGGTTTTTAAGTGGCAAGCTTAATGGAAGATTTTATTGACGTATTAGAACGGGAGAATGAGGAATATCAGCGTCTGACAGAACTGTCGAATGAGAAAAAGCAGATTATCATAGACGGTGATATTCCGGCTCTTGAAGAGATTACCAGCAGAGAACAGGAGATAGCTGGGGTTCTGAAGAATTTGGAAAATAAAAGAGAAGAAGTTGTCAAGGATATGTCTATCGTACTTAGTAAGGAGCCAGAAGAACTGACGATTACTAATATGATAGCATTTTTAAATAAACAGCCTAATGAGAGGCAGAAGCTCACAGAATTGAGGGAGAATCTTCGGGAGACCTTAGAGAAGATGGCTGATATTAATCAGCAGAATGAGGCGCTTTTGCACCATGCAATGGAGATGACGGAGTTTGACTTGACGTTGTTCCGAAGTATGCGTCAGGCGCCGGAAACAGCAAATTACGATAAACGGGCCAATAATACCGGAGATTTGCTGGGAAGCAGCGGCTTTGATGCCAGACAGTAAAGGAGAAATAAGATGGCGAATGGAATGGGAAGTCTGTATATCGGAGCATCCGGTCTGCAGAATAGTCAGAACGCATTGAATACGACAGCAAACAATCTTGCCAATGTAGAAACGAAAGGATATGTCAGGCAGCAGGTATTGTTTGCAGACCGTGATTATGTAACTTTTGATAGAAAAGCGTCCATCAGTAACCAGCAGGCTGGTCTGGGCCTGCAGATTGCTGATGTGGTGCATACCAGAAATTATTTTTTAGATCAGTATTACCGTACAGAGAATGGAAGACAAGGGTTTTATGAGGCAAGCAGTGAAGCTACATCAGAAGTCCAGACCATGTTTCAGGAGCTGGAAGGAGAACAGTTCCAGGAAGTTTTAGAGGAGTTTTGGGTATCTTTTGAGGAATTGTCTAAGCGCCCGGACGAAGAGGTATCACAGAATCTGGTAATACAGAAGGCTACTTTGTTCCTGGAGCGTTCCCAGAGTATTTATGATAATCTGAAATCTTACCAGCAGAAGCTGAACCTTAAAATTAATGAGACCATTGACCGGATTAATAAACTTGGGCATACCATTCAGGACTTAAACCAGGAGATTCTAAGAATTGAATCCGGCGGCGTCGAGACAGCAATGACGCTGCGGGATGAACGGGATAATGCTTTGGATGAACTGTCTTCCCTTGCCAAAGTGGAATTCAAAGAAAACGTAGATGGAACGGTAAGGGTAAAATTGGAGAATGTAGAATTCTTAGATGAAGTCCATGTATATGAGATCATGGGAATTACCGATCCTGTGACAGGATTTGTGAATCCTATCTGGCCGCAGCTTTCTGATCTGGGAAGAGAACAGTATACGCCAATGTTCGATTTCAGCGAAGATATTTCCCCTATGCTGGATACAGATATCGGCCAGTTGAAGGGCTGGATACTTGCCAGAGGGGATAAAGTGGCAACTTACCGGGATATTACCGGACTTACCAAAGAACAGTATGAAGACACTACAGGCATGACAGTGGTTAAGAATGCCCAGGCAGAGCTGGATCAGATGGTTCATGAACTTGTAACAGGCATTAATGATATTTTAAGCCCTACGAAGACCGTAAGCTTCCGGGGGATGGATGGTGTGCTATACAACAATGTAAAAGTCTGGGATGAAGAAAAGGGCGCTGTTGGAAAAGACGGAGAGAAACCAGGAAGAGAACTTTTTGTGCGCAAAGGCTGTGAACGGTACAAAGAAGTGCTGGGAGCAGATAATAATATATATTATGTTTATAATGAGGAAGATCCGGTAGATACTGCAAAAATGTATACCCTTAAATCGCTGGAGATTAATCCGGATCTTTTGGAACAGGAGAGCGGATTGCCCCATTTAATGAAGAATGGAGAGCCGGCACAGGCTATGGCAGACGCCCTGGTGGCCCTTTGGGATGAGAAGAGGCAGACCATCAACCCAAGCAATACAGATCCATGTACGTTCAAAGACTATTATAAGAGAATGATTCTGGATATCGCGGCGACGGGTTCCGTATACGAAGGAATGGCAGAAAGCCTGCGAAGCGAAGTGGAAAGTATTGACAATAACAGACAGCAGGTATTTGGTGTTTCTGCCGATGAAGAACTGCAGAATATGATCAAATATCAGAATGCATATAATGCTTCCAGCCGTTTTATCAATGTAATTTCTGAAATGCTGGAGCATCTTGTAACCCGTCTGTAACAAGGCAGAAGGGAATGTGCCGGTAAGCACGGAGAATGGAGGAAATTATGCCGTCAACATTTTTTGGATTAACCATTGCAGGTTCGGCGCTGAATTCATTTCAGGCAGCCGTTAATACAACTGCAAATAATATTGCAAATGTAAATACAAAGGGGTATACCCGTCAGGAGGCGGTCCGCATTGCGTCAGAAGCTCTTAGGACCAATCAGCGTTATGGTATGGCGGGAAGTGGTGTTACCACCACAGAAATTATACAGAAGAGAGAGTTTTACTATGATGTAAAGTATTGGGAGAATAATGCGAGAGTAGGAATGCAGGACTGCAAATTGTATTATATGCAGCAAATGGAAGAATATCTGCTGGATGATGATAATGCCAAGGGATTCGCAACGATTCTGGATGAGATGTTTAATGCACTGGAGACGCTGCACGGTTCTCCGGAAAATCTGGATGCCAGGAAACAGTTTATCAGTAAATCCCAGAACTTTGCAGACTTTTTCCGCAGCATGAATGTAGGTTTACTGCGGCTTCAGGAGGATGCCAACCAGGAGCTTGCGACCCAGGTAGAAAATGTCAATTCCATTGCCCAGAAGGTTGCATTGCTGAATAAGCAGATCAATATCATTGAACTTCAGGGAACCAATGCCAATGAGCTGCGGGATCAGAGAGCCCTGCTCATTGATGAACTGTCTGATTTGGCAGAAGTAGAAGTGACAGAGACGCCGGTGATTGACCCGGATCATCCTAATGCGGTGACAGGGGCAACGAATTATAAAGTAAAGATCAATGGGCAGACACTGGTAAATAATTTTGATTACAATACGCTGAAGTATGTGGCCAGAGAAAAGAAAGTCAATGAGACAGATGCAGACGGTCTGTATGATATTGTCTGGAGCGATACCAATGTTCCGTTTAGTGTGAGCGGCAAGACATGTCAGGGAAGAATTGCCGCGCTTTATCAGATGCGTGACGGAAATAATAACCAGGGGTTTAGCGGCAGAGTGGAATCTATTGTTCCAGGAAACGGCGGGGATCTTGTCACTATTACAAATCCCAGTATCACAGATATTAATAGTATCAATATGGCAGAGGATGGCGTGATCACCATCAATAACAAAGAATACCGTTATTCTGGATTTAGTTATGACGCCAAGACTGAGACTTATCAATTCCAGTTAAAGCTTCCGCTCACAACAGAAGAGCGGGAAGGCCTGGTGAACCGAAAGGCAGCCGTCGGTGAAAGCATTGATGTGATGGGAGTTCCTTATTATCAGACTCAGGCCAATACATTTCTCCGAGAATTTGCAAAACAGCTCAATAACATCCAGAAGTCAGGGGTAGATCTGGACGGTAATGCAGGAACTTCATTCTTTGTGGCGGAAAATGCCGCGGATGGAAGCGAGTATAACTTTGACGATTATGATCCAGATGGAAACATGAGTACATTTAAAAATGATTATTATAAACTTACTGCAGGAAATGTGAAGGTTGCAGGTGAGACATACAAGAACGCAGATAAGCTGGTGACTATGCAGAAGAAAGATCTGGCAGATGGAGAAGCCGTACAGAACATTGTGGAACAAATGCAGAAACTGAAATCAGATGTGAAAATGTTCCGGGGAGGCGGCGCAGACCAGTTTTTGAAATGTCTGATCAACGATAATTCTGTGGATACTCAGAAAGCAGAGACATTTTTAAGAAATTACACAAATATTTCTGAATCAATTTTGCAGAAAAGAATGTCTATTTCTGCAGTAGATGAAGATGAAGAAGCGCTGGATATGTTAAGGTTCCAGCATTCCTATAATTTGGCATCCCGGATGATACAAACTATGTCAGAAATGTATAACCGTCTGATTTTGGAAACCGGTGTATAAGGAGGTTTTGTAAATGAGAGTTACGAACAGCATGATCAGCAGAAACAGCATGATTAATATTAACAGCAATAAGGTCAATGTTGATATATTAAATACCCAAATGACTACCCAGAAAAAGATTTCCAGGCCCTCGGAAGATCCGGTTATTGCCATCCGTGCCCTGCGGCTGAGAAGTAATCTTAGCGAGCTGGATCAGTACTATGAGCGCAATATTCCAGATGCAAGATCCTGGATTGAGGTGACAGAGTCTGCATTGAAGAATATGCAGACCATATTGGATGATGTATATTCCCAATGTGTCAATGGCGCCACAGACACTTTGACACAGGAGAACCGGGCGTCCATCCTTAAAAACCTTCAGTCTCTGCGGGAACAGGTATATAATGAAGGAAATGCGGACTGTGCCGGAAGGCATGTATTTACTGGCTATAAGACAAATAAACAGCTTACGTTCGGAGAGGATGAGAAGGACACATCTTATACAATTACAGAAAAAATTTCTTATGAAGATATCGAAGAAAAGCGGTATTACAGTAATACAGTGACATTGCCGAACTCCCCGGCAGAAGTGGGGAATGGCGTGGCTGTTGGCGACATGCCGCAAGAACATATTCATAAGCGCATCCGCCTGTCGTATGAGCAGACAGAAAGCCTGGACGCTGAGAATTTAAAATATTATGATGAAACTTCAGGCAGGTGGGAAAATCTGTCTGATATGGAAATTGGAATTGGTACTGTGAATGTCAGAACAAACTTATCTTACGATGAATGGGCAGAAAGTGGTTTCAGTGTTGGAGCGAATCAGGCTATTTACTTTAAAGAAACAGGCGAGCTGGTGCTGGGCTCCAATGTTGCAAATCAGTTGGGAAGCCAGAAGACGCAGCTTGCCATTACTTATGATAAGACAGGATTCAAAGAAGGAGAACTCAGGCCGGAACATTATTTTGACTGTACGGATACCACAGATCCTGAAAATGAGATAGAATATACCAAGGAGAACCAGGAAATCCAATTTACCATCTCCTTTAAGCAGAGCCTTACTGTAAATACCCAGGCCAGCGATGTTATGGACGCTTCCATTGGCAGGGATATTGATGAGCTGGCAACAACTGTTCAGGCGGCAATTGCTGCACACGATAAGGTGGCAAAACTGGAAGAAATGAAGAAGGAGGCCCAGTATTCAGATCCCCAGTCCCAGGCGGCTTTGGATCAGTGGCTGGAGGCGGCAAAGAAGGAAGCTGTGTATGCAGACGATAATATGCAAAAGGTTTATTCCAGAGGCGTGGGAAAATTCCAGGAATATAAGGATAACGTTACACTTGCCAGAACCGATCTGGGAAGCAGGGAAAATCGTCTGTTATTGACAGAGAACAGGATGTCCAATCAGCAGGCAACTTTTGAACAGTTAAAATCCAGAAATGAGGATATGGAATTATCAGATATTATTATTCAGTATACCGCCGCATACAATGCATACCAGGCGTCTCTGCAGGCATCATCAAAAGCCAACGGGCAGACGTTATTAAATTATCTGTAGAAAGAGGCGTTATCATAAAATATTTTTTCCCAGAGCTGGGAACGGAGGAAAATTATGCAGTTGAATACAAGACTGTTTGGAGAGATTGAGATAGAGGAAGAAAAGATTATTTTCTTTGAAAAGGGGATTATCGGATTTCCCCACTGCCAGAGATTTACATTGATTATGGATGAGACAGAGGATGGAAAAAGGAAGAATATTTCCTGGCTGCAGTCTATCGAGGAACCGGGATTTGCCCTTCCAGTGATGGACCCTCTCATTATTAAAAAGGATTATAATCCCCATGTTGAACATGAGCTCTTAAAAAATCTTGGAAGTTTGACAGAGGAGAATACGTATGTTCTGGTTACAGTGACAGTGCCTTCAGACGTGAGGAAACTCAGTGTAAATCTGAAAGCTCCTATCGTAATTAATGTGGAGGAGAAAAAGGCAGATCAGATTATCATAGAAGACAGCTTTCCAGTGAAATACCCTATATACGAAATTTTGCAGGCAAAGAAAGAAAAGGCGGGTGAATAGGATGCTGGCTCTGACCAGAAAAAAAGGCGAATCCATCATTGTGAATAATGATATAGAAATTAGTATCCTGGAACTGCGCGGGGATCAGGTGAAGATAGGTATCAGCGCTCCCAAAGAAGTTCCCGTGTACCGCAAGGAGGTCTATATCCAGATTCAGAAGGAAAATGAAGCGGCGGTCAGCCTGGAAAACGTGAATGCGTTGAAAAATATTCTATAAAGCATAAATTTTTATGGAAAAATTCCGATACTTATTATATAGTATCAGACGGCAGAAGTCCGTCTGCCTCTCTGAATTATGTGTGATTAAGATGGTTTGGCGGGGATAAGATGCAGGAATAAAAAAGAGGCGGTGGGGACTTGCCAGTCCATCTGTCTGGGAATATCACATGGAGGTGATTGTAATGGCAATTGAAGCGTTGAAATCTGCTGGGATTGCGGCATATCAGGGAAGTAGCCCTAAACCTGCAGTAAGTGTGGCTGAACCGGCGGCGAAGCCGGAGGTTCCATCTGTAGTGGTAAAGAGTGAAAGAGCTGCAGAGAAGGTTGTGGATTTGGCAGAAATCAAGCCCAAGAAAAAAAGTACAGAATCAGTGGCAGACACCAGCAGAGGCAGCAGAATCAGGGGAAGAGTCACAGTTAGTGAAGAAGCTGGGACAACGGAACCGGTGCTCAAAGAGAGCAATGAGCCTGTGGAAGGGAAGGCGTCTACAGAAGGGCTGAAACGTGCAGTGGAAGAGATCAATAAGAAGGTAGTAAATTCTGAGGCTGTTTTTGGAGTGCATGATTCCACAAACCGGGTGACAATTAAGATTGTGGATAAGCAGACGAAGGAAGTTTTGAAAGAGTATCCGCCAGAAAAGACCCTTGATATGATCGCAAAGGTCTGGGAATTGGCTGGGTTGTTGGTAGATGAAAAGGGTTAGGAGGAATAATTATGGCTATTAGAGTATCAGGTTTGGTATCAGGATTAGATACAGATTCCATTGTGCAGGAGCTGGTTTCTGCTTATAGTAAGAAGAAGGATAAATATGTAAAGGCACAGACCAAGCTGGATTGGAAGATGGATGCCTGGAAAGAATTGAATAAGAAGGTTAATAAGCTCTATAAAAGACTGGGCAATATGAAGCTGAGTTCTTATTATAATAAGAAGACCACCAGTATTTCAGATACTACCAAGGCAACTGTTACGGCAAGCAATGGAGCCTTGAACGGAACGCAGAAACTGCAGATTAATGAGGTTGCGTCTACTGGCTATATTACAGGCGGCGTTTTAAAAGAGGGCACCACATCAAGCACTAAGCTAAAAGATTTAGGCATGGCGGACGGCAGTAAAGGTTCGATTGCCGTTAGTACAAAGAGCGGGACTACTAATATTGAAGTCAGTTCCGATATGACAGTAAACAATTTTATTAATAAACTGAAGGAAGCGGGAGTTTCCGCAAACTTTGATGCGACGAATAACCGTTTATTTATCTCTGCGAAGAACAGTGGAGAGGAAAATGATTTCGGACTGACGGCTGCCGACGCAAATGGTATGGCTGCATTGAAGGGCTTGGGCCTGCATGTAAAATCCGATGCAAATGATAAGGCATATGCGGAATGGGATAAGTATCTGAATGATGCTTCCGGGAATCCTTTTGCGACAGATGCAGACAAACGGGCGAATTTTGAGGCCATATTGAAGAATATCGAAAAGTATCAAGGTGATGCAAGTACGGTGGATAGTATCGCATATATTGAGTCTTTAAATGCTGATGAAAAGACCAAAATAACCAATCTTCAAGCGGAACGCAATTATGCAGTTGCTTACGGCGCTATGATGAATACCTTAAGAACGGATGACGGGGCAGGAAGCCCGAAATTGAGTTCTGCAGAGCAGACAAAACTGCAGGAGTTGCTTACGAAGACGGATGAAGAGCTTAAGGACAGTGGTGAAGATACTGAATTTGATAGACTGAAAACGAAACTCGGCATTAGTGAAGATGAGTTTAACAAACTGAGAGCGAATACACAGGCAGTTGCTGATTATGAGGCCGAGTCTGCGAATGCTGCTGCGGTTGGCAAAGTACAGACTGCTTATGCAAGCGGAGAAGCTGCCATGGAGCAGTGGTATAATGATAATGATGCGGCAATTAAGGCGTCTTCTAACAATATTGAGGCGAATAATCAGGTCATTGCGGATCATCAGGCATATATTAAGAAACATGCCATACTTGCCAGCGCTGCCCCGGCAGGCGACGGCATTAGTATGGCTGACCGTGTGGATACCCTGATGGAGAAACTTGATTACATCCAACAGGCAAAAACAGACAATGACTATACTGCAGACGCTGTAAAAATTAATGGAAAGGATGCAGAGATTGTCCTGAATGGCGCTACTTATAAATCTGCAAGCAATGACATTACAGTAAACGGCATTACCATTACAGCATTGCAGAAGACGTCGCCGGGTGAAGAACTTACCATCACTACCCAGGCGAATGTCCAGGGTATCTACGACAGCATTAAGGATTTCCTGAAGGAATACAATGCTCTGATTAAAGAGATGGATCAGCTCTATAATGCAGATTCTGCTAAGGGATATGAGCCTCTGACAGACGAAGAGAAAGAGGCTATGTCAGATAAGGAAATTGATAAGTGGGAAGAGAAGATTAAAGGCTCTATTCTTCGAAGGGACGATACCTTATCTTCTGTTATGAGCCTGATGACCAGCAGCATGGCTCAGGGATTCACCTTAAGCGACGGCAAGAAATACAGTCTGGCAAGCTTCGGCATCAAGACTCAGGGGTATTTTGCTTCCGCTGAGAATGAAGGATATGTTTATCATATAGACGGAGACAGTGAGGATGAAGTTTCTGCTGGAAACAACGGCGGAAATAATGCATTGATGAAAGCAATTCAGGATAACCCTGAACAGGTACAGGAATTTTTTCAGAAATTAAGTGATAATCTGTATGAAAAGCTGGATAAAAAGATGCAGAGTACCACGATGAATACCAGATTCTACATCTACCATGATAAGAAGATGCAGAAAGATTATGATGATTATACGAAAACCATTAAAAAATGGGAAGAAAAGGTTACCGCCATGGAAGATAAATACTATAAACAGTTTGCAGCCATGGAGAAAGCCCTTTCTTCTCTGCAGAGCAGTACCAGTGCATTAAGCGGCTTATTAGGTTCCTGATAAGCATGAAACGGCTGCCCGGTTGTACCGGGCGGCTGTATAATATTTCAAGGAGGAAATAAACCATGATTGCAAACCAGGGTTATGCAGCTTACAACCAAAACAAAATTTTGACGGCATCTCCGGGAGAACTGACACTGATGTTGTATGACGGTGCAATTAAATTCTGTAATCTTGCCATTGATGCCGTAGACCAGAGAAATATTCAGAAGGCACATGAGAATATTGTCAAGGTAGAGAACATCATAGAAGAGTTCCGGGCAACGCTGAACCATAAATATCCCGTGGCAGAAGATTTTGAAAATGTTTATAAATATATTTATGACAGGTTGGTGGAAGCAAATATCAAGAAGGATAGGGAAATACTAGAAGAAGTGCTGAAACATCTGCGTACCATGCGTGATACCTGGAAAGAAGTCATGCAGAAGGCGAGATAGAAGATGATAACAGGAGAATAATATGCAGGATAGAGAATATGTTATGGTTTTGATTCAGAGTCTGGAGAAGAAGAAAGAGATCTTAAATAAGCTCATTGAGAAAAATAAAGAACAGGGGACTCTGTTTATAGATGAGGATTCAGATCCAGACAGGCTGGAAGAGAATATACAGGAAAAAAATGTTCTGGTGGAGCAGCTTAATCAGTTGGATGATGGATTTCAGCAGATATATGACAGAATCAAGGCCATTCTGCAGGAACAAAAGGAATCCTATAAGGAAGAAATCTGTGCTATGAAGCAATTGATTACTGAGATTACAGACAGAAGTACAACGGTCCAGACTCAGGAATTGAGAAACCGCGATCTTGCAGTGAAACGTTTTTCATCAGTAAAAGGAAATATCCGTCACGCCCGCGCCAGCAATCAGGTGGCAAGCCAGTATTATAAAAGCATGTCCAAATTAAATACGGTGGATTCTCAATTTTTGGACAGTAAAAAATAGAAAAATTTCAAAAATTTTTCAAATCAGGTGTAAAGTATCGGGGAAAGTCTCCGATATATGTTACAAGTAAAGAAATTACATTACTTAAGACTTTAGTAACCGGACTGGATGGAGCGTACGGCCGGAAGGGAAGGTTACAATTCCAATTATTAAATGCAGCATGGAAGCTGCAGTACATTCAAGGAGGAATATATTATGGTAGTACAGCACAATCTTACAGCGATGAACGCAAACAGACAGTTAGGTATCACAACAAGCGCACAGGCTAAGTCAACTGAAAAGTTATCTTCTGGTTATAAAGTAAACCGTGCAGGCGATGACGCTGCTGGATTATCTATTTCAGAGAAGATGAGAAGCCAGATCAGAGGCTTGAACAAAGCTTCTTCTAACGCTCAGGACGGTGTTTCCTTAATCCAGGTTGCTGAGGGTGCTTTGAATGAAGTTCACTCCATCTTACAGAGAATGAATGAGCTGGCAACCCAGGCAGCGAACGATACCAACACCACTGTTGACAGAAATGCAATCCAGAAAGAAATTAACCAGTTATCTTCTGAGATCACAAGAATCCAGTCTACCACACAGTTCAATACCATGAACCTGTTAGACGGACAATTCACTGGCAAGAACCTTCAGGTTGGTTCTCTGGCTGGACAGTCAATTCAGATCAGCATCAGCAACATGAGCGCAAGTGCTATTTCTGTAAATAACTTGAAGGTAAGTTCCTTCAGTTCTGCTGGATCTGCTATGACTAAGATTCAGAAGGCTATCGACAAGGTATCTGAGCAGAGATCTTATCTTGGTGCATTACAGAACAGATTAGAGCATACCATCGCTAACTTGGATAACGTTTCTGAGAACACATCTGCTGCTGAGTCCCGTATCCGTGACGTTGATATGGCAGAAGAGATGGTTGAGTACAGCAAGAACAACATTCTTGCACAGGCTGGACAGTCTATGCTTGCACAGGCTAATCAGTCTACACAGGGCGTATTATCCATCCTTGGCTAATCAGATTAGTGACTATCATAAAACAAGACCGAATTTTTCGGTCTTGTTTTTTATATAACACGTAACATATTTTGAAAGCATTTCTCAAAACTGTGATGCTGTTTTACTTTTTGATGTCCGTTTTGGGCAATCTCCATACGTTCTTTCTCATGGGACAGGTAATAGTCTATTTTATTCAGCAAATCTTCTGAATCGTTGTAATATACAAAATCTTCATCTGGAACAAAGAAGTCCAAAAAGTCTGCCTGGAAATTGGTGAGCAGAAATCCACCTGCGCCCATAATGTCCATGGCGCGTAAGGGTATGCCGGACTGAATACTTTTCAAGGTGATGTTCAGGTTAATTTTACTGTTTGCAAAGACAAATGGCATTTCCGTAAAATATTCTGCCGTTCCCATATTATAAATATGGGGAATCTGAATATCTTTATTCAATGTAAATAATTTTAAGCGTTCTGGAAATCGTTCTCCAATGGCTGTCAAGAGACGAATTCGTTCCAGGGAAGTGATTTTCCGCCCAAGATAATAGTTAGCATAGATATATTCCGGAGTCTCCACGCCATATTTATCATTGGAATAAGGCGATACCCGCAGTAGTTCTTTTATGATGTTCTCTGTAAGCACTTCTTCCAGAAAATTATAGCCATAAATTCTTAACTGCGCTTCTATCACTGCATCCAGGTAACCTTTTGCATACTGACTGATACCGCTTAGACGGTCATAAAAATTATGAGCCTCATTATAGAGCGCGCCCACAAAGGAAATATCACAGGTACATTTCCTGCGGTTAAAGTTCTTTTTGATGAGACGTTCCATGGAGACGGCATTAACAGGAAGGGGTGTGTAATAAACAGTGGGAATTCCTATTTTTTTCAGCTTTAAATATTCTTGTTTATCAAATAAAAAAACACGGTTTGTGGGATAAATCATAGTGTAAGAATACAGCGGAACATAGGGACTGTCATACACAAGAGAAAGATAAAGAATCTCATTGCGTTTGCAGCCTTCAGATACCACTGGATAATAATTAAAGGAAAAACAAAATTTAAATTTTCTGCCTCTTACGGCATTGTCAAAAGCAATGTCAAAATCCGGGCTGATTCGTTCCTGATAATCTTTGTGGGAAAACATAGTAATTGTATAACCCATTTGTTTCCAGGTGGAAACAGCATCATTTTTATCAAAACAGGGCCAGTCTATAAATAGAATATTCATGATATCTTCTCCTATTCGTTGTTGTTATTTGGAAATGCCGCGCAAAGCATCTCCTCCAGGCGGATGGGGTACGTGTGATATTTTTGAATCTTTTTAAAACCATTTTCTGCAATTTCCCTGCGTTCTGCTTCATGGTGCAGAAAGTAATCCGTTTTATAGATCAGATCTTCCATATTTTCGTAACAAACCACTTCCTCTCCAGGAACAAATAATTCAGGAAGTTCCAGTTGGAAATTAGTTAATACAAAGCCGCCACAGCCCAGAATATCAAAAATCCGCAAAGGGATGCCGCTTCGTATTGCCTTGGAGGTGATGTTTAGGCTGATTTTACTGTTGTAAAAAATTACAGGCATCTCCGTCATAGTTTTCGCCCGTCCGCGGTTGTGTACCAGAGGCAGGCAGGAGGTGTCGCTCGCCGTATAGAGATCTACGGAAAATCGCTCTGAAAGCAGCTTCATTACCTGCAGGCGCTCCATAGAGGATATTTTATTTCCTATGTAGAGCTGGGCTATAGTTTTCCGGTCTGTCAGATAAGAATCAGCAGGAAAGGTAAAGAAATCTGGAAGATGTTGTTTGAATTCACGGACTATTTCATCGGTCAGCAGTTCTTCAATGATAAAGCCTCCGTAAATTCGAAGCTGCGCCTCCATCAGTCCGTTTAGATAACCTGAAAGATATGCAGAAGGTTCCTTTAGGTTGTCATAAGGACATTTTTCGGTATAGAGAGAGCCTACAAAAGAGACGTCAGAAGTAAATTTACGCTGCAAATCAGAAGATGCTGCATGTATCATCCGCTGTTTTTGATTTGCATTGACAGCCAGAGGAAGGTGGAAGACATGTCCAGGATTTAAGGGGGCTATTTCTTCATACTGCGCCCGGTCAAAAAGAAAAATCCGGTTCCAGGGGTGAGTAATGGAGGTGGCAAATAATTCCAAAACCGGAGAATCTACGGTCCAGCAAAGATACGGAAGTTTAAAAATATTACAGACTTCACTTAAAAATGGATAAAAATTAATGCTGAACAGGAAATCTACAGGCTGTTCAAATAATTTGCTGCTGACGATCTGAATGGCTTCCTGGGGAGACAGCGATTTGTTGGAAATTTCTTCTGTGATTTCCAGAACAGTATGTCCCAGTTCCTGAAAGCCACTGATGACATCTGGTTCACAGATACTTCCATAACGGTAAAATAAGAGTTTCATGCAAGGTCCTCCTTCACAGTCTGTAAAATTTGTTTGAGCTGTCGGGTATAGGAAAATTTTTCACAAATCCGCTGATATCCATTCATAGCGATGGTCAGCCGTTCTTTCTCATGGCAGAGATAATAAGCAGTTTTGTCTTTGAGTTCCTCCAAATCACGGAATACTTCTAAATCCCTGCCAATGACAAAATAATCTTCAAGTTCTGGCTGATAGTTACTCAGGCAGAATCCTCCGGAACCCATAATATCCAAAATCCGCTGGGGCAGACCAGTTTCAATAGAAGGCTGGGTGATGTTTAAATTAATCCGGCTCAGATAAAAGACTTTGTTCATGGTGGAATAATAGTTTACACTGGGATGTATCTGTACATTGGCCAGATAAGAAGGGGCGCCTCTGGTATAGAGATCTACCTTAAAATGTTCTGCAAGCGTGTTTAACACTGTAATGCGATCCATCTGTGCAAGTTTTTTCGATAAAAAGCTAATTCCCAGAAACAAATCCAGATCCATGTGTCCATGATTTAAAACCTCATCGCCGAACGTCTGATTCATATAATCTGTTGTTCGCTGAGAAAGTCTGGGCCAGGGCTTCGGATGGTGCCAGGTACAGAGATGTTCCAAAAGGTAAAGTTTTAATTCAGCGGCAATATCAGCAGGAAATAAATGAATAAAACGGTTATAGGAATTATATTCATATAGATTTCCTACAAAGGAAATATCACAGTTAAAGTTCTTCTCATCTTCTGAAGTGAGTTCTAAAGCTCCAGTACGGGAAAGGTTTACTCCCAGGGGCTGATAATAGAGATGTGGAATTTCCAGGGATTTCAAATATTCATATTCGGCGCGGTCAAAGATAAAAAGATAATTGCAGGGATTTTTTGCGGCGGGCTGAAACAGGGTGGTTAAAGGAGAATCGAACACCCATCCAATATAAGGAACCCCTCGTTTCTGGCAAATGTCAGAAATTTCCGGAACAAACAAATAGGAAATCAGACAGTCATAAGGATGGTCAGAAAGGAATGCGTCCAGTTTCTCAAATTCTTCTGGCGCTGGGGGATATACGGGGTCAAAGTCAGTTTCTTCATATATTTTGACCTGCTCTCCTAGTTCAGATAATACCCAGGGCAGATCTAAAGTAGAATTTGCGATGCGTATATATAAAAAATACATGGCGTACCTCCGGAAAATAGTATATAATTATAAGTATACATATTATAACATGATTTCCGGAAAAGTGGTGAAAAAGTAGGATGGAAGATTTATTAGAAGAGAATAGGCGGGCGGCAGAAGAAAAAAAGAAATTTAGAGATCAGTTTGCGGATTACCGGGAGGAGATTAATGGTTTTCTGAACCGGAAGGCACATGAGGAAATTCTTGCATATGTTCAGTCTGACAAGATGGGAGTAATGTCTAAGATTGAAAATGAGGCGGCTATTATGGCAGTTATCCTGAGCATCTGGCAGATGGAGGCACAGGAGGGCATAACAGAGGGAATTCTTACAGGAATTTCTGATGTGGAATCAGCAGTGGAACGTTATCTGAAAGTAAAGTTTTTTATGTGGCGTCTGGAATTTTTAGATGAAAGAAGTGGATTGTCACAGGCGCTGGATGAAGTTCCCATATCAGTTCCCTTTTTGAAATACCTGGTTCATACCTCTTCTTTTGACAAGGTGAATACATCCTTTAAACTGGCAATGCTTTTGAAGGAAAGAGGGAGATTTGCGCAGGCATTTGCGATGCTTCATTACGTGAATGAATTAAATCCTGGAGAACAGGGAGAAGAATTGGTGTTGTGTGAAATGGCAGATATCTGTATTACATTGGGCCAGATGAAAGGCGCTGCAGAATGCCTTGGAAGAATTCATAATCCCTCAGGCATTTTTGCTGAATACCAGGAAAAATGGGGGATTTGAGATGGATAACCAGAAGATTTGTTTTATTATGTGCGTGAATCACGAATTATATGCGAAAGAGTGCATTCATTACCTGGAACAGTTAGAGCTGCCGGAAGGATTTCAGCGGGAGATCCTTACTATAAAGGGAGCGGAGTCTATGGCTTCCGGTTACAATCAGGCAATGCAAAAGTCAGAGGCGAAATATAAAGTATATCTTCATCAGGATGTGTTTATTGTATATCAGAATTTTATCAGGGAGATTGTAAAGATATTTGAAGAACCCAGGATTGGGATGATCGGAATTGTGGGTACTCCCAGATTGGATGATACGGCAGTTATGTGGCATGGAGAGCGTGTGGGAATGCTTTATTCCAATAGTGTTTATTTTGCCAATTCCAGCCGGTTTGGTCAGGTGGAAGGAGAATATCAGGCGGTTCAGGCGGCAGACGGTCTTTTGCTGGCGACGCAGTATGATATTCCCTGGCGGGAGGATTTGTTCCGGAACTGGGATTTTTATGATGTGTCCCAGTGCATGGAATTTCAAAGACAAGGATATCAGGTAGTAATTCCAAGGACAGACAGGCCATGGTGTATCCATGACGATGGGATTTTAGATTTAAGCAATTATTATACAGAAAGGGATATATTCCACAAGGAATATAGATGAAGGAAAAGAGATGTTACAGTTTGACCAATCATTTTTTCAAGAGGAAGTGAGAGAGGGGTTTTGCATCAAACCTATGATGAAGCGTGTCTGGGCGGCACAGATGGAAGTATTGGCAAGGTTTGACGAGGTGTGCCGGAACAATGGCATACGATATTTTGCAGATTGGGGAACACTGTTGGGGGCGGTCCGGCATAAAGGGTTTGTACCATGGGATGATGATATGGACATTGTAATGCTGCGTGATGATTATCAGAAATTTTATAAGATTGCATCGGAGCAATTGCCAGAGGGGTATGATGTGGCCAATGTGCATGCCTATGATGATTATCAGAATGCGGTTGTCCGGGTAATCAACAGCCGTGTTGTATCCTGTGAACCAGAGCGTTTAAGAGAGTATCATGGATGTCCTTATGTAGTGGGCATAGATATAGATATCTTAGATTATAAATCAAGGAATCCGGAGGAAGATAACCTGCAGCTTGAATTGCTGAAAATTGTCCTGCAGTCAGACGATGCAGTGAATGGGTATGAAAAGGGTGAAATTACCTTTGAAGAGCTGAGAGCATTTCTCTCTCAGTTAGAAGGACTGTGCAGTTATACATTTAATTATGGAAAGTCCCTTCATCAGCAGATTCGCGTTCTGGGAGATTATATTTGTATGCTTTACAAAGATGAGGATGCAGATGAGGTTCAGGGTCCCATTTACCGGATTCATCACCGTTCTAATTACTCTATGCCAAAAGAATGGTTCAGCGAGGCTGTTTATATGCCTTTTGAAGATATCATGGAGCTGCCGGTCCCCAAAGGGTATGATTCGTTCTTGAGATTAAAATATGGGGATGATTATATGACGCCCACAGGGCAGACCACTTCACATGAATATCCATTTTATTCTTTTCAGGAAAAAATCCTGGCAGAATTTTTAATTAAGAATCAATTACCGGGAGAACCCTTTGATATCGATCTGAAACAGTATAAGGACGCTATAGAATTATGACAAAGTTTTGTAAAGAGAAACAGTTCGCGAGAACTGACTCCATCATGGAGAAAATTCAGTTTTTTAAGAAGCAGCCAGACTCTGGGAACAGAGAGCAGGCGCTGAATCTTCTGGCTCAGATTCAGCAGGAGGCGATGACAGTTGGAACTGTCATGGAAGCGGAGCGGAATGATTACTATTCTCAGATTAAAGAATTGGAGCGGCTCTGTGAACTCTTATATCAGATGAGCATGTCATTGGATAATAAGGGGACATTGTCAACGCTGGAACAGGAATCAGAGATAATTTTGAAAAACCTGAAGGGAGAACTCAGGGCTGTAAGCCCCAAGAGGGAGGTTGTTTTTCTTCCCTATCAGGTCTCCATGTGGGACTCACTGGAGAGTGTATGGATGGCGGCTGAGGAGGATGCAGAAGCGGACAGCTATGTAGTCCCCATTCCCTATTACGATGTGCTGCCGGACGGCAGCCTTGGCCAATTACATGATCAGAGCGCGGAATATCCAAAAGATATTGTGATTACGCCGTACCAGGGCTATTTGCTGGAGGAACGTCATCCAGACGTGATTTTTATCCATAATCCTTATGACGGCTGTAATTCCGTTACCCGTGTGCCAGAATTGTTCTATGCGTCTAGGATAAAAAAATGTACAGAACAACTGGTGTACATTCCTTATTTTGTGAGTGAAGAGGGTGGTCCGTCTGACCATTTCTGTTATATGCCAGGGGTGCTTTTTGCAGATAAAGCGGTGGTTCAGCCGGGAGTGATTTATGAAAAATACTGCCGGATCTATACACAGGCGTTAAAAGAGAATGGCTGGGAGGGGATCTTAGCTCCGGCAGAGGAAAAATTTATGCCGCTGGATTCCCCCAAATTTGATAAAATCTTAAATACAAGCTGCGGCGTCCGTGACGTGCCAAAACACTGGCGGAATGTAATATGGAAGCCGGATGGAACCAGGAAAAAGATTGTTTTATACGATTTGACGGTTATCAATCTGCTGGGGAACCAGGGGCAGGCTTTACTGAAAGTGGAACGTGTATTCCAGCTCTATCGTGAGCGGTCGGATGAGGTTGTTTTATTGTGGCGTCCGCATCCGTTGCTGCTGTCCACTATTAATGCCATGCGTCCGCAGTTGAAGGAAGCATATCTTATGCTTGTGAGGCAGATTCAGGAGGGGAACTGGGGAATTTTTGACAATACGCCGGATCCCAATCTTGCTCTTGCGCTGTCAGACGCATATTATGGGGACTGCAGCAGTCTGATGACTGTTTACCGGGCGACAGGGAAACCTTATAAAGTGCAGGATGTGCAGGAAGACGAGGAACAGGAATTTCTGATGGAAGTATTAAAAGAGAATGCCATTGAGCAAAAGGATAGCAGCGGGATTGCCGGGCAGAAAGAACAGGCTGGAAGCCGTATCTACTATGCCATTATGTCTGGCAGCAAATAAGAATTCAATAGAAAGAAATTTTGTGTACAGAAGAAGGAGAAAGAAATGAAAGCAATATTATTAGCGGCAGGGCGCGGAACAAGAATAGCAAGGCATGTTGAGATGGTGCCCAAATCAACCTTGCTTATTAATGGAGTACCGTTGATCAGGAGATCTGTGGAACTGCTCCAGTCCCATGGGATAGAGTGTGTAGTCTGCACAGGGTACAAAGAACAGCAGGTGCAGGACGCCCTGGCAGGTCTTAACAATATTACTTACTATTATAACCCCTTTTTTGACATTACCAACAGCATTTCCAGTCTCTGGTTTGCGAGGGAGGAATTAAACCAAGAACTGCTGGTTATGAATGCAGATGTATTTTTTTCAGAGGAGATTTTAGAACTGGTAATCCATGATGAGAGAGATCCGGTAATGGCCATTGACTATTCCAGAGTAAAAGAAGGGGATTATTTCTTTTATACTGGGGCAGATGGTTCTATAGAAAAATATGGAAAAGAGCTGCCCCTGGAACAGCGGACCTGCGAATATGTGGGGATGGCCAAAATAGGTAAAGATTTTTTGGCGCAGTTTGTCCAACGGATGGACGAGATGATTCGTACGCAAAAATATAATGCATGGTGGGAAAACGTGTTATATTCTTTTACGGATGAAAACGAGCAGAATATCTATACTGTGGATGTAGGGGGAAGGTTTTGGGCAGAGATTGATTTTTTAGACGATTATGAACGGATCATGAATTATGTGTCTGGAAAAAAGAATAAGGAAGAAAATTAGATTACTGAAAAGAGAGATTGGATATGTTAAGAGATAAGTTGGTACCTTTGACGGAGAGTAAAGTGCATGCGCAGCTCCAGGAGCTTATGGGACGCTTGATAGAGACGGAAGAACCATTCGCTGTGTGGGGCGCAGGAAATACTGGAACTGCAGCGGTGGAGTATCTGAAGGAATATTCCAATGGGAAATTAGAGCCTTGCTGTATCGTGGATAACAATCCATCCGTATGGGATGGCGAGAAGATGATGTCTCCTGATAAGTTTTTTGCAATGGCAGAAATTCCAAAGATCCTTTTGGTATGTGTTTATGTGGCAGATCAGGTGGTCCAGCAGATAGAGGAAGCTGGGTATCAGGGTGAAGTGATTGTATTCAGCACATCCATGTTATCAGACAATAAAGAGGTATGGCGGTTTTATGAAGAGCATATGCCGGAATTGGAAGAACTGTACAGCATATTGTCTGATGAAAGATCCAAAGAGACGTTGGAGGGATTTTTGAATTGTATCAGAAGCGGCGATCTGGCCTATTTTGAAAAGATCAATGGAGAGAGCACGGAAAAGCTGCTGGATCCGGAAATTCTTAAATTTACGCCGGAAGAGGTCTTTATAGATGTAGGGGCTTTTACTGGTGATACCATATTGGAGTTCTTGGAACTTACTCATGGCAAGTACAAGAAAATAATGGGAATTGAGATGGATCAGGGAAATTATGGTATTTTACGGGAAACAACAAGTAAAATAGAAAATGTTGTTGTAAAAAATGCGGCAGCAGGTTCTGAAAGCGGCAGGATGCATTTTGTATCAGGACATTCAGAGAGCTGCTATCTGTCAGAATCGGGAGACAGTGAGACAGAGGTAGTTGCATTAGACGACCTTTTACAGATGCAGGATGTGACTTTTATTAAGATATCAGCAAATGGATTGGAACTTCCTATTCTTCAGGGAGCAGAACAATTATTACGGAGAAATGTTCCAAAGTTATCAATGTATGCAAGCGGAAGGGAATTGTGGGAGATTCCCAGATATCTAAAAAGAATAGTTCCGGAGTATAACGTGTACTGCCGTCATTACGGATATGGACGTCAGGCTATGATTTGTTATGCAGTAAAATTAATGGATGAAGAGAGATTTGATGATGGATGCATATAATGTAATGCTAAAGCAATTGGAAAGCGGAAATGTGGATGAACATTTTATCGAGTCTGCAAATCTTGTATATGCCAGGGTATTCAAAGAGGGTGAGAGCGCCCGGAAACAGACAGCGCTTGAATTACAGAATGCGCTGTGCCAGCGGTTGAAAGAAAAAATAGGGCTTGTATTTCCAGTGTATTCTTATATTTTGCGTATAGATGCAACACCACAGTATATAGAGAACTTTCTAAAAATTATACGCAGTATTCAAAAAGGCGGACAGCTCGGATGGCAAAAAGCATATTATCTGTTCCAGCAGTTGAATCGTTTTCGTCTGCAGCACAGGGAATGCGATACGGAACATGCCCGTGGAATGCTGGGAGAACTTTTGCAGCATGCTGTGACAAACTGTATGCTGCAGTTAAATGTTAAGAAATATCCTGTGCCATATAAGGAACGGCAAGCGGAGCGTGTGATTGTGCTGACTGGGGAGTTTTCAAAGAAAGATGCAGAATGGATGGGCTGCGTATTGGAATGCTGTTATCAATTGCAGTGCAGATTAGGGAAAAAAGTGGTGCTTGTGAATACGGCGGAGGCTGCTTCCAGGGCAGGAGAATTAAGCTATTTTGCGCCGGAATATGGGGAAGAAGATGATGAGCTTTGCCAACAGTCAGCGATGGAATGGAAGGGGGAAGAAATTGAATATTTTCAATGTTCAGAACTCCTTAAAGACGCAGAAAATATCAGCGATGCAGTGCAGATGCTCTTGGAATATCATCCAGGTATGGCGCTGCATCTTGGAGACAGCAGCTTTCTTGCGGGAATTCTGGATCAATGGCTGCCGGTTCTGACTATGGGAAAAACATATGGTGCAGCAGTTGTGTCCGGCACGGAATTTCAAGTTCTGTATGAATCCAGACTTGAGATGATTCAGGAGTTTTCAGATGTGGTGGCGGATCATCAGCGGAACATTCAGAAAGAAGGGAATTTAAGGGCGAGACTTGTATTTCCAGCTTGGTATTTTGCAGCGGAGGATCGCAGTGTAAAATATTATGAGAGTGATTCTTCCGGTGAATGTGTGGAAAGGGAAAACTTTTACATTGAAAAGATGATGAAACGTGCCTGGGCAGTTTCTATAAAAATTGTAAAAGAAATAGAGAAAATCTGCAAAAAGCATCACATCCAGTATTTTGCAGACTGGGGAACATTGCTGGGAGCCGTAAGGCATCAAGGATTTGTGCCCTGGGATGATGATATTGATATTGCCATGAGACGGCAAGATTACAATCGGTTTCTTGCCATAGCAAGGGAAGAATTGCCAGAAGGTTATTGTATCGTGGATGCCACATATGATGAAAAATGGACAAATTTAATCGCCCGGGTTTTAAATGTTCCAGACTGGAATAATTCTAAGCTGCAGCTTGATACGGATAAATTGGAGCAATTTTACGGATGCCCCTATATTGTGGGCATAGACATACAGCCTTTGGATTATATACCAAGAAACAGTGAAGAAGCAGATTTGCAGGCAGATATCCTGCAGAATGTGTTTGCGGCAGCTTATGAACTTCTGCAGAATGGCGGCGAGATTACGGAAGAAATTAAGAAGGAGCTGAACTTAATTGAAGAGGTGTGCAATTATCATTTTACAGAGGAAAGCATCCTGGTACATCAATTGTTCCGCCTTGCAAGCGCCATTTCCCAGATGTATGGAGAGGAAGACGGGGATGAAATTACGTATATGTATTCCTATGTTAAGAGAAGAAGCTACAGGCTTAGGGCAGAATGGTATAAGGAGAGCGTGACGGCGCCTTTTGAGACGACCACTGTGGAAGTGCCGAAAGAATATGTAAAAGTTTTGGAGGCATTATATGGAGAAGGATGGAAGAGCTGTTATAAAGGGGCGTCTGCCCATGAATATCCATTCTATAAGAGTCAGCGTAAACAGTTGGAAAATGCCGGTATTTCGGTGGACTGATTGCTGGCAGGAGAGGGGGCGGATGGTGTGGAAATTGAATCCGGGATTTTGCGTAAATCCATACTTACAAGTTTTTTCTGTACCAGTCTACTGCCTCCTTCAATCCGCGTTCAAAATCATATTCCGGATGATATCCCAACAACCGTTTTGCCTTTGAAATATCTGCATTGGAATGTTTGATGTCGCCAGTACGTTTTGGTCCAAAAACAGGATCAATTTTTTTGCCAAGAATCTCACACATTTGATAGTATAAATCAATTAGGTATTCCCGGCCTCCAAAGGCAATATTATAAGCCTGTCCCGCTGCCTCATGTGGGGCTTTGCAGGCTTTCAGGTTAGCTTCAATCACATTTTCAATATATGTAAAATCTCGGCTCTGCCTGCCGTCTCCGTGAATTGTAGGCCGTTCATCGTTCAATAACAGTTTCAAGAATTTGGGTATGACTGCTGCGTATGCGCCATTGGGATCCTGCCTTCTGCCAAATACGTTAAAATAGCGTAGCCCGTAGGTATCCAGATTATATAATTTGAAATAAAGCTTTGCATATTCTTCGTCCGCACGTTTGGTAAGCGCATAGGGAGAAAGCAGATTTCCTTCTTGTCCTTCCGTCTTTGGCAGTACGGGATGATCTCCGTAGACAGAGGAGCTGGAGGCATAGATGAATTTCTTCACGTGGTTTTGCCGGGCAGCTTCCATCATATGTAATGTACCCCGGATATTCACTTCTTCGTAATAGAGGGGCATCTCGATGCTTCGGGGCACGCTTCCCCAGGCTGCCTGATGAAGCACATAATCAACGTCTTTACATGCCTCCATGCAAGTGGACAAATCTGTAATATCACCTTTTATAAATGTATAATTAGCATTACTGGAAAACAGATCCACATGTTCCTGCCTGCCAGTGGACAAATTATCCAGGCAGCGCACCTGATATCCCATATTTAAAAGGGCTTCACACAGATTAGAACCTATAAAACCAGCTCCGCCAGTTACTAAAAACAAGGCGTCTTCTGCAAATTTTATGTTATTGTATCCCATATGTACACCACTACCTTCTGCTATTATTTACGATATTTCTGTTCCCGATATCTTAATGTCTTTAACCTGATTACGAAACATTCACAATGGTTTCTTCCTTTATCCCTTCATACATATCATTTAAGATGGTCACTACTTCTTTTACATATTCTCCCACTGCCGTTTCTTCTGACATTTGTACCCCGTATACGCCAGATTTATAGATTTCGTAGAGGGCTTCTATTTCCCCAATGGTAGGCAGCGGTGTTGTTTCCATATGTTTGAGGATTTGTGTTGCTAGAAATACTTTAACATCATAATATTGCGCTTTTTCAATAATATATTTTTGGTATCTGGGAATATTGATAATTCCTATGTCCGTAGAGAGATCCCCTCTGTCCACCAAAATATAGGCAACCAGCGGCAAGATCTGGTTTATATTTTTTACTGCATCTAATGTCTCTATCTTAGAAATCACTTTCATATCTTCTGCCAAAAGTGATTTTGCTTCTTTTATATTATCTGCGGATCGCACAAAAGAAAGGCCTGTATATTCCAGATGATATTTATTTGCTGTCTGAATCAATTGTTTGTCTTTTTCAAACAGGAAAGGAATATCTTTATGTATTCCTCTTACATGCACGCCTTTTCCATTAATCAAGACACCGTCAGACTTCGACAAAAATCTGATTTTTTCATGATCCGTGCCTAGAACTTCAAATTCAAATACACTGTCATTGGCCCAAGCGGTCATACCTGGTTCCAGATAACGGTAAAAATCAGAGTAATTAAAACATTCCTTTGGAATCGTAAATTCTTCTCCCTTTATCAGCTCCACACCATCATTAGGCAGATCTTTTGTACGCACTTTATTTCCCGGCAGATCCATGAGAATTGCGGCTCCCGGAATCTGAGCCCGGATTTCCTCTATGCAGCCCTCTATATCCTGGATAGATCCATGAGCCCCATTAATGCGATAAATATTCTTATCACTGTGGATTTCAGAAAGAGGGACTTCATGCAAAAGTGCTGGACCTACAGTTAAAATGAATTTTTTCATGATACATTTTCTCCTTTTGTCAAATCATTAAATATGGTTTCATCCTTTTTCTGCTGTCCTCTGAGCCAATAACCGGCAATCAGGGAAGAAAGCATGGTGGTCAAAATTAACACGGTAAAAAATTCAATGTTAATAATTCCATAGTTATACGCCACTGTGGCCAAAACAATTCCAGGGCCTCCGCGGGCATTCATGGTAATGCCAAAATTCCAGATTACGCTGCGCTTTAACGTTGTAGTAAAAAATAACATCACAACAGTCCCGATCCACTCCAGTGTAAAAGCTACTGCAAAGAAAACAGCAAAGCGCAGCAATGATATGTTATGCAGCAGGTTTAACTGTATGCCTACTAAAGCGAAATATACAGGTACAAAAAAGGAAAATGAAAAATCTGTAATACATTTTACTTTTTCTTCTGCGTTTTTGTCTCGATTGGTTATGCTTCTAATCACATATCCTGTTAAAAAAGCAGAATACATAATATTAATTTTCAGGCAGCTTAGTACCGCTATCATTCCGAACAGACAGATAAAACATATCTGCATGAAAGAAGAATTTTCTATCGGGATATCTATTTTTTCAAATTTTTTCCCCGCGAAGTGGACAAGGAAAAACAGTGCCAGCGTCAGAAAAATCACAATGCACATATTCCCTATATTTAATTCATCGGATAGTGCAATGTCAATTGCGGTGTTTAGCAATATCCACAGACATAAATCCTGTAATGTAGAAGCAGTCAGTACAACATTGGCAAAACGCGTATTGATAATTCCCATGTCGAAGAAAATCTTTGATATCACTGGAATAGAAGTAATTGCAATCCCGATTATAAATACAAGTAAAAATGATACGTGATTGTGAGCTTTCCCTATAAAATAAGGTTCAAATCCATTTACAAATGCTAAACCAGCCGCCATTGGGATTACTGTTGAACCAATGAATAATGATAAAAATATCCTTGAATTTTTCTTTTGCAGATCTATTTTGGTGTTGTATCCGGAGGAAAACATTAGAAATGATAAACCAAGCTGGTAAAATATGTTTAATACTTTTCCTTCTTCGGTGAAATTATCAAATACATGTTCCATTAATTCCGGCATAACTGCTCCCAGAAAAGTTCCTCCGAACAGCATTCCGCCAATGATTTCCCCCACTACTTTCGGCGCCTGTATTTTTTCAAATAGTTTTCCTGCAATGAAAGCTCCCAGCAGCAGGCACGCCAACGCAGTCAGCGTCATGGTAATCTCATTCTCTGTAAGCGTGTCTAATTTCATAACCTATACCTCTTTTCTTAAATATTTTTTAAAAGTATAGGATGTTTAAAAATAGAAAACAAGGGTATTGGGCAGTCTTTGGCTGTCTCCTAAGAAAAAAGATAATCTTTTTCACTGTTCACAAAAATATGAAAATCAGGACCTGTTTTGTATAATTTTATAAACCCGGGAAATGCTTAAATCATACTTTCTTGCCAAATCCCTTACTTCATATTTTCCACTATAAAAGTCATCTTTTAAGCTCATGTTTCGCTGCTTCTTATCCAGCCATTCCGCATTGCCGGCTCCTGTGGGAAAGTATACTGTGGCTCCTGCCATCTGTTCCAGAACCTGTTTATAAGCGGCGTCTCCAATAATTTCCTTTAACAGTTTCAATGCTTGTTTTGAATTCATCACACACCTGGTTATTCAATAAAAATCTTCTTGCAGCCAAGAATTGCATCAAAAATTTCCCTGCGCAGCATGATTTCGTCAGGTATCCCTTTTTCACTGATATATTTTCTGATAATGGTTCCACTTATTTCAATACGGTCAGTTTCATAATGGCTGCAATTTTTTTCACTGACTACCATGCTGCATTTCTTACAATAATATGGTTCATGAAGTAAAAGCAGGCTGATACCCAAATCATATTGTTTGGACAGTTTTCTTGCCAGTTCATGGGCGTCATAGGCTCCGTAAAAACCCCCTACGCCAGCATGATCCCGTCCAATAATAAAGTGGGTGCATCCCAGATTCCGCCTAATTATGGCATGGAAGACGGCCTCTCTGGGACCTGCATAACGCATTTGCGTTTTTAATTCTGCAATGTAAACGGAATCAGCAGGATAAAATTCTGCTGCCATTTTTTGATACGCTGCCATTACAGCTTCCTGAGTAAAATCTCCTTTTTTCTTCCAGCCCGTAATAGGATTGATAAATAATCCGTCACATACCTCAAGTCCAATGCGCTGCAGATGTTCGTGGGCTTTATGGATAGGATTTCTGGTCTGGAATCCTACCACAGTCTCCCAGCCTTTTTCTGTAAAAACTTTTCTGGTTGCTTCCGGCTTTAGCGCATCCTCTAAAAAAGATCTGTCTATTAATCTGATTTTGCCGCCGGCTCTGCGGGGGGATCTGTTTTTCTCTTTCCTTACACCTGGGTGTTTCATATCAAGAGTACAGAATATTTTTTCAATATCTGTGTCTGATATATGATAGGTATCTTCCACTTCCATATCTGCCACATGCTTTTCATGAAAAAAAAGATGAAGGCTTTCCCCTTTTTCCACGAATAACTTTTCTGAAATATCCAATGTAACAGGAATGGTAAAAACCTGTCCGTCACAAAGGGTATAGCGTTCGATTACACTTTTGAAATCAGCCTGATTCATAAAACCTGACAGAGGGGATAAAAGCCCTGTTTCTATATTGACGATATCCTGTAATGTTTCTTCATCTATTTCAATAACGTTATTCATCGTAACCCTCTCCATATTTTGCAGCTATATAATCCTTAATCATTTGAAAAGATTCTTCTTCCGTCATCTTGTCAACTTCTATACATAGATCACAGTTCACTGGTTCATCAAATCGCTGCCCCAGTCCAACAATATCTGTTTTTCCGATATTTTCTTTATAAATACCTTTCACATCGTTTTGTATGCTGATTTGGATATTTTTTTTCAAATAGATTTCATTATATCCAGCTATTTTACGTTTTGCTAAATTTCGCAGATGCTGGAACGGAGATATATTGCAGATAATACCAATAATATCATTGCGGTCTAAAAGATAAGCGCCTAATATAATCCGCTTAATATTTGCTTCTCTGTCATCATCTGTGTATCCAAGATCATTTTCAAATAATTGCCGGACTTCATCTCCATCTAAAAGATATGTCCGATACCCTTTCTTCTTATAGAACGCTTCTAATTTTCTTCCAAGCGTTGTTTTACCAGCGCCGGAAATGCCCATCAGCCAAATAATCATGATCAGTTTTCTCCTATTTGTGCTTTATTATAAAAGACCCTGGATTCCTGGATTCCCATATCATGAAAATCCTTTTCTATTTCTTTCCAAAATAACCCTGAAGCCGATAAAATATAATAATCTTTGTAAGTAGTACAGAGCTCTTGGGGAGGTATGACTTTTTTTTCCTCGAACATATATGATTTTATTCCGGCTTTTTTATCACTGTATAAAATCCGTGCCTTTGTGCTGCCATCCATCAGTTTTAGCAATTGTCGGCAGTCTTCCCCAGTACCATAAATAATTATTTTCTCGTGGGTTTTCACATATTCTATGGCTTGATAAATCTCCTTTTCATAATGTTGCGCCATACGTTCCGCCGCTGTCTGTTTAATTTCTATCTTTCCAAACTCTGGGGAAATATCATCCAAGAGCATATGCTTTCTGACATTCCACAACTGCCATGTTAACCATCCGCAGCTTTTTTCAGCTAATTCTCCTTTTTCAAATACAGATTCGTCTTCAAATAAAAAAGGTTTCAAAAATAATTCCTGCAGTTCCCGCCGGGTAAATTTGAGACAATTTTCATAAGGGTATCCGTACTTCTTTTGATACATACTGCTGGCAATGGAAATTCTAAAACGGTCAAATTCTGAGAGAAAATCTTCATATTTGTCAAAAACTGCTTTTAAATCAAAATCCACACTGCCGCAGTGAGCCAGGGGTATATGCCGCCCTTTCATTGTACGGGTGGTTTTTTGCATACTGTCTGACCATGCTATGCCAAGATGGCCGCAGAGTTCCATAAGTTTTTCCCTGGGGTGTAATTTCATATCCTCAAACCGCATCTTAAATTCTTTCCAATGCTGATACTGGAGAGGGAAACTGTCCCAGATAAAATCATCCAAAAACAGAATGGGATATGGATCGTACACAGATTCCCATCCTCTTTTTGCCCGGGCCAACCCGGATCCTGCTCGTACAATGTTGTTTCTGCGCAGCACAAGTGTCTGTCCATTTACTTTTGCATCTTCCAGCCAAAGAGCAAAAAAAGCAAATGTATTCCGGGGTATTAAATGCGGTTCCCAGTAAATAACCAGGTTGGAAATATCCGATATTTGCTGCTCCCTTAACATTTCTGCATAAGCGATGTGAAATAGCACAAATAATTCCTGGGAGGTAAAACGTTTCTTTAATTTCAAGAATCGCCTTACACTATTGTTAAACCTTTCAGGGTTTGGAAATTCCTCTTCTTTATTACATGCTTCGCGCTGATAGATTTTCCAAAAGTTGTCTAAAACTTTGTTTGCGTCGATGTTGGCAAGACAAATACAGTAAAAAAATAAATTATTATTCAAATCCGATTCTGGATTGACCAGGAGTTCCGGATGCCCGTCTAAAACGCCCCGTACAAATACGTTTCCGCTCCAGCCTGGTATCCGGCCCAAACAGATTCCTTTGGGTGTCAGGGCAGAAAGTGTGTATTTCTCAATATTCTGATTCCGATACAGTTCCATCAGCATATAGGCTCTATTACTGCTAAAATAATCTGTATAATCCTGGATTCCCATTTTTGAAAGTTGTTTCTGCAGCTTGCGATATTTTTCTTCTGCTACATACTGCAAAGTATTATAATACTCTGGGATCACTAAACATCGTATTTCTCCTTGATTTACAGAGAGCCTTTGATCCATTTCTATGATAGAAACATCAATACAGCCGTTTTCAACCCTGTACAGATAATCTGATAACTGATTACATAACACACAATCCCCTATCAGCAAAACCTTCTTTTGGCGCAGCACATGAACCAGATTGCTTTGGGGAATCTCCTTGAAATAATCTTTCAAAAGAAAATACTGCTGATTTCTTTTATATCCCAGATAGTTAAAATATTCTGTCAGTTTTTCTCCCAGGGCTCCATAACAGTCTTTGCAGTTTATAAAGACAGGCTTTTGAAGTTGTCTCATAGCGTCTGGGATGCTCAGCACGCTCTTTCCCAACAGTTCCTGCGGATGCTTTTCTTCTGCTGCAAACCCCAAAATATCAATTCCATGCGCCATAAGCAGGTCGTAAGCATCCTGGGCAGTCCGATCCACTCCCAAAATAAGAATTTCCTGTTCCTTGCGCAGTATATCAAGAAACATTTCTTTGTTCCCTATGGTATTGTGGATTCTGTTTTGCAATATGTTTGTCTCATAGATCTTATTGATACATTCAAATTCCGGAGAGACACTTCTTTTTCTTCTTTCAGAAAGATCCATGTCATAACACACAGCGCCCTCTGCATATACAACCAATGTTTTTCTTCTGTTGGTTTTGTGGGCGCTTTTATATCCAAGTAAATCCCAATAGTCTCCAGTGACAGATACCGTGATTCCTACACAGTTCAAATAGTCTGCCAGACAGGACGCTAATTCGTTGCATCCGCATATCAGAACTTCTTTATAGTCGGGAAAAATATCAGTAAACTGTAAAGCGTTCTCATTTTCCCTAAGTTCTTCCAGCATGCGAAGTTCCCGATTCGCCTCGCTGTCTTGATAAGCGAAACAGATAATTTCCCCTGAATCATCTGTCAGCGGAATAAGATAATCCTCACAGTCATCATAAGAGGTGAAAAGAAAAGCTTCCTTTACTTTTTTCCAAATATTCTCATGGAAACATAGTGGTTTTCTGGATAAAGCTGCCTGGCAGTCTTTCTGGGTGATATCTTCTTTCCTGCAAAAACGTATCATTTTAACCTCCGCAAATAAACACTGTCTTATTTTATAAGTTCATAAATATTTTCTTTTTTTCTGCTGTAATGGGGCGTACTTGCAGAATATGGATGATTCCTTATAACTGCCAGTAATCATATTCTTGTTCTGGGAAATCTTTTTTTTCATACATCCCTTTTAAGTCAAAAAGAAGTTTTCTAGTTTTTCCAGAAAATCGTGTTCCAAACCATTCCGTTCCTAAATTTTGAAATATTTGATGCTGCACACAGATCACAATGGCGTCCACTTCCCTTATCTCTTCCAAAGGCAGTAAGCGGATATTATAGAAATGTTCTGCTTCCTGTTTATCCGCTACATCATCCGATACCAATGGTTCAATACCGTATGTCCGCAGTTCAGTGATAATATCGATCACCTTGGTGTTTCTGGTATCCTGGCAGTTTTCTTTAAATGCAAATCCCAGAATCGCAACCTTTGCCGTCTTGATTGCACAGTCTGCCTGAATCAGCGCTTTTACAATATTTTCTGCAACATATCTTCCCATATCGTCATTAATGCGGCGGCCTGATAAAATAATCTGTGAATGATAGCCCAATTGTTCTGCCTTGTGGGTCAGATAATAAGGGTCTACACCGATACAGTGTCCGCCCACCAAACCCGGATAAAAATTTAAGAAATTCCACTTTGTCCTGGCAGCTTCCAGTACAGCTCTTGTGTCAATGCCCATTTTATGGAAGATAATGGACAGTTCATTCATAAATGCAATATTGATATCCCTCTGGCTGTTTTCTATTACTTTTGCTGCTTCTGCCACTTTGATAGAATCCGCCCGGTATACGCCCGCGAGTGCAACTAATTCATATACTTCAGCTACAATATCCAGTGTCTCTTTATCCATTCCAGATACTACTTTTATAATAGTAGAAAGCACATGCTCTTTGTCGCATGGATTGATCCGTTCTGGAGAATATCCTACCTTAAAGTCCCTGCCGCATTTCAATCCGCTTTCTCGTTCTAAGACAGGGACGCATTCTTCTTCTGTTACGCCTGGATAAACGGTACTTTCATATACTACAACCGCTCCCTTTTTCATATTTCTGCCGACGATGCCAGAAGCAGAAAGAACAGGGGTTAAATCAGGTGTTTTATCACTTTTGACAGGAGTTGGAACAGCAATAATAAAAAAGTCTGCAAGACGTAAGTCTTTTTCCAGACAGGTAAACATGATAGAAGTGTTTCTAACAGTATCATTTCCGACTTCTTTGGTGGGATCTACCCCTTGCTGATACAGTCTGATTTTTTCTTTATTTATATCAAATCCGATAACATCCAGCTTCTTTGCAAATGCTGCAGCCAGCGGCATTCCCACATACCCCAGTCCTATTACGGCTAATTTTGTTTTTTTCGCTGTTAATTCTGCTATCATATCCATCCTCTTTTCATTTTTTGACTAAGTTCTGCATAGTTTTGACGTATAGAATATTAAATAACATAGTTCATAATGGCCAAATACAAATTGATTCTTTCTGGATGTTCTGCATTGGTTTTACAATAGTTTTCCTGGTACATTTTCATATAGTTCTGTACTTCTTTTAGTCCATCGACATTTTTTTGTTCTATGGCAGTCATCCCAATCAAGATACAGTGATAGCCAATAAAGCGCTTGGCATATTCAGGCGCCTCATTTCTTACCTGGCATTTCGCCATTAATTCTAATACTCTTTGGTATGCAGTCACCGATCCAAGCCGATCCTTGATACTTCTTGAAAATGAAGCGGAAGTCGGTCTTGTCCTGTAATGATAAAAGGGGCGGTCCGTATACACGATTTTCTTTGCATTTGAAACAAGCTGCGCAAGATAGTAAATATCCCCACCTATTTTCATCTCCTCATCAAAAAGAAGCAGTTGATGGTTTTCATCATAAAAACAGTTCTTTTTATACAGCTTGTCCCACATATATCCAAATGCGCGGTAGCGGTCCCTTTTATATATGTAATAATAGAGCTGGTGATTATCAAAAATATTATGCTTCACGGGTTCCGTATTTTTTACAGGGCTGCCGCCGTCAGGAAATTCTTCAAACCAGCTCCCCACTGAAATATCTGCCTTATGTTCTTTCATAGCATTTAACAATGTTTCATACATATCTAATTCCAGCCAGTCATCACAATCGATAAATCCCCATACATCGCCTGTGGCCAGCCTCAAACCTGCATTTCTGGCAGCGCCTTCGCCAGCGTTTTTCTGATGAACAACAATAACTCTGCTATCATGGCTGGCGTACTTATCAACAATTTTTTCTGAACCGTCAGAAGAACCATCATCCACACAAATAAGCTCTATGTTCGTATATGTTTGATTCAGTACACTGGAAATACATTGGTCTAAATATTCTTTTGTGTTATACACTGGCAAAATAATAGAAATTTTCAACGATTCTTCCTCCTGTAATACTCCGTATTTCCGGCAGCTACTTTTTTGTGCCATGAGTATGTTCTATCATAAGATGTGGATTTTTTCTTATGTCTTTTCCGCCATTCAATATACCTGCGTCATTTGAAGAAATTCCATTTTTCCATAAAATGTAGGTGAAGGATAATTGATCACGTTTTATCCCTGTTCTATATTCTTCAAACCACTGTTCCATAATTCTGCTGCCTACAGCATTTGCATGGTCCCGCACAATCATTCCGCATTCAAATAGTCCGTATTCCCTGGGCATCCCTTCTCTCAGATATCGCAGCATTTGTTCCCTGAGACTTTGGTAATTGATAGTTCCTCTCTTGTTTGCAATCAGCCTTAAGCCCTCTTCATAAATGCAGTTTCTTAGTGGATGCTTGTGAAGGGCCATACCGATTGTTCCAATCTGTTCCACATAGTGAGAGACTGGATGCAAAAGCTGAATGGTTCCATCCAGGTAGATGGAATATCTGTAATTTTCAAATATACGATGGCCGTGCATCTTACACCACCTGTTCTTTTCAGCATTTTCAGCTAAATTGCCTGGAGCAAAATCAGTAATGTCCAGTTGTTGATATACATGCAAATCCGGATATTTTTTGTCACTAATCAGAAAATAATCGCAGTTTTCTTCCGTTTTCAAAGGCTCTTTTATGTAGTCGTAGTCTCCCGTTACACATGTGTAGACAGCTGCACGTTCCTTTTTTTCTAACCGTGAAGAAGAGTTATTCTGCAAAGAATCCAATGCATATCCTCGTATATTTTGGATACCATAAAATTGCTCTATAACAGAGTCTAAAGAAGTAATTTCATCAATGGTAATAAGATGCAAAAAAGAGTTGTCTGCCAGGGTATGGCATACTTCTTCCATATATGCAGCCCCAAGACAGACGCAGACCAGGACATGCTTTTGCAGCGTAAGCAGATTGTCATAATCTATCCCTTTTATTCCGGGATGCTTTATAACGTAATCTGCAATCGCCTGTCCATTCTTGTCACAGACAAATTTTGGCCGAAGACCAATCCAGTCTAAAAACTGAATCCCCATATCCTGTCCTAATTGTCCTAAACCATATAGGACTACAGGCCAATGATTTCGTTTTGCATCTTCTATCTTTACTTGTGTCGTTCCTGCATCAGACATAAATGCTCCTTATGTAGTGAAATAATGTGTATACCATTGCTGGAATATAAAAAATGGCCACACAATTTTGGCGTAATTTTTTCCGCTCCATTTTCCCTGATTACCGTTTTTTAAGTATTCTGATACAAATTTTATAGTTTCATTTGGCTCAAAGATTCCCTGTCTCACTAAAAAATCTCGATTGATCCAATCGCATATGCGATCTTTTAAAGGTCCTCTCATCCACTTATCAAGTGGAATGGAAAATCCCATTTTGGGTCGGTCCAATAGTTCTTTGGGAATATACTCATAAGCGATATCTTTCAATATGCGTTTTTGATTTCCATTGTCATCCTTAAAATTCCATGGAAGTTTTAGTGAAAATTCCAGGATATCTTTATCTAGGATAGGACATCTGCATTCTAAAGCATATTTCATCGAAGCCCTGTCTACCTTAGTTAAAATATCACTAGGCAGATAAGTATCCATATCTAATAACATTCTTGCTGTATCAAATCTGCGTTCCTTATAGTTTTCTTCTTCTATATAGTAATAATGATCGGTGTGGTTTATTAATAGTTTGTCTATACAGTGTATATAGTTAGATGCGCCTGCCTGTGCCGGAAACAAGCTGCTCATGCTGTCTGTGATAATACGATATTCTATAGGATTTTTCAGCCATTCTTCTTCCGTTCCTGTATATGTTCCGCTAATTCCCTTCTGCGCCAGTGATTGTGCCTTTTGCAGAGTTGTATAAATATTATAGCCTCCAAATAATTCATCTCCTCCATCTCCTGACAACACAACTGACACCTTTTGCCTTGCCAAATGGGAAATGAACATCATAGGAATTTGTGAAGAATCTGCGAAGGGTTCATCATAATATTGGGGAATATCATCTACCATGGATAATAACTCTGCTTCTCCGATATAAAGTTCTTCATGCTCACTTCCAATAGAATCAGCAACTTTTTTGGCATAAACTGCCTCATTGAATTCTTTTTCATGAAATCCAATACAAAAAGTTTTGAGAGGCTGTCTTCTCTGCTTTTGTGCAATCGCGCATATCAGGGAAGAATCATATCCTCCGCTTAGGAATGCACCTACTGGTACATCCGCGATCAGCCTGCTTGAAACAGATTTTATCAGCATGTCTTTCAAAATTTCTTTGGCTTCTTCATAATCCCATAAGTTTTGCTTGTCTTTTGCAGCAAGATACTGCTGTGCAATATCCCAGTATTTATATTGATTGATAGTTCCATCTTGAATTTTTAATATGCTGCCTGGAGGTAACTGATAGGTATCCCGGAAAATGGTATCTGGCGCATTCAGACATAAATGAAATAAGTAATGTCCGATCATATCTGTATTAATCTCTTTTGGAAAATCAGGATATGCCATAATTGCCTTTAATTCTGAACCGAACACGATCGTTTCATTTTTTACATAATAATACAGCGGTTTCTTGCCAATTCTGTCTCTGATTAAATAAACGGTACCAGTCGTATGATCAAGAAGTGCGATTGCGTACATGCCATTAATCTTTTCTACAAAGTTAATACCCCACTGCAGATATGCGGCAAGGATTACTTCTGTATCGCTTTCACTCTGAAAAGCATAATTTTTCAACTGCTTTTTCAAGTCTGAATAATTATAAATTTCACCGTTAAATACAACGCTGATATTTTGATCATTTGAATGCATTGGCTGGTGGCCTTTATGGGATAAATCAATAATGGACAGCCTTCTCTGTGCGAATCCCACATGAACGCCGTTTCCTAATTCAAAGATTTCCTCTCCATGATCGTCCGGCCCCCTGTGAGCCAAGGAATCATTCATTATTTTCAGTTCATCAAGATTAGCCGTATTTTTTCCGACAAATCCACATATGCCGCACATTTATTTCATGACCTCCCTGTTTGGAATTATCAAGCTCATAATGTAAATCTATTCTTCATTAATCACGTAAATATTTGCTGTTCCTGTAGTTCCAGATATTGTTTGTATTTCTTTTACAAATTTAAATATGCCGTGCATCACAACCTTTTTGTGTTCTCTTGGGGAAACATATATAAGAATAATTTCTCTCTGTTTTCTCGCATAGCTTTCTTCTATATTTGTTATGACTTTTTCAAATAGCTCTCCGCTAAATGGATCATACATGTAAAAGTAATTATATTTGTCCAGATCACAATATTCTGCAGCGTCTCCATTTACAATATCCGCCTTTATTTTTAATTTTAGGAGGTTTTCTATGGCTGAACTGCAAAGTTCTTTATTATACTCTATTCCTCCCAGTGTTTCTGCACCGCAGTGCGCGAACATTGAGAGTGCGGCCCCTCTGCCGCAGCCAAAATCAAATACGGCATCAGTTTTTTGAAATACAAAGTTTGCAAGTATTTTCTTGACGTCTGTTCCATATATGATTCCGTATGGATTCCCTACGGTTACTTTCTCTTTTTCTTTTCCTGTAAAATTAATATTTAAGTCTTTTTGTACCCATTGGAAATAATCTGCAGTCGTCTCGTTCTCACCATAAAAGAGTTCTCTTAAAACTGCATAACAATCACGAAAACCCATATCATCCAACTGTTTCTTTATGGTGTTTGCTGCTTCACCAGATACAGCAATAATTACAAATGAAGTAGATGGATCGTATTTATACAATATGTGATGTCTGTATACGCCTTTTAAGGACGGGCAGTTATCATCTATCACCGCTTCAATAGATATACCGTTCCAATATTCTTCCAATAGCTTACCTTGTGCGCCGTATCCCCAAATGAAAATTCTTTTTCCATTTAATTTATATCTGAAATTATCTGTCAGTTTCTCAAATTCTAAATATTTTTCTACCATTTTTTCTCCTTTTCAATAACCTGGAAAATATACTCCAGTTCCGCCGCATCTGGCAGATGGGGTATTAAGCGTTGTATATGTATACGCGGCTATCATATTTCTATATCCTGGCATAACGGCTGATACCTGTCTTATGCATTGGTCAAAAGTTTTTTATTTATAGCCTGCACAAGATTCAGCGGCGAAAACTGTTCCTGGTATTCGTAGTCAACTGCTATCGGTTCTTTTATCCATCTGCAGTTTAATTGTTCAATTGATTGAAATGCCTGCATATATTGCGGATGATAAAAAGTATCTTTTTCAATGGTAATATCATTGGTCAAATACTTTTTATTATATGCAACAGACTCGGTATATCTGGTGCTATGGATGTCTCCCACTTGTACAACGTCTAAAATGCATCTGCTTTTATTAGCTTCGTTCAGATACTCTTCATACGTCAAGGCTTGATTATAAATAATGCCGTCATGTATTTTCAGCATTTGTTCTTCGCTTACGCCAGAAATCCAAAAATTACACGAAACTCCTTCATCTGTCAGTTTTTTATAAACTGCATGAAGCATGTCCAGCCTGTTCTTTGCAAGTCCAACAAAAAACACATCATATTTTATTTTTTCAGGAGGAAGTTCTTTTTTTGAAAATATCTGTGGATAATAATACAAATCGTATTTTTCAGCTTCAATTGAATGATAGGTAAAAATCAAATCTGAGATTTCTTTTAATCTATTTAACGAAAAGTTTTCAAATATTTGTTCATAACCATTTGTTCCAGATATCATATCATTGAAAGAAAGTACCACTGTGGCTGCTGGAAATTTCATTTTAAAATATTGCAGACATTCACAACTTAATCCGTATTCGAATACGAACATAATGATTTTAGAAGTTTCGTTGTTATGTTCTTCAGAAGTGAAAGTCCATTTATTTTCACATACAAGCAGACAAGAACAAAAAAAATCTTTATCCCTTTTTAAATCGTTATATAAAATTTCATATTGTTTTGACCGTGCGTTAATCAAAACATACTTATATTTTTCTGCACCATATAACATATACCGTTTATTCAAATAATAGGTGTCTTTGATTTGCTCTTCTGCAACACCTATTTCATGAACCAGGTAATCTTTAATTGATGCCGTATTTTCTCCTACCATTAAAAAGATTTCATCGAACTCTATGCAGCATAGTTCTGCTGGCCGTTTTATGCGAGCACCCCTATATAGCTCATCTGCCTTGTTCTTATCTACATATGCGGCAACTTCGAAATCTCGTCCTCGTGCATATCTTATGAAAGCGTCACAATTTACGCCTATTCCATATAAAATTACTTTCTTCAATATTGTTGCTCCTCTATCGTTCTCCTAGTGTATTCAAGTGTTGCTTATTCAGCATTTATTGCGCACAAACGCAAAAGATTTCTATAATTGCTGTTGTCGCATATTTCATCCACAAATTCGCCTTCTTTTATAAACCCGCAATCTTCTAATAATTTGACCTCTTCGTGGCAATCTGTGTACACATATGCATATACCTTATGCAGAGATAAGTCATGCCACGCCTTTTGCAGCATTTGTTCTACTGCCAGTTTTTGGCTTTCACTATTCCACTCTTCATCTTCTCCAGGAAACATTCCTAATTCACATTTATGATTTGTCTCATCAATATCTTTAAAATAGATCGTACCAATCTGGTAAGCGAATAATCCCCCGAACTCTTCGTCCACCCGCTCCACGATATATTGTCTGTATTTGCCGGTAACAATCATTTTTTCGTAGAATATTTGGTTGGACTCTTTGGAGATTACAGTTTTATCAATACAGTGTTTTATTACATTTATGCTGTTACGCCATTTAGCAATATTCTCTCCATCAGCCGGGGTTACTTCTCTAAGTTTAATTAACATCTTCTACCTCGCTTTAAATTTCCTTGAAAAGATAATTAGGTTTTATTTCGTATACTTGATTACGCAATCTGCAATATATTCTCTATCTTCTTTGCTTACCCACCACCCAACAGGAATACATAGATGTGTCGCGTTAAATTGTTCTACACCTGGAAGGTCTGCATTATAAAATTCTCTGAACATGGAATGCGTATCATTTCTCGAGTGTACTTTTGATGACATAATTCCGCACTCCGCCAGTTTTTTCATAACTTCGTCTCTATTATTTACATGGATGGTATAGAGCCAATATGCGCTCTGGCCATCCTCACATTTGGGAACACATTTGATTTTGTCATAGGATTTAAAAGCACTATCGTAAAATGCTGCATTGTTCCTGTGTAAGGAGATAATCTCATCTATATGTTTGAAATTTTCATTTCCGATGACGGCACATACGTCGTTCATGTGGAATTTATAACCTGCCTCAGCAACATCCAGTTCACATCGCAAATCAACGCCTTCGTGTTCTGTTCTGTCAATTCCATACCATCTCAGAAGCTTTGCCCGTTGATAATCTGCCTCTGAACGCATCATAAGAATGCCTCCGTCAACGCTGGTAATGTGTTTGATGGCCTGTAAAGATATTACTGTATAATCACTATGATTTCCTACCTTGTTCCCTTTATATTCCATACCTATGGAATGAGCTCCATCCTCCACAGTTTTTATGCCGTATTTTTTCGCTATGTTGTTTATCCTTTCTATCTCACAGGGAGTTCCGCCCCAATGTACCATAACGATTGCTTTTGTATATTTCGTAATTTTCTGTTCAATATCTGCCGGATCAATATTGCCTGTAATAGGATCCACATCTGCCCATACGATTTTTGCTCCATTGCTTATAATAGGTGTGTTGGTGGCTGTACAGGTAATCGGAGTGGTGATAATTTCATTTTCATTGTTATTGCACCAGGATTTTGGCTTATCTTGATTTAAAGCCATATGGTATGCAAGGTGTAAGCCGGCTGTTCCATTATTTAATGTTACAAGATGTGAATTGCAAAAATACTTTTTAAGATTTTTTTCAAATTCTGCGACTTTCGGTCCTTCGCCAACATAACCGCTATGTAATACATCCAGCAAAGAATTATCAATATCCTGTGTCATATAAACCTTAAATAAAGGAATATTTTTTGTCATTATTTTTCTCCTTGTCTGTGAAAAATTGCTTCGCAGATTATTTTAATCTGCGAAAAAAAAAGACACTGCATCAAGTACAGCGTCCGCATCTATAAAAGCGATTCCTTTCGCACCTGACAAAATCCATTTTGCTACGGTTATTTTATTTTGATAATTATGTCTTACAAATAGATATATCGGACATAATCAGAAAAACTTTATAGCATTTTACAATAATAAGACTTCCAATTGTTGTCAATGTTACATGCTTTTTACAAATATGCCTATCGATATTTTTTATATTCTAACACATTTCTATATAAAAGCAAAGTAAAATTTTCTTTTTTCCATTTACGATACATTTTTACCAATTAATACTTTTTTTCCTGCAAAAGCAAATCCATATTTATGAATATGTTCTTTCGGGATTCCTTTTTCTGCCAAAATCAGTTCATACTGTTTGTTTTCAATCTATTCCAGAGCTGCCTTCACAGTGTCCTGCAATGTTTTTTCTTCTTCCAGGTCCTGTACCTTAAATTCCAAAAGAATTGCGGGATTCCCAAAATCTTTTGGTTCAAGCATTATATCATATCGCCCATAGCCGCTTTCCCGATTCGAGGTCAGCGCATACCTGTCATGCAAATCCACCAAAAGTCCAAGTACCAGGCCATGATAGAACCGCTCGGGTTCACTTTCAGATGGATGTTTTCCAGTATCAAAATAGCTTATGGTATTCAGTGCCACTTTATTCATATAAATATTCATCAATTTAATATCATCACTTAGCAGTGCTTTTATAAAGCCATTATATTCCCTCTGGGTTCTCCCTTTAAACCATCCTCGTACCAAGGATGCAAACATATTCCGTACTTCTAAATTCGTAAGCCCTAGTTCGTATTGCATTTCTCCCCAGCCAGAATAAAGTGCACTGTCAGCCACAGATAATACTTTCAAATAACCGCTTGCCAGCAAAAGGCTCCAGATTGCATTTTCATTTTCGTTTAATTGATCATATATAACCTGTTCATCAATAGCTGCCGTAAGACTTTCTCCTAATAAAAGCCTGTGAAAATCCTGTTTCATCTCTGGGCTGCCCTCCCTGAGCAGTTTGCTCACCAGGCTGTTTGAACTTGTATTTGCCCAGTATATTCCAATTTTTCCCGTATCCAGATAATTTATGATAGACCATGGATTATAGATGTCTCTTGTTTTTCCAAAAGTAAACCCGTCATACCACTTTTTCACTTCCTCTTTTTCGGTCAGCCCTTGTTCATCCATTCCTGTAAATACTTCTTTCTCAGTAAACCCAAATACATCTGCATATTTATCAGAAGTAGTTGTAACTACTTTCAGATTGTTCAAGTCAGAAAAAATACTCTCTTTGCTTACTCTGGTAATTCCCGTCATAATAGCACGTTCAAGATACGGATTTGTTTTAAACGTAGAATTAAAAAGGTTTCTTATAAAATTTACAATTTCATCCCAAAAACCGTTAACATATGCTTCCTGCAGAGGAGTATCATATTCATCCAGCAAGATAATCACGTTCTTGCCATAATAACGGCTCAAAAATTCACAAAGTTTGTGCAGGGCATAAGCGGCATCGCTTTCATCCATATAAATAGATATCCTGTCAAAATACTCACGATCTATGTCTGTGAGCGCTTTGCTGTCCCTAATAAACCGATATTTTTGATAAACATCCGTAAGAATCTGATATATTCTCCGCTTTACCCCTTTATAAGTCGTCTCTTTTACTGCTCCAAAAGAAAGGCTGATTACAGGGTAAGTCCCCTGCAGCTTGCGATAGTCCTGTTCCTGCCAGACAGCAAGATTCTCAAATAATGATCCCTGACCGGCAAAATTAATGGAAAAGAAATGTTCCAGCATACTTATGGTAAGTGTCTTTCCAAACCGCCGGGGACGGGTAATCAAAGTAACACTGTCTTTGCTGTCCCACCATTCTTTAATAAAATATGTCTTATCTACATAAAAGCAGTCTTTTTCTATCATTTGTTCAAAATCCTGGATTCCAATTGCCACCGTCCTAGCCATATGCTGCACCTCCAAAACTATTGTCAAATGCCAAATCACTCTCTTCTCAAACGCTGTACTAGGAATCATTCATCGACCCTGTTGTAGAAAAGTATAACATTCAAGACTGTTGTAGTCAATTTTTAACAAAGGGTTATGGAAACAACATGTAATTGGCATTCCCTGTGAACAGCAGCCATTTTTCCGTCAAAAAAACCGTCAGGTAAGATCTGCTGTTTTCCTTACGGGATAATGCAAAACCAAAAAACTGATAAAATCCCACCCAAATATTCACCGTCAGAATTATGGTCAAAGTTAATCAAAACCCGCTGAAATCAAGGGCTGGCAGGAATATACCTAAGATTAAAATATTTTATGAATGAATTTTTGCCGGGAATTATTGAAATGACAGGAGAAAAACGGCGGGGCTGGTACAGGCGGTGACTGCCCTGCCGTTTATCAAATACAATGAAGAAACTGGATAAGTATATTGTTAGTAAATCATACAGCCTGGAAGATACCATGAAAGCAATTGATGCAAATTCCATGGGTTTTGTCGTGGTATGTGACGGCCCGGAACTTTTTGGCATTGTCACAGACGGAGATATCCGCAGATATCTTCTGGCAGGCGGTGCCTTAAAGGAAAATATCTGCAGCGCTGTCAACTGCAGGCCGCGTTTTCTATATGAACAAGAGTGCCATCTGGCAGAAACTATCATGAACCGTGAAAAAATAGCGGCAATTCCAGTAGTCGATAAAAATCATGTACTTTTGGATATCATTTTAAATCAGGAAGACGACGGCAGCAGCAGGGAAAAACTGGATATCCCGCTGGTGATTATGGCAGGCGGGGAAGGAACCCGCCTGCGGCCTTATACGAACATCCTTCCCAAACCTTTGATTCCTGTGGACGGTATTACGATCACAGAGCAGATTATGAACCGTTTTGGGGCATATGGATGTAATGAAGTTTATATGATTGTCAATTACATGAAAAGTTTCATAAAATCCTATTTCAAGGAAAAAAAAGTAAACCAGCACATTCATTTTATTGAAGAAACACGTTTCCTTGGGACAGGAGGCGGGCTGAAATACATGAAAGGCAGGGTGGACGGCACTTTCTTTATGTCAAACTGCGATGTTTTGCTGGACTGCAGCTATTCCGGACTGCTGGAAGCCCATAAAAATAACGGGAACCTGATTACCATGGTATGTGCAAGAAAAAAGCTGCTGATTCCCTACGGAACAATTGAAATCGGCAGCGGGCAGCAGATCCTTTCAATGAAGGAAAAGCCGGAGATAGAATGCTGTGTTAATACGGGAGTGTATGTGATGGAACCGGAATTTCTGGAACTGATACCGGAAGAAGAAAGCATCCATCTGCCACAGCTGATAGAGCTTGCCATGGCCCGGTCCCAGAAAGCCGGAACCTATATCATTGATGAAAGCCAGTGGATGGACATGGGGCAGATGGAGGAACTGGAGCAGATGAAACATAAAATAGAACAGTTTTAAGGGACAGCGTTTATGGAGCAGATTATTCTGGTAGGATGCGGCGGGCATGCCGCCAGCGTGATGGACAGCATTATGCAGCAGGGCAGATATCAAATTGCCGGATTTATTGAGCGCGAAAAACCAGGTGGGGACGGCCCGGGAGGGATTCCCATCATTGGGTCAGATCAGGATTTAAAGCAGGTTTATGATTCCGGCATCCGCACTGCTTTTGTTACAGTGGGGTGCCTGGGAAGGGGAAGCGTGCGTGAAAGGCTTTACGGCAGCCTAAAGCAGATTGGCTATGAGATTCCCGCAGTGATAGACCCTTCCGCTGTGCTGGCACGTGGCGTGCATATAGGGGAAGGCACTTACGTGGGGAAATGCGCGGTCATTAATACAGGGGCAGAAATTGGAAGAATGTGCATCATCAATACGGGAGCTGTAGTGGAACACGGCTGCTCTGTGGGGGATTTTTCCCATGTGGCAGTGGGAAGCGTGCTGTGCGGCGGGGTGAAAACCGGCAGGGATGTGCTTGTGGGCGCGGGAGCTGTAGTGATACAGGGCATCTGCATCGGCACAGGGGCCATTGTAGGCGCAGGCGTGACCGTAAGGCATGATGTGGAAACGGGGCAGACATACTATGGAAAATAAGAAACGGGTTATCCTTATCGCAGAGGCAGGCGTGAACCATAATGGAAGCCTGGAAACTGCAAAAAAAATGGCAGAAGCGGCAAAGAAGGCAGGGGCAGATTATGTAAAATTCCAGACCTTTGTCCCCCGGGAACTGGTCACGGCAGGAGCCGGAACAGCTTCCTACCAGAAGGAAACGGACGGAGCCTCCTCCCAGCTGGAACTGCTTGGGCGACTGGCGCTGCCGGAGAACGCATTCCGGAAGCTGGAGCAATGCTGCAGGCAGCTTGGCATAGGTTTCCTGTCAACGCCCTTTGACTTTCCGAGCATGGATTTTCTGTCTTCCCTCAGCATGGATTACTGGAAAGTGCCTTCCGGGGAACTTACAAACCTTCCATATTTAGAGAGAATAGGGAGGACCAGGAAGAGGGTCCTGCTTTCCACAGGAATGGGTGAAATGGATGAGATACGGGATGCCGTAGGCATACTGGAAGAAAACGGCGCGCCGGAAATCACGCTGCTTCACTGCACCACACAGTACCCGGCGCCCTATGCAGACGTGAACCTTCTGGCAATGAAGCAGATGGAAACAGCATTTCATAAAAAAACAGGATATTCCGACCACACCCTGGGGATAGAAATCCCCATTGCAGCGGCAGCCCTGGGGGCACGGGTGATCGAAAAGCACTTTACCCTGGACCGGGGCATGAAAGGGCCGGACCACAGGGCAAGCCTTGAGCCGGAAGAGCTGGCCGCAATGGCGGCGGCAGTCAGGAATATAGAAGCAGCCCTGGGGGATGGGGCAAAAAGAAGGACGGAATCTGAAGAAAGCAACCTGCATGCTGCCAGGAAAAGCATTGTGGCAGCGAAAGGAATCAAGGCAGGGGAGATTTTTACAGAGGAGAACCTTTCCGTAAAGAGGCCCGGGGAGGGGATATCGCCGATGGAATGGCACAGGGTGCTTGGGAAACGGTCGGGCAGGGATTATAAACAGGATGAACTGATACAGAGGGATTGGGCAGATGCATAGAATAGGCGTGGTTACAGGAACCAGGGCGGAATACGGGCTGTTAAAGCCGCTGATGCAAAAGATTGAACAGGACAGCCAGCTTGAACTTTACCTGGTTGTGACAGGGGCCCACTTAGAGCAGCGGTTTGGATATACCTGCAGGGAGATAGAAGCAGACGGTTTCCGGATAAACTGGAAAGCCGATATGGACTTATCTTCTGACACAGCAGGCGGAATCTGCCACTCTGTGGGAAAAGAAATGGAAGGGCTGGCAGGGGCATTTGATAAGGCCGGCATAGACCTTCTGATCCTATTGGGAGACAGGTATGAGACACTGGCAGCGGCGCTGGCAGCGTCTTTATTCCATATCCCGGTTGCCCACATCCACGGGGGAGAAGCCACGGAAGGCGCCATGGACGATGCCTTCCGCCATGCCATTACGAAACTGAGCTGCCTGCATTTTGCGGCAGCAGAGGAATATAAGAGACGCATCATACAGATGGGGGAACAGCCCGAACAAGTGCACAATACAGGAGCCATCGGGGTGGAAAACATCCGCTGCATGGAGCTGGTGGGAAAACAGCAGCTGGCAAAGAAGTTTACAGGCTTATTTTTGGGAAAATATATTATGGTGACTTACCATCCGGCCACCCTGGACGGCCGGCCGGTGCAGGAACAGATGCAGGAGCTTCTTGCGGTGTTTCTGGAAAACCCGGAATATAACTATATTTTCACCTATGCCAATGCAGATCATGGAGGAGCGGCAGTCAATAAAATGATAGACAGGTTTGTAAAAGAAAACCCCAATGCCGCTGCGTTCAAGTCCATGGGGCAGGCTGGGTATTTAAGCGCCTTAAAAGGGGCGTGGGCAGTGGCTGGAAATTCTTCCAGCGGGATTATAGAGGCTCCTTCCTTCCATATCCCCACCATAGATATCGGGGACAGGCAGAAAGGAAGAATCTGCGGAGAATCTGTCATCCACTGCGGCAGCAGTGCACAGGAAATACGGAAAGCGTTCCAAAAGGCGGCAGATCCCGGATTTCGCAGAACATGCCAAAACTGCAGGAATCCGTATGAGGGCGGGAATACCAGCGTCATGATTCTTGAGGAAATAAAAAAGGAATTGGAACAAGGAATCAGCCTGCGGAAAAAATTTTACGATATGAGGTTTTAGGATGAAAAAAGTATTAGTTACCGGGGCGGACGGGTTTATCGGAAGCCACCTAGCAGAAAGTTTATTGGAAAAAGGCTATGACGTCAGGGCGTTTGTATATTACAACTCCTTCGGGAACTGGGGCTGGCTGGACACGCTGCCCAGAGAAAAGCGGAACAGCATTGAAATCTTTGCCGGAGACATCCGGGATCCCAACGGGGTGCGGACGGCAATGAAAGGGGCCGCCCAGGTATTCCACTTGGCCGCCCTGATTGCCATTCCTTTCAGCTACCATTCCCCGGATTCTTATGTGGACACCAATATAAAAGGAACCCTGAATGTGCTGCAGGCGGCAAGGGAGCTGGAAACAGAAAAGATCATGGTGACGTCTACCTCGGAAGTATACGGGACCGCCCAGTATGTCCCCATAGACGAAAAGCACCCCTTCCAGGGCCAGTCCCCCTATTCGGCAACGAAAATCGGAGCGGACAGGCTGGCGGAGAGCTTTTACCGGAGTTTCGGCCTGCCGGTTTCCATTGTAAGGCCCTTTAATACTTACGGCCCCAGGCAGTCGGCCAGGGCAGTGATCCCAACGATTATTTCCCAGCTCCTGGCAGGGAAGGAAGAGATCCGGCTTGGCTCCCTGACGCCTACCAGAGACTTTAACTATGTAAAAGACACAGCGGCAGGCTTCATCGCCATTGCTGAGTCGGAACGTACCATTGGAGAGGAAATCAATATCGCCACGGGCCGGGAACTATCCATTGGAGACCTGGCAGGAACCATCATCCGCCAGATTAATCCCAAAGCAGAAATTGTCTGTGAACAGCAGCGCCTAAGACCTGAAAAAAGCGAAGTCAGCCGTCTTTTGGGCAGCAATGCCAAAATAAAGGAACTGACAGACTGGAAACAGCAGTACACCTTTGAACAGGGGATTGCGGAAACCATCGCCTGGATGCGTGAAAATATGGGGCGGTACAAGGCAGATATTTATAACTTATAAAACATACCTAGTACTCTATACGGACAGAAACTAGAATTGTGAACTACCTGTTTCGCACTATTGGGTTTTTAAAATTTCTGTCAGGATGTAGTACTAGAAAGAGGCATTGACAGTATATCGTTTTTCAAAAAAATGGGGCTTGATAAAAATGGAAACAGCATTACTCATTATAGGCTTAGGCTCTATGGGACAGAGACGCATCCGGATATTAAAAACCTTATATCCTGGGTATAGGATTGTTGGTATTGATAAGAATCAGACAAGGGCAGAGAAGGTAAAACGAGAATATGGGATACAGATTTACAGTGATTTATCAAATGTTGAAATGCCCATTTATGCAGTATTTATTTGCACGTCGCCAGATTCTCACCCGTTGTTGATCCGCATATGCCTCCAGAATGGCTGGCATGTATTTTGTGAAATTAATCTGCTCAGTACAGATTATGAGAAAAATATAAAATTAGCAGAATCTCAAAAGAAAACATTGTTCTTGTCCTCCACGCCGCTGTATAAGGAAGACATACAATATATCATGCAGAAAGCCCAGGAGAATAGGGACAAAAAAATCTATTCTTATCATGTGGGGCAGTATCTGAAAGACTGGCACCCCTGGGATAAACTGGAGGATTTTTTTGTTAGTAAACGGGCTACGAACGGCTGCAGGGAACTAATGGCAATTGAGCTTCCCTGGATCACAGCGGCTTTTGGGAAAATCCAAAGCACTGCTGTTAAAAAAGGAAATTTTTCACATTTAGACATTGGGTTCCCGGATACCTATCTGATACAGACGATCCATACAGACGGGACAATGGGAAATATTATCATTGATGTGGTTTCCCGCAAAGCAGTCCGGAAACTTGAAGTCTACAATGACAGCATGTATCTTTCCTGGGAGGGAACTCCTGATTCCCTGGTAGAAAAAGACATTCAAAACGGAAAAGAATATCCAGTAGTTTTTGACGATTATATCCATGACGAACGGTATGGCGCATTTATTAATGAAGCCGCTTATGGAAAAGAAGTTGAAGAATTTTTTGCGGTTATCAAAGGCAAAAAAGCGCTGTATAGTTTTGCCGAAGATCAGGAAATCATCAAATTAATAGATACAATTGAGGAATCATTATGAAAATCTGCATCGTTGGTCTGGGCTCCATTGGGCAGCGCCATGTAAGCAACATCAAGAAAGTTTTGTCTGAATATGATATTAATTTTTCAATAGACGCCTTGCGCATCAAAGGGGGAAAGCTGGACAGCAGGATAGATGATGCAATTTCAAATATCTATCATTCCTTTGAAGGGCTTCCAGATGATTATGATGTCATTTTCATTACCAATCCTACGGCATTCCACTATGATACCGTAAAAAAACTGCTGGGAAAAACAAAGCATATGTTTATTGAAAAACCGGTATTTGAACAGTACCACGGTCTGGAAGGTTTACCCCTGCAGGAAAATGGTGTGTATTATGTGGCTTGTCCCTTACGGCATAAAAAAGTAATTGCATATGCAAAAAATCTTATTGAGCAGGGAGAACAGATTTATTCTGTAAGAGCCGTATCATCTTCCTACCTGCCGGATTGGAGGAAGAATATAGATTACAGGACCGTGTACAGCGCCCGGAAAGAACTTGGCGGAGGCGTGGAATTAGATTTAATCCATGAGTGGGATTACATTACATATTTATTTGGCATGCCTCAAAAAATGTTCAAATTTGCCGCACACTGTTCTGATTTAGAAACGGATACAAATGACATTGCAGTTTATATTGCAAAATATGCGGATAAAACAGCAGAACTGCATTTGGATTACTTTGGGGCAGAAACCGTCAGGCTGCTGGAACTATTCGGAAGCCGTAAGAAATATATCATTGATATCGTGCGTAATACGATTAATATCGTATCTGCAGATAAGGAAGAACTGCAGATAGATTTTGGCGAAGATGATTTCTACCTGTCTGAACTACAGTATTTTTTTCATTGCATTCAGCATCAGAAAAAAAGTTTTAACGAGATTGACAGAGCGAATTTTTTAATAAAATTTGTATTGGAGGATCGGAATTGAATATTTTATTTACCATATGCGCAAGGGCAGGCTCCAAGGGGGTAAAAGGGAAAAACACACGGCTGCTGTGCGGAAGACCGCTGGCATATTATACAATAGCAGCTTTTGAAGAATATAAAATAAAATATCCAGACACACAGAAAATCTCCCTTGCAGTCAATACGGACAGTGAATTATTGAACGAACAAATAAACCACACCGGCATAGAATATTTGTCTGTAGAAAGGAAAGATTCCCTGGCTGGGGACATTGTTGCCAAAAAGGATGTAATTAAAGACACGCTGAAGGAAGCAGAGCAATTAAGTAATGTGGAATATGATATCGTTGTGGATTTAGATTTAACCTCACCCTTACGGGCAGCGGAGGATATTAAGGGAACGATCCAGGCGCTTCTGGAGGATGAGGGTGCAGATATTGCGTACACAGTGGTTGAATCCCGGCGTTCCCCATATTTTAACATGGTGTCTAAAAATGAAAACGGTTATTACTCAACGGTAATAGCGTCTGAATTTGTTGCCAGGCAGCAGGTTCCAGCCTGCTATGAAATGAACGCCTCTATCTATGCGTATCGCAGGGATTATTTGTTAAGCAGCCGGCTCAATGAACGGAATGCAAAAATATGGGTTATGAAAGATACCGGAATCTTGGACATAGACAGTGAACACGATTTGAAGTTCATGGAACTAACTGCAGATTATGTATGGTCTAATGATACCGCTTACCTGTCTGTCAAGAAAAGAGCAGAAACGTATACCATAATCTGAAATAGTTATTTGGAGAAAAAAATGCAAGGAAAATTAAACCAACGAATTGAAAATAATGAGAAAGTACATAGTTACCTGCCTATTGTTCCATTTCCCAAGAACATGCTGCTGGAGATTACCAATGTCTGCAATAGCTGCTGTATTTTCTGCGCAAATGCAAAAACAAGCAGAAAAAAGAAAATGATGGATTTGGCATTCGGGAAAAAAATATTAAAAGAAGCATATGACAATGGAACAAGGGAAGTTGGCTTTTATGCCACAGGCGAACCGCTGGTAAATATGGATTTGGAAAAATATATTGCATATGCAAAACAAATTGGGTATGAATACGTTTACATTACTACAAACGGCGTTCTTTTGGATAAACAAAGAGCAGAATCTATCATTGAAGCAGGCATTGACAGCGTCAAATTTTCCATAAATGCCTCTAATGAACAAGATTATTATCTGATCCACGGAAAAGACGATTTTAACAGGATTATCAATAATATTACGGAGTTTCATGAGGTCCGGAAACATTCAAAGAAGCCTGTTAATTTATTTATTTCATGCATTTTAACCAGTTATACGCAGGAAATAAAAGATGAGATGAATTTTATTTTTAAGGACATTGCTGATGACATGTTTTTCTTAGAATGTGTTAACCAGGGCGGATATATGCATGAAATCAATAAACGTTTGGCAATAGGAGGAGACGGAGGTTATCATCCGCCAAATAATATCTGTCCTATGTTTTTTAAAAACCTGTATGTGTCTGTGGAAGGCTATTTAACGATGTGCTGTACAGATTTCCAAAATTATCTGGCAGTGGCTGATTTAAACAAAACTCCACTAAAAGACGCCTGGAATAATGAACATGCGCAGAAATTAAGAAAGGCGCATATCGACCATAAGCTTGCAGGCACACTTTGCTTTAACTGTATCTATAATACCAGACAAAACATAGAGCCATTAGTTCCAGACTATGCTGTTTCCTTTGATTATGAGACGTATGATTTGTCCAGTAATATTGAACAGCGGATTTTGGAATGGGAACAAAAAAAGACTGTGAATACAGATACAAAATGACAGGACAGAGGATGAAATTATGACAAAATTTGTTGTTTGGGGAATTGGCCACAGGGGACGGATATTATATGAACTGCTGGGGAAAGACCGGATCATTGCTTTTATAGATTCCAATCCGGAAAAAATCGGCAGTACATATAAAGAATGCCCCATCATTGATTATGATACGTACAAGCAAAATTACAGAGCGTTTGCAATTATTGTTTCCATGACTTTTGGCGGGGGCGTAACAGAACTGCTGGAAAAAGATCAAATATTTTATTTTTCTGTGGAAAAATGCCCGCCGGAGTTCATGGGGTATGGACTGCAGACGGCAAAACATGTATTGGAAGGAAAGAAGCTGGATATTCCGGAGCATCTTGTTCTGTATGGAAGCACATTATATACCGTTTTAATTTTTGAGAGATTACAGGCGGACGGCTATGAAGATATTTCTGTTTTCCTGCCTTCTTACGTAAATAGGAAAGAACAAAAGATGTTTTTCGAAATGTTTCCGGAAATACATTTTGTCCAACTAGATGAGATAAATACGAAAAATGTTCTTTTGACAGAGAAAGTAAAACAATTGGAACCGGAATTAAAAGGCTCTTCCATAATTGATATTGTGGACTGGACCAAATATATTTCCGATTATTACAATCCTGGAATTGAGGCGCTGAAGAATAAGCATCAGGGAGAGAGATGTTTCATTGTCGCTACGGGTCCAAGCCTGTCCTATGATGACCTTGCATGTCTGGATGCAAACAATGCGTTCTGCATCAGCATGAATTCAATTTTTACCTGTTTTTCCAAGACCTGCTGGAGGCCTGACTGTTATGCCGTACTAGACGCAGATGGGATATTATTGTGGAAGGACCAGTTTCACAAAATGACAGACATCCCCTATAAATTTATTGCTGACAGCCAGCCAAATTATGACTATGCGCAATTAGATTCCAGCTGGCATGTATATCATTCTATATTAGATGATTTTTCAATCCGCAATATGCTGTTCAGCGAAGATTTTTCCAGAACAGTATATAATGGCGCTACCATAGTGTATGTATGCATCCAATTGGCGGTTTATCTGGGATTTAAAGAAATTTACCTGCTAGGGGTTGACTACAGCTACAAGAGAAATATGAAAAACCATTTTACCAGACAGGTGGAGCCTGATGAAAAATTTGACGGAATGAACGAACAAAACAGGATTCAGGAGATCTCATATCTGGCGTTTCAGAAGGCAGAAGAATATGCCGGAAGCCATGGTATCAAAATCTATAATGCAACAAGGAATACCTGCCTGGATGTGTTTGAGCTGGCAGATTTCAAAACGTTATTTTAACATAAAACAAGGAGGAGCTGGAACATGAGATACTGCAAAATATGCACAATGCCAGACACAAGGCCGGGAATTGTATTTGACGAAGACGGGGTATGCTGTGCCTGCCGCCATTATGAAAACAGGAAAAATGTTGACTGGGACAAGCGCTGGGAAGAGCTGGAAAAATTATGCGGTAAATACAGGGGATGCAATGGGGAAGGGAATTATGACTGCGCTATCGCTGTGTCCGGCGGCAAAGACAGTCATTTTCAAGTTTACATTATGAAAGAAGTAATGCATATGAATCCAATTCTGTTCTCCGTGGAAGACAATTTCCCCATGACAGAAGCTGGGATTTCAAATATTAAAAATATAAGCGAGGAATTCGGCTGCCCCATTATCAGTTATAAGCCCAATATTAAGGCACAGAAAATATTGATGCGGGCAATGTTTGAAAAGTATGGAAAACCCACCTGGTATATCGACCGGTATATCTATACCTTTCCGCTTCATATGGCTTTGAAATTCAACACAATGCTGTTAGTTTATGGTGAGAATGTCAGTTATGAATACGGCGGGACGGAAGATGAAGAATCCTATTCAGCCCGCAGCCAGATCAATAATGGCGTAGCAAGCGGCTTCACGAAAGACGAGCTCCTAAGTTTTGGAGTATCAGAAAATGATCTTGCATTGACGGAAGCCCCCGGTCAGAACGAACTTGAGAAACTGGAGCCTGTCTATTTAAGTTATTTTCTGGATTGGAATAGTGTGCGGAACTACCAGTTTGCCAAAAGCAGGGGGTTTAGAGATTTAACGCATGAATGGGACAGGACGCACCATGCAGAGAATTTTGATCAGATAGATTCCCGGGCATATCTGGTGCATTCCTGGTTGAAGTATCCAAAATTCGGACATGGGGCGGCGACTGACTATACGGCAAGGTTTATCAGGTATGGACTGATGGACAGGGAGGAAGCCATAAAAATAATCAAAGAAAAAGACCATGCCCTTGATCCGAAATGCGTGGATGATTTCTGTGATTTTTGTGGATACACAAAGTCCGAATTCTGGAGTATTGTGGATAAGTTATATAATCCAGAGCTGTTTGAGAAGGATAGTATGGGGAGATGGAAACTAAAGTCTGCGATCTATGATTAGAATTTAGGTCTATGCAAAGAAAATTAACGAACTATAAATATGCATATATAAAGGAGATCAGATGAAACCATTACTGAGCATAGCGATACCGACATATGGAGCGCCCAAGAGCGTCATAGAAAACGTAAAAAGGTTATTAACATTTCAAAATAAAAAAGTGGAATATTTAGTGGTAGATAATGATGAAACAGGGACGCAGATCAAGAGTGAAATGCTGCAGATTAATGATTCACGCTTCCATTACTGCCAGAATAAAGAAAATATTGGCAAAAGCAACAACGTTGCAAAAGCTGTTGAAAAAGCAAAATCAGACAATGTATTGATATTAAGCAGCAATGATGAATTGTGTTTTGATGCGGTAAACGAAATACTAGAGTTGTTGGAAATTCAAACGCATTATGGGATTATGTTGGGAACTATTGTGACAGATAACAGTGGATATGGTTTTGATCCTAAATCACCAGGAATCTATAAGGCTGGCAGTGAAGCATTGTGTGTCGTACCGTTTTTGGGCAATTTAATGCCAATGGTAATTAATCGAAAATGTTTAAACTTTACCCGCCTATACGGACAAAATGAACACTATATGCAGCTTCGTATTGCTTTAGAAGCAGCAAAAAGAGGAAATCTTATATATCTTAATCATGTATTGGGAAAAATGTCGGCAAATGAAAACAATTTAATTACCACGGAAACAGATGAGTGTTTCGCTAATGGGTATTCTCCAGAAAAATGGGATATGAAAATTGGAGGAGTCTGGCATTTTTCCCCAGAAGCACGTCTGATGCAGTTGAAGAGTTACCTAAAGATAGTTGAAGACTGTTGTGAGAGACGTGATCAAAAACTTAAAGTCATTGAAAAATGGGTTATAAGCCTGATGTCCAAAAGTTTATTTGCCATTGCGGAGTACAAGTCTCCATTTACGATCAAAACGAATGGTTATTTAGGGCATTTACACTATAACGGAGTTTTGGAAAATTTTGAAAATGAAATGAACGCGTTTTTTCATCAACGGGAAAAAGAGGGCGATTATTTCTATTCCGGGCATTTGCATGATCTTGTAAATAATGAGCGTTTGTTGATAGAACAGGGAAAATCTATTTTACAGGAAATAATCCAGGCAGAAAATGTGTTTTTATATGGCGATGGAAGAAATCAGCGGAACTTGAAAAGTCTGCTTGCACTTATGAATATTGAGAGTAAATTGTTTACGAATGAAGATAGCTTAAAGGACAGCCTTATGTTAGTTATTTCCCAGACTGACAGAGAGATGGAAAAGAAATTACTTGCAAATGGAGTCAAAAAAGTGCTTTTTATGGACAGAATGGCAAAATACCTGGGAATTGTATGGTGCAGTGAACATGAAGAACAGGAGTATTGGAAGGAATACCTGGCATATATGGATTAGATTACTGAATAGGAGCAGGAGAATGCTGGAAAAAAGAAAAGTGTTACATGATCAGATACTTTCGTTGGTAAGGGAGTATTATCAAATAAATAAAGAAGAAATAAAACCTTTTAAAGCAGGGGACAGAATTCAATATTCAGGAAGAATATACGATGCTGAAGAATTGGTAAATTTAGTGGATTCTGCGTTAGAGTTCTGGCTGACGGCAGGACATTATGTAACAGAGTTTGAAAATGGATTGGCAGATTATTTGGGGGTAAAGCATTGCTCATTAGTGAATTCCGGTTCCTCAGCGAATTTATGTGCATTTATGTCGCTGACTTCTCATAAGTTAGGGGAACGTCGTATTTGCGTTGGGGATGAAGTGATAACAGTGGCCGCTGCTTTTCCAACAACAGTCGCGCCAATTATCCAATCCGGTGCAGTTCCGGTGTTTGTGGATATAACGCTGCCTGATTACAATATCAACACAGAGTATTTGCAGAAAGCGCTAAGTGAGAAAACAAAAGCCGTTTTTCTGGCTCATACATTGGGAAACCCATTTGATATTCAGACAATAAAGGATTTTTGTATTCGTCATAATCTGTGGCTGATTGAAGATAATTGCGACGCTCTGGGTTCTAAATATTTTTACAATGGAGAATGGCGTATGACTGGCACAGTGGGGGATCTGTCGACCTGCAGCTTTTATCCACCACACCATATAACTTTAGGAGAAGGAGGGGCAGTATGCACTAATAATGCACAGCTTTTCCATCTTGTAAATTCATTCAGGGATTGGGGAAGAGACTGTTGGTGTGCATCAGGAGTAGATGATACCTGCCACCATAGGTATACGCAGCAATTTGGGGAACTTCCATATGGGTATGATCATAAATATGTGTATTCGCATCTGGGATATAATTTAAAATCCACAGATTTGCAGGCATCTGTGGGATGCGCCCAGTTAAAGAAACTGCCGCAGTTTGTAGAGGCAAGAAAAAATAACTGGAACTATTTGAGAGAAAAGCTGGATGATTTGAAAGAAATATTTGTGCTGCCCGAAAAGACAGAAAATTCACAGCCGAGTTGGTTTGGTTTTTTAATAACTTTAACAGAGCAAGCGGGATTTACAAGGGATCAAATTGTACAATATTTGGAAAAGAATAATGTTCAAACAAGACTGTTATTTTCAGGAAACATTATCAAGCATCCCTGTTTTGATGAGATGAGAACACAGAAAAAGGGATTTCGTGTTGTCGGGGATTTACATATCACGGACAGAATCACAGAAAATACGTTTTGGATTGGTGTATATCCTGGAATGACAAAAGAAAAACTGGACTATATGGTGAAATTAATACATCGTTTTGTGGAAGAAAATTGATACAGACAATGAGTGAAAGGGTAATTTCTTATGGGATCCTAAAAACAACATCACGAAAAATATTATGTGTATCCAAAAGACTTTTGATACTATAACGGTGCGATGAAATGGAAAGGTTACTAAATGCTAAGAAATTTATGGCTGGTCGTATGGAACGAATTAAAGGCAGTATTTTTGTAATTGCGGGTAGATCGGCAGAGATTGATAGGAAGTGGATGGTTTTTTATGATGATAGAACAAATCCTCAAAAAAGAAGACGCATTGGCAATGTATAGGTCCATGCTCAGAATTCGAATGACGGAAACTGCCATTGCAGATAATTATTATAATGATATTCGAGAAATGCATACGCCAGTTCATCTATATGATGGCCAGGAAGCGGTTGCTGTGGGTGTCTGTATGCAATTAAATATGGACGATGTGATTTTCAGTAATCACAGATGCCATGGACATTATTTGGCCAAAGGCGGGGACTTGAATGCCATGATTGCAGAATTGTTTACAAAAGAAACCGGATGCTGTCATGGGATGGGCGGTTCTATGCATTTGACAGACCGCTCTGCAGGTGTGGCAGTTTCTTCTGCCATAGTTGCCGGGAATGTTTCTATTGCTGCAGGCTATGCATTGGCCATAAAACAACAGAAAAAATCCAGTCTTGCAGTTGTATTTTTAGGTGATGGTGCTTCTGAGGAAGGCTCTGTTTATGAAAGCGTATGCTTTTCTAAAATACACAAGCTGCCGATTTTATATGTCTGCGAAAATAACGGTTATGCCATATCTACTGGATGGGAGATCAGAGAACCCTTATCTTCTGTTTCTGAAAAATTTGAAACCATTGTCCCAGTGAGAAAGATAGATGGAAATAATGTGCTTGAAGTTTTTGAGGAGGCAGGAAACGTCCTTGAACAAGTCCGCCAGGGCAGCGGTCCGTTTTTTCTGGAATGTCAAACCTATCGTCTGCGGGATCACCACAATATTGGAACAGGGATTGAAAGCGGCTACCGAACGCAGGAGGAATGGACAGCATGGGAAAAACGTTCTCCCATAGAGTTTATGAAAAAATTTCTAATGGAAAAGGAATGGCTGTCAGCAAAGGAACAGCAAGAATTAATAGCAGATATTAAGGAAGAAATAGATCGTGCGTTTGTGTTTGCGCATGAGAGCAAATTGCCAGATATGGATAATATGGTCAAATATTTATGGGGATGATAGTATGTCTTGGAACAGTTTAGATGAAGTTGAAAAGTATGACTGCATAAATCGAAAGGCAGTTCATGATCCACCATATACAGAAGTAGTACGTTCTGTTCTGATAGAGATGATGCGGCAGAAACCAGAGATTTTTATCATGGGACAAGGCGTAAATGATAAAGGTGGGATGTTTGGCATGACCGATGGGCTGAGTGGTATTTTTGGATCGGAGCGTGTATTTGATACGCCTATCGCAGAAACTGCTCTGACAGGGATTGCTGTCGGTGCAGCTATGGCAGGCCAGCATCCCATTTATTTTCATAACCGTCCGGATTTTCTGTATCTGGCAATGGATCAGATTATCAATCATGCCAGCAAATATCATTTTATGTCTGGAGGACAATATAGTGTTCCCCTTATCATTTGGGCAGTGACAGGCAGAGGATGGGGTTCGGCAGCACAACATTCCCAAAGCATACATGGACTACTCATGCATGTGCCAGGAATCAAAATTGTAATGCCGACAACGCCTTATGATGCCAAAGGTTTATTAATTACTGCCCTTGAGGATTCCAATCCTATATTATTTTTAGACCATAGATGGCTGCATGGACAAAAAGAGAGTGTCCCTTCTAAGTTATATAAAATTCCATTTGGTAAAGGAACTATTAGAAAAAATGGTAAAGATATTACCATTGTAGGACTTTCTGCCATGATTCCAGAAAGCCTGAGAGCTGCGGAGTTATTGGAACAGTCAGGCATATCAGCAGAGATCATTGATTTGAGAAGCATCAAGCCTTATGACAGGAAATTAATTGCAGATTCTGTGAGAAAAACAGGACGGCTGCTAATTGCTGATACTGGCTGGGAGTGCTGTGGCGCCGCTTCAGAAATAGCAGCCAAGGCATATGAGGATGCATGGAAACAATTGAAAGCCCCTGTACAGATTGTCGCTTTGAGAGACATACCTACGCCGGCAGCCTATAATTTGGAAGATGAATATTATCAAAATGCAGATGATATTTACGTAAAAGCGATGAATCTGTTACGGTAAAAAGTCATGGAGATAAAGGAAGTCAAAATGAGAGAGGAAGACATTAAGTCAATCTGCCGGGATATAGAACATTTGCCGATAGAAGGCTGTTATTTAATTACTGGTGCAAGCGGGTTTATCGGCGGATATCTTGTGCAGGCGCTTTTGGATTTGGCAGATTGTGGGAGAAACATTCAAGTGATTGCACTTGTCAGAAATGTGGAGAAGGCGGAACAAAAATTCGGCACATCCAGGCACTTAAAATTAATGGTTTGGGATATGACGAATATTCTGGAATTAAAGGAGTCATTTGACTATGTGATACATGCGGCCTCCCCACTTGGTTCAAATTTCTTTAAGCACAGGCCATATGATACCATGCGGCAGAACTTCATGGGCTGCATGAATCTCCTGGATATATGTCAGATAAAAAAGCCCCGGAAAGTTTTATATGTTGGAACGGCAAGTTCCTATGGAAATAAAATTTCAAGTGGCATCAGACATGGTATTTCGGAGGATGTAGTGGGAGAATTTGTTTCTATGAAAGATACAGAATGTTATGCCATAAGTAAACTTGCATCTGAGTATCTGATGTCATGTGCGGCCAGGCAAATGGATCTGCATATTACTGTAGTACGCCTGTTTTCCGTGTATGGACCAGATATGTCTATGCAGAATGGAACGGTTCTTGCGGATTTGTTTTCTCAGGCGCTCAGACAGGAGAATCTGGTGATACAGGGAGACGGAACGCCTGTGCGCAATTTTGGATATATTACAGATATTATTACGGGAATATTTACAGCTTTGCACTTGGGCACTTCCAACGAAGTATACAATGTTGGGAGCTTGACTGAAAATTATTCAATTCATGAATTTGCAGAAAAGATTGTTTCTAATCACGCTGCAGGCATTCAAATTATCGTCTCAAATTTGAAAAAGGGAAATATACCATCAATGTCAGTTCAGATACCGGATTTAAAAAAGATAACCTCTTTGGGATGGCAGCCGCGTGTATCTTTGGATGAGGGAATAAGCAGGATATTTAAACATTATAAAATATTGAGAAAATAAGAGGCAGGTGTTTGAAAATGGATGATTTGAAATACATTTTTGAAGAGTACCGAAAGACAAAAGATAAAATTGAAATGTCAGTGGAGCAGTTAAAGGAGTTGGTTTCGTCTTACAATAATAAAATTGTGCTTTACGGTGCAGGGAGCGCAGGCATTGCTTTCTACCATTATTTAAACGATGCCGGAATAAAGGCTGTGTGTTTTGCCGATGGAGATCCTGAGAAGTATAGAACAATCTGTGAGGGTCTGGAGATTTTATCCCCTCAGGAGGCAGCAGAAAAATGGGGATTGGATGTGCTGTTGATTGTGACGATCAATACGGATGGTATGCATTACTGCAGAGATTTCAAAAAAGCTCTTTTGGAGGGGGGCCATCAGGGAGTGCATCAAAGCTTAAAAAGTATCGGATTTCACAATGTTGTGGATTATACATATTTTCAAAGGGTATTTGAATTGTACCGGGGAGGCAATTATAACCTGCCGGCGTGTGCCGATGTAGATTTAATGTTTTCACATAGAGAGGAAATAACAGAGGCGTACCATCTTTTACAGGAAGGCATATCAAGACAAATTTTTGTAAACCTCTTGGAATACCGAATGCTTTTAAGAGATGTAGAAATACCTACAATTTCTGAGAAAAAGCAGTATTTTGAATGGGACTTGTTTCCACGTAAAGAGAATGAAGTTTTTATTGACTGTGGGGCTTGCGGTGGCAGCAGCCTAAAGATCTTTTTAGACGAATCAAAAGGAATTTTTGAAAAATACTATGGAATGGAACCGGATAAAAAAAATTATGATTGTTTAAAAGCATACATAGATCAATTGGAACCGGAATGCAGAGAAAAAATAACCATCAGAAATAAAGCCGTATTCAATAAAGGAGGTACAACTACATTTTTTGAATTGGGCGGGCCGGGGAGTTTTGCATCCGTAAACGGACCGGATGTGGTGGAAACTACAACCATAGATAAAGAATTGTCAGGACAACGGGCGACTTATATTAAAATGAATATTGAGGGGTCCGAAGTTCCTGCTTTAAAAGGTGCGGAATATACCATAAAGACTTTTCGACCGCGATTAGCAATCATGGGTTATCATAAGACTTCAGATTTTTGGGAAGTTCCATTACTGATTAAAGAATATAGGCCAGATTATAACATTGAATTAAGATCTTATATGAAGAATGTGGCATTTTGCTATTATGCTTATTAAATGTAAAATAATGAAATCGTCATGCTGTTGCACAAGAAATGCATGGGCGGGAAAGGATATATGATGAGGAACGCAGTAGTAACTGGCGCCGACGGCTTTTTAGGATCATCACTGGTGGAAGAACTTGTCAGTCATGATATAAATGTGACCGTTATAACTAGGAGGGATATAAAAATAGATAATTGCAAATGTATCCATTTAGATCTGGAAAATATAGATGAGTTGCCAGAATTAATAAATGAGCAAATTGATGTTTTTTATCATTTGGCATGGAAGGGTATGTCAGGCACAGAACTGTATTCGCCAGATATTCAATTGGATAATTGCCGTTTTCTCATAAAGTGTATGCGGGCAGCACAAAAAATTGGATGTGAAAAGTTTATTGGAGCCGGATCGATTTCCCAATATGAAAATGAAAGTGATGGGCTGCATATTACAAAGGATAAAGAGAGATATTACCGTTCCTGTAAGAGTTTATGCGAGAGATACGGTTCTGAACTGGCACAAGAGCTGGGACTTTCTTTTATATGGCCGATTATAACAAGTGTGTACGGCCCCTCTGGAGTTAATCCGGAACGTTTGATTTTTAACATCATTAAGACTATGCTGCAACAGAAAAATTTGGATATGAGTGAGGGAAAGCAGATTTTTGATTTTGTATATGTAAAAGATGCGGCAAAAGCTTACTGGCTGATGGGAGAAAAAGGAATTCCCGGTAAACGGTACGTTGTGGGAAGCGGGGAGGCGAAATCATTGCGGGAATGGTTAGAGCCAGTGCCGGGGATTTTGGGCAGTGGCGGAAAGCTGAATTTCGGAAAACGTCAGTTTAATGGTATATATTTGGAACAAAAATATTATGATATTTCCCAATTAACAAAAGATACGGGATATTTGCCCGAGGTGAAGTTTGCAACAGGTATTCAGATTATGGCGGAAAAAATAAAAACACTGTTCCCAAAGGTGTCTTATGAACAATAATTTAACTGCGCAATTAGAAAGTTTTTACAGATCAAAAAGAATACTTCTTACAGGAAATACGGGATTTAAAGGAGTATGGATGAATTTAATACTGGAGCAGATGAAAGCTTCTATTTGGGGATATTCTCTGCCATTAGGAAATCCGCGGGTTCCAGACCATTTTTACCAAAAGGTAATGCCGAAGACATCTGGATGTACCTTTGGAGACATTGCGGACGCAGAGTTGGTGAAAAAAACCATAGAAGAATTTAAACCGGAAATTATTTTTCATCTGGCATCCCATTCTTCGTTAAATCATAGTATGGATGCGCCTCATTACATATTGAGAACCAATACGATGGGAGCGCTGAATGTTCTGGAAGCAGCCAGACAGGAGCCATCTGTGAAAGTGATTATTGTTGTGACCAGCGATAAGGTATACCGGAATCTTGACAAAGATACATGCTATCAAGAAAATTGTTTGCTAGGTGGGGATGATCCGTACAGTACCAGTAAAGTTTGCCAGGAGTTATTGACTCAATGTTATTCCAAAACATTTTTTGAGAATCATAAGCGGGCTGCCACAGCCAGAGCAAGCAATGTCATTGGACCAGGAGATTATAATTATACGCGTTTATTTCCATATCTGGTTGAGGAATTCAGCCAGAGCAGAATCCCATACATTCGTAATCCGAAAACAATTCGTCCGTGGCAGTCAGTGATGGATGTTGTCACAGGTTATCTTTTACTTGGAAAATATTTATATGAAAAGAAGGATTTTTCCCTGGAAGAAAAAGAACATGCATACAATTTCGGACCTTCAGAGGGAGGCTTTGTGACAGTGGAGGAAATGGCAGATATGGTAAGCAGGGAATTTGGAAGCAAAAAGGCTGTGGTAAAAAATTCACAGGATCAGATCAAACATGAGGCACAAATTTTAAAATTAGATAGTTCCAAAGCCATGAATGAACTGGGATGGAAACCAGCAGAATCTTTACCAAGATGTATCCGCCGAAGCGTTGAATTTGTAAAAAAAGAGCAATGTGGTGAGGATGTGCAGCAGTTAGCGAGAGTGTATGTGTGGGAATACTTAAGAGAATGGAGGCACAGTAGATGAAAGTTGCATTATTGGCTGGGGGCCGTGGCACCAGAATATCAGAGGAGTCTGAATACAAACCGAAACCAATGATAGAAATTGGCGGTATGCCGATTTTATGGCATATCATGAAAGAATATTTTAATTATGGGTTTGATGAGTTTATCATATGCGCAGGTTATAAACAACATATTATTAAAAAATGGTTTGCGGACTATTTTTTAAACACCTGTGATGTGACGTTTGATTTTACAAACGGTAATGAAATTACAGTTCATAATCAGTTTTCCGAACCATGGAAGGTTACAGTTGTGGATTGCGGATTGGACACCAACACTGGAGGGCGAATAAAACGGATTCAGAGTTATATCGGGGAAGAACCGTTTATGCTGACTTATGGAGATGGAGTCTGCGATGTAAATATCGCCAAGTTATTAGAGTTTCACAAAAATCATGGTAAGATGGCAACACTAACCTCTGTCAATATCAATCAGCAAAAAGGACTGCTGGATATAGATGCAAATGGACTAGTGCGTGCATTCAGAGAAAAATACTCCAATGATAAAATGACGATCAATGCAGGATATTTTGTGATAAATCCAGAGATTTTCCAGTATATAGACGGAGACAATACTTCCTTTGAAAAAGATACCTTGGAACGGCTTGTGGCTGAGGGACAATTGAAGAGTTTTGAACATGACGGCTTCTGGCAGTGCATGGATACAAAACTGGAGAAAGATACTTTAGAAGAGTTGTGGCGCACAGGGAAGGCTCCTTGGAAGAGCTGGAAGTGAAAAGCCATGTTTATTTGGACATGAAAAATAAAGCTATTTATATGGGGCTGGATGTTATAGTGACTTGTTGTTGGAATTTCTTTTAAACTTTGAACTATATGGTTACATAGAATCTCAAGGAGTAGATGTGAGTTCTATAATAAAACAGTATAAGAACTACAGAATAATTTATAAAAAGACAAATTGCTTTATTTGAAAAAGAAAGGATATCTATCCCTGCAGTTATGGGGAAATAGAAAATAGCATTATTCTGAGGTTTGAAAGAAGGATGATACGGACATATATATTGTTTTAATTTTGGCACATATTACTATAAAAAATCATGAGATTGGAGAAAACATGACAGTATCAGAATATATTTTTAATTTCATAAGAGAGAAAGGCTGCGATAAAGTGTTTATGGTTTCCGGAAGTTCCGCCATGTGGCTGACAGACGCCTTGTGCCGGAACCAGGAACTAAACGCGGTCTGCTGCCACCATGAGCAGGCAGCGGCCATGGCAGCGGACGGCTATGGAAGAGTTCATGGAATCCCGGGAGCATGTCTGGTTACTATCGGACCGGGCGCAACGAACGCATTGACTGGTGTGGCCCAGGCATATCTGGATTCTTCACCGATGTTCATTTTTTCAGGACAGGCTAATTCCAGGCTTTTAAAATATCAGAAAGAATCCGGCATCCGGCAGAACGGTACCCAGAGTCTCACCCTGGATGAAATGGTAAAGCCCATTACAAAATATTTTGCAGCGGTGATGGATCCAGCAGAAATCAGATACCATATGGAACGGGCATATTATGAAGCAATGGAAGGGCGGAAAGGTCCAGTATGGCTTGATGTGCCAGTGGATATTCAGAACAGGCAGATTCCAGAACAGATGCAGGGATTTGTTCCCAAACAGGCAGATAAAACATTCCATTCTGAGCAAGTAAAGGATGTGCTTGACGCTATACAAAGATCTAAAAAACCAGTGATTTTAGCCGGATACGGAATTAAAAGCAGTAATAGTACTGGACTGCTGAAAAAGATCAGCGAGAAGCTTTGCATTCCAGTTGCCGTATCCCGGGGCGGAATTGACACATTTCCATCCGCGCATCCTCTGTTCCTGGGGCGGCCGGGAAGCTACGGCGACAGACCTTCCCATTTTGCCATCCAGGAATGCGATCTTTTGCTGATTCTGGGAAGCAGGCTGTCTGTTTCAACGATTGGATATTATCCGGATAAGCTGGCACAGCATGCAGTGAAAATTATGGTTGACATTGATGAAAAAGAGCTGGCCCGGGATGCTGTTCCTGTTGATTATAAGATTCAGGCAGATCTTAAGATATTTTTGACACAATTGAATCAGGAATTGGAAAATAAGAACCTGTCTGGGGAACATACTGAATGGATTGCACACTGCCAGGAGATGCGTGATAAATATCCCAATGTCCTTCCAGAATATGCAGAGGAAAGTCCTTTGAATGAGTACTATTTTACCAGCCGTCTTTCACATCTTGTTGGAACGGAAGCAGATATTATCGTGGACACTGGAAGTGTATGTAATATTGTTTCTCAAAGCTGGAACTTAAAGGAAGGGCAGAATTATTTGATTTCTGGAGGCTTGTCCTGCATGGGATTTTGGGCATCTGCAATTGGAACATGCCAGGAAAACCGCCAGACTATCGCAATCGCAGGGGATGGCAGCACGCAGATGAACATTCAGGAGTTTGCAACGATACAATATAATCATATGCCCATTAAGCTTTTTGTATACAACAATCATGGCTATATGCTGATCCGCCATAACCAGCACAATTATATGGACGACCGTTTTCTTGGCGTGGGCCCGGACAGCGGCCTGCAGATGCCGGATTTTACAAAAGTTGCAGAAGCTTATGGCTTAAAAGCAGTAAAAATATGTTCGGGTGATGATATAGATGCAAAGATTCAAGAGGTTCTGGATTATGACGGACCTGTGGTCTGTGAGGTGCTGGTACAGGAATTTGCCCCTATTGTGCCCAGGATCGCTTCCAGGGTCATGCCGGATGGAAGTTTGAAAGCAGCAGAGTTCGATGATTTATATCCGTTTTTGGATAAATAAAATATGGAGAAAAAATATGATAATAAGAGCAAAGACAAAAACATTATTCAGCGGAAAGAAATTAACGGAAAAGCAGCAAAAGAATACAGACCTCAATATCGCAGAGCTGGAACAGGGAAAAGAAGTACTGCAGTCCTATCCCAGGCGGCTGGTTTTTGAGCTGACAAATGCCTGCAACTTAAACTGTGTCATGTGCGGCCGGAATGCGGCTGACTTCAAGCCCACCATGTTTGATATGGATGTGTTCCGCAGCTTTGAGCCGCTGATGGACACTGTGGAGGAAGTAACCTTGATGGGATGGGGAGAACCAACCATTCACCCCCATTTTAATGAGATGCTGGAGATTATCAACAGACACAGCGCCCGAAAATATTTCTGCTCCAATGGAATGAATCTTAAGAAGATAAAAGACGCAATTTTTGATTATCAGGTAGATGTATTCGCGGTAAGCCTGGATGGCGCCACGGACGAGACGAATGGACGCATACGCAGAGGTTCTAAGATAGATCAGATTACAGAGGACTTAAAAGATATCGTCAGGATCAAGAAAGAACGGGGATTAGCGTATCCGTGGATCAATTTTGTTTTTTGCGCCATGCGCTCTAATATACAGGAACTTCCAGATTTGGTGCGCCTGGCAGCAGAGATTGGAATTGAGGAAGTTAAAGTAGTCTATTTAACGGTATTTGGAGAAGATCTGATGAATGAATCCCTCTGGGGACAGGATGAGCTGGTACATAATGTATTTGAAGAAACTGTGCGCATAGGAGAGGAACTGGGCATAGTATTGAAGCTTCCCCATTATGCTGGAGAAGATGTGGCGGGAGAACGCTATCATAAGGACTGCTATGTTTCCTGGAGAGACTTTTTCCTGGGTTCGGATGGTTATGTACGGCCCTGTATGTCTACTCCTGTACAGTTTTTCCCGTACGATAAAAATAAGCCATTTATGGAGATATGGAATGCACCGGAATATCAGAATTACAGAAGAACGGTAAATGATCAGAAAGAGATGGACGAGCCCTGCAAGCGATGCTATCAGTCTTCCCACTGCAATTGGAACCGCAAAGAATCTTTTATTCAGGTGGGAGAAACATTTTCACCCGAATGGGAATAAAAAGAACTTACAGGGTTTACAATCGTTTCGAGTGTTTATATGTCAAAGAGAAATAGCACGGCAAGTTTTGGGTGATATCAGTTTTCCGAAAAAATTGCCGTGCCATTTGCCTTTTTAGATCCTGTTTGAAAATTCAAAATTTATAAAAAATATGTTACATTACCATTCTATCGAAAATAATTCATCAAAATCAATTGCAATGTGTGGGAAATGTACAAGTTTTAATTCGTTTTTATTTTCTTCTGTGATAGTTTTCCACAGATAATACTTAGGTTCCTCATGCTCATCATAATCGAGAATGTATATTTCTACCTGCCGTTTTACCCAATCCACAATCCAGTATTCATTGATTTCCTGTTCCATGTAAAGTTCCATCTTTTCACCCCGGTCAAACTTTTCCGTTGAATCTGACAAAACTTCCATTACAAACTGAGGTGCGTTTACAAAAGAATTTCCGCGTCTTGACCGGATCTGGCAGTTGATCGTGGAATCTGGAATAACAGCTTTTTCCCTGCCGTCTTTTGTCTGCCATTTGTATTGAACGTTATCTGGAAAAACTCTGCACATACTATTTTTTAATTGCGGCGCAATCATGGTACAGAAGTTTGTAATAACCATAGAATGTTCAATATAAGCGCCAGCCATATCAGTAATCTGCAAGTTTAAGTCCATTTCAGCCTCCTTTCTCAATACTATCGTAAAGATTTCCTAACTTTCTCTGTATTTTATTTTAACATTATATATTGTAAAATACAATTACAGATTCCATACGGAACGATGGTTTAAAGACATTGTGATATCATTGATTTTTAAGGTGTTTCTGATATAATATTAAGCAACTTCATAATTTGTAATACATGAAGCAATAACAAGCGGAAAGAAGAGCCGGGCATTAAGCCTGGCTCTTTTTCCGTAAAAAACTACAAAAGATGAAAGGAGCCTATTATGTCAAGAAAAGGCGAAAACATTTACAAAAGAAAAGACGGACGATGGGAAGGCAGGTTTATCGTGGAACGAAAGGAAGGGGGAAAAGCAAGGTACCAGTCTGTTTATGGAAAAACCTATCTTGAAACCAAAGAAAAACTTCACAGTTCAAAGATGAAACAGCAGGAAAAAGAAATGGCAGGCAATCTTTTTTGCACAGCGGAAGATTCTTTTTCGAACATTCTTCTGGAGTGGCTTTCGACGGTCAAGCCCCATTTGAAGGAGTCGTCTTACTGCAGATATTTTAACCAAATTAATAAAAATATTATTCCTTATTTTAATGAGAAATCTATCTCAGAAATTGATACGGCAAGTATGCAGCAATATATTTCTATGATTACTACCGATAAAAATCTTCAGCAAAAAGCCCTTTCACCTAAAACGATGCATGATATTCTTTCGATTATCCGAAGAGTTTTTGATTACGCTGAAATCAGAGAATTTTCTTTAAAATGTAATTTCCAAAGTCTCTATATTCCTTCCCCTAAAAATAAGCAGACTGTTTTCTCAGAACAGGAACAAAAATTGTTAATCTCATATCTAACAGCCTCGAACCAGCCAAGCGATATGGGAATTCTCCTGACTTTATTTACCGGTCTGCGCATCGGGGAACTCTGTGCATTAAAATGGAATAAAATTGATTTAAAAAATGGTTTTCTCTCTGTAGAAGAATCCATGCAGAGGATTCAGAATTATTCCAACGAATCTCCATATAAAACCAGGATTATCGTTACAAATCCTAAAAGCCTTTCCTCGATCAGGACGATTCCTTTGCCGGAATTTATTTTATCCAGCTTAAAACCTTTATGTAAACAGGGAAATGCGTTTTTGCTTACAGGTTCTTCGGAAAAATTTATGGAACCTCGTACTTTGCAATACAAATTTAAAAAAATTTTATGCGATTTAAATATAAGAGTGCTGAACTTTCATGCCCTGCGGCATACCTTTGCCACACGCTGTGTGGAAGCTGGATTCGATGTGAAAAGTTTAAGTGAAATTTTGGGCCATGCCAGCGTCAATGTCACTTTAAACCGCTATGTGCATCCTTCTGATGAAATAAAACTGCAGAATATGAAGAAACTGGAACATTTATTTAACAGCAATAAAATGGTGAACAGATAATAAAAAGGCTGCTGCATTTCTTTCAAACTAAAAGTGCAGCAGCCCTTGTAAATTTCCGTCTGTTTACAGGAATTATTTTTGATGCTATACTATAAAGGACTGAAACGTACAGGAGATGATATAATGTATTATGTAAATGAGAATATAAAAGATTTATACCGGGTAAAATTTCATGATGAAAGAGGAAGCGTACTGCGCCTTGATATGAATGAGAATCCAGAGGGGCTGCCCAAAGAAGTTTTTGACAAAATATGGGCAAAGGTTACGCCGGAATATATAGCCACTTACCCGGAAAAGGACAGGCTGATGGAACTACTGGCAAGGCATGATGGAGTCTTAAGTGAGAATATTTCTGTGACGGCAGGTTCTGATGAAGCAATGCGTCTGATTTTTCACTGCTTTGGGGAGGCAGGAAAGAATCTGCTTACCGTAACGCCTACCTTTGAGATGTATGATGTTTATTGCAAAATGTTTGGAATGAACCATGTTACTGTGGATTACAGAGAGGACTTTACGCTGGATGCAGATGCTGTCATGGACGCAGTGGATGAGAATACAGGAATTGTGATTCTTCTTAATCCAAATAGTCCCATTGGGGCAGTTTACAAAGAGGAAGAAGTCAGGGCAGTTGTTGAGAAAGCACAAAGAAATGGAGCGGTGGTAGTGATAGATGAAGCTTATCACTATTTCTACGAGCCAACCTTTCTGCATCTCATAAAAGAATATGATAATCTTCTGGTGCTTCGGACATTTTCCAAATTGTTCTCTATAGCGGGTCTTCGAATTGGCTATGTATCAGGAAACGCAGAACTTATTTCCTATATAGAAAAAGCGGAATCTACCTTTAATGTGAACAATATTGCAATTTTATTCGCCCAGGAACTGATTTCAGACCAAGGGCTGATTCGCGATTTGATAGAAAAGGAACGTATAGGAAAAGCGTGGCTGTCAGAGAGGCTGAAAGAGGCAGGATACCGTTATGCCGCCATGGAGGGAAACTATGTTCTGTTCTATCCGAACAGGGAATCTAAGATTATCGTGGAAAAATTAAAACAGAAGGATATCTGGGTGCGTGACTATGGAAGGGGAATTTTAAACGGCTGGATTCGAGTGTCAATTGGTTCCGTGGCATGTATGCAGAGATTTTGGGAAGCATTTGTGGAAGCAGACAGAGAGGAAACAGTATGAATATAGCAATGGTGATCGCGGGCGGCAAAGGCGTTCGTATGAATCAGGATATACCAAAACAATTTTTGAATATTAATGATAAACCGGTTATTATCTATACCCTGCAGGCATTTCAGCAGCATCCGGAGATAGACGCTATTATGGTGGTATGCATTGAGGGCTGGCAGACAATTTTAGAAGCTTATGCGAAACAGTTTAATATTACAAAACTGAGATGGATTACAGAGGGCGGTGAGAACGGCCAGGGTTCTATACGAAATGGGGTCAAAGAACTGTCAAAGCATTGCGGACAGGATGATATGGTACTAATTCATGATGCAATCAGGCCGAATCTCTCCCAGGAAATCATTTCCGGCTGTATTGCAGCATGCCGTGTCAATGGCTCTGCAGTAACGGTAATTCCCTGCGCAGAGGCTATGCTTATGCGCTGTGGAGATGGAAATCAGTCCCAAGAGATTATCGATCGGGACTCTCTGGCCAGGACACAGACACCCCAGGCATTTCCCTTAGGGAAACTGCTCTGGGCGCATAGGGAAGCAGAGAAAAGGGGAATTATGAATTCTGTGGCAACTTGTACCTTGATGATTGAGCTGGGAGAAAAGGTGCATTTCTGTTCTGGTTCTGAGAAAAATGTTAAGATTACCACAACAGAAGATATTGAAATTTTTAAGGCGCTTTTGATGGCAAAAAAGGATGAGTGGATGAAATGAGTGATAAAGTAGAATTATCTGCAGAGGATTTAAGAACTCTGCAGCTGATTGAACTGGAAATGATTGTGGAAGTGGATCGTATCTGCAGAAAAAATGGAATTGAGTATTCCCTAGACGGCGGAACTCTCTTAGGCGCTGTGCGCCATAAAGGATTTATTCCATGGGATGATGATGCAGACGTAATATTTACAAGACACGAGTATGCAAAATTTTTTCGGGCCTGCAAAAGAGACCTGGATAGGGAACGATTTTTTTTGCAGGATTACCGCACCGATGAAAACTATCGATGGGGTTATGCAAAAATCAGAAGAAAGGGAACAGAGTTTGTCCGTCTGGGACAGGAACATATGAAATATCATACGGGTGTTTGTATTGACGTATTTGTGGTGGATCATGTTCCAGATGGTGTTCTGGCACGCAATTTATATTACGGTGTAAATTTTTTTATCCGCAAAGTTATGTATTCCGAATTGGGACAAGTTGCAGCGGATCATTTTCTGCAGCGTGCAATTTATCGTCTTTTGTATAAAATTCCCAAGAATTCCATGTTTCATTTGAGAAATTGTCTTGCGGCAAGATGTAATCGGAGGACAACAGAACTGGTCAGCCATCTGCTTTATCAGTATCCTTCCAAAGAGAGTAAATACGGAATGCCGTCAAAATGTTTTGAACATTACCGCGATATGGAATTTGAGGGAATGCAGCTTCGGGGATTTGTCGATTATGACAGATACCTTACCCTACTTTATCATGATTATATGACGCTTCCCCCGGTGGAGAAAAGACGGGGGCCAGGCGAGGCGTCTGGTATCAAACTCATTGATATCACATTGGAAGAGATACAGAGAAGAAAAGAGGAAGCAGAGAAAGAGCGTTTAGAAAAGAGAGGTATATGATGTTCGATTCCCGGAGTTATGAGGATCAATTAAGAGAAGCCGTGTCTTTTTTGCCGGAACTATGGCAGGCTTTGGATGGAAAAAGCATTTTGATCACGGGTGCGGCAGGATTGATTGGTTCCGCGGTCACAGATCTTCTCTGCTGTGCACAAAGCCTGGGTGAAGCAGAGATGGAACTTTGGGCTGTTTCACGGAATACAGAGCGGCTGAAACAGCGTTTTCAGGCATGGAATTCTTTATGTTTTATGCGTTATGAGGCGTCAGAACCACTGCAGTGGGACAGAGACTTTGATTATGTAATTCATTGTGCAGGATACGGGCAGCCTGGTGAAATTGGGCGAGAACCCGTTGAAACGATTATGGGCAGCATGTTAGGGCTTTACCATCTTATGGAACACATTCGCAGAAGTATTGGGAAATCCCGGGTGCTGTTTGTATCAACCAGTGAAGTATATGGAAACCGAAGCGGGGGCGGCAGAGAGTGGTATTCTGAAGAAGACTATGGAAACCTGGATATATTGAATGTCAGGGCTTCTTATCCTTCAGGTAGAAGAGCTGCGGAGACATTGTGTGTATCTTATATAGAAGAGTATGGGCTTGATATTGTCATTGCGCGCCCAGGGCATATCTATGGTCCCAATGCATCAGAGAACGACAGCCGGGCATATGCGCAGTTTCTCAGAGACGCTGTGTCAGGAAGGGATATTTTGATGAAAAGCCCTGGAAATCAGCTGCGATCCTATTGTTATGTCCTTGACTGTGCCACGGCAATGCTGACCCTTTTAATACGTGGAGAAAAAGGAATGGCATATAATATTTCGAATAAGGAATCTGTGGTTACCATACGGCAGCTGGCGGAAGAAATTGCAAAACAGGCAGGCAGAAAAGTTGTTTATGCCCTGCCCACAGATTTTGAAAAGAAAAGTTATAATCTCATGGACGTTTCAGCTTTAAATGCAGAAAAATTGGAAGCTCTGGGATGGAGAGGGCATTATGACTTGCAAAGAGGGGTGTGCGCGGCGCTGGATGCCTTGAGAAAATAGCAAAATGTTAAGAGTACGTTCATGGAGCAGGGATATGGAGGAAAGAAATGCTGCAGTTTGACCAACAATTTTTAAAAGAAGAAGTCAGGGAAGGTTTTTGTGTCAACAAGATGATGAAAAAGGCGTGGGCAGTGGAACTGGAGGTGCTGTCTCAGGTAAGCGCTGTCTGTGACAAATATAGAATACCATATTACGCCGCGTACGGTACTCTGTTGGGAGCAGTCCGCCACAAAGGATTTATACCGTGGGACGATGATATTGATATTATTTTGAAACGCCGGGATTATATCAGGCTGCTGCAGGTTTTGCCAAAAGAACTGCCAGAAGGGTATTTTGTCAGCAGTTATGATACCTGCGAGACACATTGCCAGCCATGGGCAGCGGTTATGAATACACAGTATATTCTGAAAGATGCAGAAAGAATAAAACAGTTCTGGGGATGCCCCTATGTATGCGGGATTGATGTGATACCGATAGATTTTATACCTTTGGATCCTCAGGAAGATGATATGTACATGCATATGTACAACATTGTGTTTGGTACGGCAAGAAGCTATGAAGCATATAAAGCCAGCGGTGAATTGTATGAATTTATTCCTCAGATTGAAGAGCTTTGCGGAGTAGCTTTGAAAGATGACGGTTCGCTGCGCAGGCAGTTGTATCTATTGGCAGACCGGATTGCCGGCCTGTATCAGGAAGATGAGTGTGCGGAACTGACACAGATTAACAGCCGTATGGACCGTGGAGACAGAGCGTTTAAGTTTGCTAAGGAATGGTTTTCTAATACAGTACAGGTTCCATTTGAAAATATTTTGATTTCAATTCCAGAAGAATATCATGAGGTTTTGACTGTCTTCTTTGGAGAGAATTATATGACGCCTGTCCAGCGCCGGGGCGGGCATGATTATCCATTTTATAAACGCCAGCAGCAGTTTTTGGATGATAATCATATTATATTGCCTCTATAGAAGCAGTATTTTGGAAATAGCGGGGGATAAAGTTTATGAATGATGAGAATGCCAGACAACAAAATAAAAGAATATTGATTATCAGCCATCAGCTTTCCAGGACCGGGGCGCCTATTGTCCTGCTTGATATGATTCGGATCTTTTGGAAACACGGGTATGAGCTAGAAGTGATTATTCTGCTGGATGGAGAACTTCGGGAAGAATTAGAGCAGATGAAGATTCCAGTGAAGGTGCAGGAGCGTTTTATGGATCAGCCGGACGCGTTTTTTCACTATGCAGGCCAGTTTCATTTGGTGGTGGCGAATACACTGGTTACATTTGAGGCGGTGCATCTTTTAAAATATCTTAATATTCCAGTTATTTGGTGGCTTCACGAGGGCAGGCAGTATTTTGAATATTTTCAGACTGTGCTGCCTGATTTTCAGAAACTGCCGCCTCATATCCACGTATTTTCCGTTGGGCATTATGTGCAGCAGGTGGTGGAAGAACTGTATGGTGTCCAAACAGAAATTCTTCATTTCGGTGTAGAGGACGTGCCTTCCGGCGGCAAAAGAAGTAACGGAGATAAAATACGGTTTCTCACAGCAGGAACGTATTCCAAAGTGAAAGCGCAGGATGTGCTGGCAGAAGCTGTCCGGCGGCTTCCAAAAACATACCTGCAAAGAGCAGAGTTTTACTTTTGTGGAAATGAGCAAATGTATGATGAAACCGTATTTTTGCCGGTAAAAAAGTTAAGTGAAGAATATGAGAATGTTACGCTTTTGCATCAGTTGACAAGACAGGAAACACTGGAATGGATGGAGAAGTGTGACTGCCTCATCGTTCCATCCCGCATCGATCCCATTCCTACCGTGGCAGTGGAGATGATGAAAGGAAATCTTTGTCTGTGTACAGAGGTCTGCGGCATAGCCCATTATATTAAGGACGGTGTCAATGGTTTTACCGTTTTTCCAGAAGATGCGGAACAATTGAAAGAAAAGATCGTGTATATTATTGAGAACAGCAGAAGCTTAGATCAGGTAAGAATGGCGGGAAGGAAAATCTATGAACAGTATTTTTCATTAGAAGTGTTTGAAATGCGGATTCTGGAACTGGCGGCGCAGTATAGCAGATGATGGAATGGAAAGCAGATGAGGTTTTTATGAAAAAAATAATTATATTTGAATCAGCCACAGATTCTCTGAAGACTTTTGCACATTTGATGGCGGAAGGGTTCAGGCAAAACGGATACCAGGTGCTGGCAGCAGATATGGCCAGGGAAAAACATTCCAGGGAAGAGATTTATGCCTTTTCAGAACCAGGCAGGACTGCGGCGCTGTTTTTTAACCATGCGGGCATGAACCTTCTCACAGAAGCCGGGGTCAGCGTCTGGAATGAACTGGATGTGGATTGTTATGATTTTATTGTGGATCATCCCATGTATTACCATGCGGCGATTATTTTTCCCATTCGCCGTCTGACATTTCTATGTGTGGATGAGTATCACCAGAAATTTATACAGCGTTTTTATCCTGGAACGGTAAGAAGCTTTTTTCTCCCTCTTGCCGGAATCAAAAATAAGGGGCCAGAAATACCCTTTGAACAGCGTTCCATGGATATTTTATTCACTGGGGCATATCTGATTGATGATAATGTGGAATATCATATCCAGGGGCTTGGAGAAGGTCTTCGGCAGCTTTGGATGGAATGTTATGAGCTGCTGTGCACTCAGACCAATTTTACATTGGAGCATGGATTGGAGTATTGTTTTAAGAAAAAAGGCCTTTCGCTGCCGGAAGATGATCTGCGTGATACCGTCCGTCTGTTCCAGGATATGGACGGAATGCTGAGAAGCCGTGCACGGGCAGAAGTGATCCGTACCCTTGCCAACGCGGATGTGAAGGTTCACATCTATGGGGAAGGCTGGCAGTATCTGGACTGTAAGCAGGAGAATCTGGTTCTTCATGACCGAATCCCCTTTGATGAGACGATCCCCCTGACGGCAGATGCCAGGATTGTTTTAAATGTGATGCCCTGGTTTAAATCCGGGGTTCATGACAGGGTGTACTCAGCGATGCTGAACCAAAGTGTATGTTTGACAGACGGGAGCGAATATGTAAACAGGACGCTGACAGACGGAAATGAGGTTCTGCTTTATTCTCTGGAACGTCTGGACGAACTTCCAGTAAAGGTAAAGGAGTATTTACAAAAGCCCCAGGAACTGAAACAGATAGCCCAAAGAGGATATGAGTATGCCAGAGATACCCAGACCTGGCAGCAGCGCGGGAAGCAGCTTATTGAAATTATGAGGAACAATCAGGTATGAGGGAAGAAGTATTTTTTTCGGTTTTTATGTGCGTATACAATAAGGATGAGCTTTTAGAACATGCCATTGCCTCTGTTTTAGAACAGTCAGAAACCTCTTTGGAACTATTGATTTTGGATAATAGTGACAGTAACCAGGAAAAAACCTGGAGTATACTTTCTGAAATTTCTGAGAAAGATTTCAGAGTGAAAATTTTCAGAAGCAGTGAAAACGTAGGCTGGGCCAAAGGCGCGTCACTGCTGCTGAAACAGGCGTCAGGCAGATACATGACATTTCTTGCGGCTGATGATTTTTTACTTCCCCGTGCTTTGGAAAAAGTGAAAAAAGCCACTGAAGAAACAAAAGTGGATGTTTTGTGGGCCGGGAACAAATTTTATGAGTTCCGGGAAGAGCGTTTTTGGGAAATAGGCGAAGCGGTTCCATCTCCCAAAATAGTAATGGAGAACAGGAAAGCGGAGAACATAAAATATGTAATGGAACATGTCTTTTATAATTCTTTTTTTCATTATGTCAAAGTGGAATTTTTAAAGCAGGAAAAGATAGATTTTTATAACCACGGTTATGGAGACAGCGCAGGGATGGTCAGAGTCTTGTCCCGGGCAGGACGGATGGCAGTATTGGATGAAGCAGTGTACGGATTAACGGCCAATACTTCTCAGTCCCGGGGAACATTTTATTGGGACGGGGAACTGTATCTGTTTTCTGATCAATGGGAAAGTGTGAAAGAAGCATATATGCGGGATTTACGTTTTTCTTTTCAGGAATTGAAGTATTGTGCTATGGCTATTTTGGAAAATGAAATTGGCAATTTGAGGAACATGGCAGAAGGAAGTAAATGTGTTGATAAGCAGATGAATGCTGTTCCAAAAAAATTTCAGGACAGGTTACAGAAAATAAAACAGATTCTGGAGAACAGTTCCATTCAGGAGATGGTGCAGTTTTACGGAAGATTTGATTACGAAAAGGAGATATTAATTGTCATTGAAAAACTTCTGGATGTTTTTCAGGATGAGTATAAGATGGAAGAACTGGCCCAAATGGGATGGCTGGGAAAATTTCTGCAAGCACGCTATAGCTGGGCAAAGAATGGAGTGGAAGTAAAAGGCAGGTTTGAAACAGAAGAAATACAAAGTTACGCGGAAGCATTGGGCGATTCGGACAATATCAGTATATTTGGAATAGGTGCGTTTTTGGAATCTGCAAATATGCTGGAAAAGCATGTTCTGCTGGAAAACCAGAATTTCCTGGAAAACATTTTTCAGGCATATGGAGCATGGAAGAACCGTTTTGTAGAAAGACTTTGGACGGAGTTTGGAAAAGGCGGCGCGCTGACAGGGCGCAGCAGAGCGGAACTGGCCGCATTCTGCAAATATATTTTGGAGAATTGAGAGATGGAAGAAAAAATAAGTGTGATTATCCCATGCTACAACGTAGAGAAGTATATTGACCGTTGTCTTACTTCTGTGGTGAACCAGACCATCGGGCTTAAGATGCTTGAGATTATCTGTGTGAATGACGGTTCCACAGACGGCGCCTGGGAGAAATTATGCCAATGGGAAAAACAGTGTCCGGAAAATATGCTGGCAGTTGACTGTAAGGAAAACGGTGCCCAGGGAAGAGCCAGGAATATTGCGCTTTCTTATGCTTCCGGGGAATGTGCTTACGCAGAATACAGATTATCATATGGAGCATTTTTCCGTGGTAATGCAGTTGTGGAAGGAATGCAGAAGCCTGCTGTTTTTTACAGCTTTTTTGGTACAATGAAAAAAGGAATGCAGTGAATGTTTCCAGAAGGAGGGATTTATGAATACAAAAATTTTTACCATGACCCACAAGAAATTTCAAGAGCCTGAAGCCAGCATTTACGTACCGCTTCATGTGGGAAGGGCAGGAGCAGAAGAACTTGGATATCTGGGAGATGATACGGGAGAATCTATTTCCCGCTGGAATAATTATTATGGAGAACTGACAGGAGTATACTGGGTTTGGAAAAACGAAATAGAAGCGGATATTATTGGCATCTGCCACTACCGGCGTTTCTTTCTGAATCAGCAGGGAGAGCTTTTAAGCGGGCAGGAATATGAAGATATTTTAAAGAATTATGACATGATAGTGTCAGAGGAAATTCAAGCAGATACCAGTTATCTGGATTATTTTGGGGAAGCGCATAATGCCAAAGATCTGCTGGCGGTGGGAGAAGTAATCCAGGAAAAGTATCCGGATTATGCCCCTTATTTTCAGAGGGCGATGGAAGGAAACACATATTATTATGGGAACCTTATGGCAGCTTCCAGAACGGTATTCCAGTCATACGCCCAATGGCTGTTTGATATTTTATTTGAGGTGGAAAAGCGTATCAATGTGGAATCCTATGATTTATATAACCAGAGGGTATTTGGATTTTTGTCAGAACAGATGGTGAAAATCTGGGTGGAGAAGAATGGCTTGAAGGTTTATGAAGGCAAAGTGGGAATTACAGCCGAGAAAGCAGAAACGGTTGAGTTTAAGCTTGCCATGACGCAGCTTGTAAAAATGAAGCAAATAGCAAAGGCCAGGGAAATGTTTTATGAATATCTAAAAGTCCGGCCTGATGTCCGGCTGGAATTGTCGGATATCAGAGGAGAAATTCCAATGATTGAACAGCTTTTATATATTGCCCAGGAAGAACAGCAGCGGAATATTTCCGGTCTGGCACAGGAAACATGGGATTTGGGGCAATGGATTATGCATTACCGGAAGGTACAGGACTGTCTTTGCCGTTGTTCGAAGGGAGAGGGGCTGCAGGAAGATGCAGATTATATTTTAAAAAACCAGGTATCCTGGGTTATGATCAAGGTGATGCTGATGAATGCAGATCCTGGAATGATTGCCAATCCGTCCCTTGCGATGCAGGAAGTATATAATATTTACAAAATGGCAGGAAAAGCAGAAGATTGTGAAGGATTGGAGAGAGGGTAATTTTGAAAAGATTGATATTTTTTATTGGCGTTTATGATACGCTGGATTTGTTTACATTTGAATTGAAAAAAGAGTTTGATGTCTTAGGCTATGAGACCATTGTGATTGATGTAAGAGACATGGCAAAAGCATTAAAAAATCTGGCAGAATTTGCGGCAAAGCCTGTAAAAGCAGTGATCACTTTTAATAATCTGGGATTCAACATGGAGCTGGATCCCGGGAAAAATATCTGGGAAGAATTGGGGATTCCCTGTATTAATATTTTAATGGATCATCCGTTCTGCTACAAAGATGCATTGGATCATGCGCCAAGAACTGCAGTGGTACTCTGTACGGATCGGAATCATATGCAGTATTTGGAGCGGTTTTATCCAGAAATTCCGGTGATTGGCTATCTGCCCCACGCAGGGAAAGAAATTTCCAATGATAAAATTCCTATATCCCACAGAAATACGGAAGTATTGTATGTAGGAAATCTTTCCAGGAGCTTTGCAGAAAATATTATGCCGGATTTTTCCAGGTTTACGGAGTTTGATGCCAGGAATGTCTGCAAAAATGCGTATCAGGAAATGATAAAACATCCTTTTAAGACGACAGAACAGGCATTAGAGGAGGAGCTGCAGGCTGCCGGGATGGATTTGCCCGACCAGAAATTAAAAGATATTATTTCAGAACTTCATTTTGTGGATCTGTACGCTGTCTCCTATTATCGGGAGAAAACGGTCCAGATTTTGGCTGAACATGGGATTTCCATACAGATTTATGGGGCTGGCTGGGAAAATTGTACCTGGATCAATTTGCCAAATGTCAGTTATGGAGGGAAAATACCGGCAGAGGAGGTTGTGGTGAAAATGCAGGATGCCAAGATTGTGCTGAGTACTATGACCTGGTTTAAAGACGGCACCCATGACCGTGTATTTAATGGAATGCTGCAGGGGGCTGTGGCGGTTTCGGATAGTTCCGGCTATATGAAGGAAGAATTCTGCGGCTTTTTAGATAAATCTAGACCAGGAGAAGAACGCTGCGAGATGCTTCTTTTCCAATTAGAAGATTTGGAAGGGCTTCCTGCCCAGGTACAGGAGCTGTTAGATCATCCAAAGATAGCACAGGAGATAGCAGACAGGGGATATCAAAAAGCAAAACAGTTCCATACATGGAAAGCACGCGCCCTTGAACTGGAAGAAAATCTTTTGTGCCAGTTATAGGAAATGGTGAATGATATAGAAATAAATTCATAAAACGAGCTAAGGAAACATGGCTTTTCTTACGATATATAAAATAGAGTGTTTGTTTTAGAAAGCAGATGCTTTCTTAGTAAGGGTGTTCATGCAGCCTGCTGAAAGTTTTAAGAAAGGACGAAGACTATCATGGAAGATAATCGTAAGGAGCAAGTAGAGGCTTTGGAGGCATTAAAGGACTATAATCCAAAGATTTGTAAGGCGTTAAAGGAGATTATTCCCGAATTGAAAGGGGAAAAGAAAGAAGATACCAATGAGTATGTAGATCACATTTTTAAAGGTATCAACTGGGAGCTTCAGGTAATAAACGGGACGCTGGAATTGTTAAATGAAAAGGAACAGCAAGTGTCTAAGAATGCTTTGAATGAAATGGTTTCTCATATAAATGACGCATATACTTCCAAGGAAGATGAGAAGCTGGCGAAGGTGATTGAAGAAGAACTTCTGCCTTTTGCTGAGAAGCTGGAAGGATATATTGAGAAGGCGTTGGCATAGCTGGCTCATTTTTATAAAATGTTTCAGAATTGTATTTTTTTCCATTGGAACAAATTCAGTTCTGGAGCATTTTTTGCTTTTTGGCGTCAAAAGCTCTTGAGGCAGAATTCTTTAAAGAAAGGTATTGTTATGCGGAAGAAAATTGCCTTTATTATTTGTGTTAATGATGAAGTTTATTTTTCTGAATGTCTTTTTTATATCGGGAGGCTTCACGTGCCGGAAGGATATGAAATAGAAGTTTATCCTTTGCGCGGGGCAAAATCTATCTATGAGGCTTATCAGCAGGCAATGGAACAGTCGGATGCAGAATATAAGATTTATATGCATCAGGATGTATTTCTTGTATGTCCTGATATGCTCAAGTATCTGCTGCAGATGTTTGAAAGGCATCCCAGGGCAGGTATTGCGGGCGTAATAGGAGCCGGAAGTATCTCCCAGGACAGAAAATTTTTCAGAAGCTGGGATCTTGGGAACGTCATGGGATGCAGTGAAAAGAAAGCATTTCACAATGAGTTGTATAAAGAAGAGTCAAAGGCAGTAATCCTGGATGGAATGTTTTTGATGACCAGAATGGATGTGGACTGGAGAAAAGATGTGTTGTCCGGCTGGGATTTTTATGATATTTCCCAGTCGCTGGAGTACTGGAACAGAGGCTATGAAATATGGATTCCTGCCCAGCATGAACCATGGTGTATTCATGACTGCGGGTATTTAAATCTGACCAGGTATGATGAAGCCCAGGAAGAGTTTTTGAAAGTGTATGGGTGGGAACTTCCAGATTACAGCGGCCAGCCGCTGGTGTATCCCTCTGATTTCCAGGGACGTTTTACAATCATGATGGAACTAAAAGAACAATGGAAAAAGCTGATTTTTCTTGGTCAGATCCAGGAAGTATGGGAGATGATGCAGAAGTTTGCAGATGAGCGCTTTATTGATACAGAAACAGTTATTTTAAGAAATATACTGGAAATATTGCAGGAAGAATCCAGAGAAAATTTATCTGCGGACCAGGGATTTCTTTATGACTGTGGTTCTTTTACCCAGGCGTATCAAAAATATATGCAGGTGAAATTTTGGCTGCGCAGGAAAAAATATGCAAAGGACCAGACAGGAAATTGTCCCCATGTCTCGGAAGCAGCAAAAAAGCTTATCGGCTTTCATACGATGCTGGTACATTGAGAATTAAGAACGGACAGAGAAAGGAAAATTATGATTTCTGTATGTGTCATTACAAAAAATGAGGAAAAAAATATAGAGAGCTGCCTTGCAGCCCTCTCAGAATACGGATTTGAGCTGGTAGTGGTGGATACGGGTTCCACAGATAATACCCGCAGGCTTGCCCAGAAGTATACCACTAGCGTCTATGATTTTGACTGGTGCGATGATTTTTCAGCAGCAAAGAATTATGCGGTATCAAAGGCGGAAAATGATCTGGTGCTGGTGGTGGACAGTGATGAATTTATGAAGCCGGTGTCTTCAGGTGAATTAAGAAAAATAGAGGAACAGATGCGTCAGAATCCAGGAATGGTAGGACGTATCCGCAGGCGCAATGTATTTATGAGGGACGGCGTGCAGTATGAAAACAGGGAGTGGGTGAACCGGATTTTTGACCGGAGGAATTTTCGCTATGAGGGCAGAATACACGAACAAATTGTTAGTATTCATGGAGAAAATTATCAAACCTGGCTGTCATCTTTAACCTTTGTTCATAGAGGATACGATCTTTCGCCGGAAGAAAAAAAGCAGAAAATTCAGAGGAACGTTACACTGCTGGAGCAGGAAATTTCCCGAATAAGCGCCAGAATAGAAGAGCTGCGTGAAAAGAATATACAGTCCCGGGAAGTGGAAGAAATGGAAGAAAAGATGCCGTATCTGCTGTATCAGCTTGGCAAAAGCTGTTATATGGCAGGAGATTATCATGGTTCCAGCAGGCATTTTGAAGAGGGACTTTCTTATGAACTTAATCCCAAATTGGAATATGTCATAGACATGGTGGAAACATATGGATATGCATTGCTGAACAGCGGCCAGGAGCAGACAGCGCTGTCTTTTGAAAATATTTATGAGGAGTTTGGAAGCAGTGCGGATTTTCAATTTCTCATGGGACTGGTTTATATGAAAAATGCCAAATTTGACACAGCAATTCAAGAGTTTGAAAAAGCATTGCGGCATGAAGACTGCAGAAATGTGGGGGTAAATTCTTTTGTGGCGAATTATAATATTGGTGTGATTTTGGAATGTCTTGGAGATACAGCCAGAGCGGAAACTTATTATCAGAAATGCGGAGAATATGCTCCGGCCAAAAAAAGACTGGAGGAAATTTTACAATCTTGTTGAATTTTTTTATTTAGGTTGGTATAATATAACAAAAAGGTCTTAAAGCAGATATTTTGCAAAAGACTTGATCCATGGACAAAAGATTAATGGCAATTATATCAGGATTGAGAATATAACAAAGTATAGTGCTTAGAAGGGAGGAAAAACTATGAGTATTTCTAATATCAGCAGTGCCAGCCGGAGTCTGTATCAAAATTACCAGCAGCTTTCCAGCGGTAAGCGTATTAATTCGGCAAAAGATGATGCCGCAGGTCTGGCGATTGCCGAGAAACTTAAAACACAGAGCAATGGATATGATGTGGGCAGGAGGAACGCGGCTACATCTCAGGATATGGTGAATGTAGCAGATGGAGGTTTGTCTACAATTACGGATTCTCTCCAGAGAATTCGTGAACTGGGAGTACAGGCGTCTAATACAGCAATTTATGGCGACTCTGAGCGAAAGATGATGCAGCAGGAGATTGACCAGTTAAAGGGAAGTATTTCTGATGCCGCAAAGAATACACGATTTAATACCATGAATCTGCTGGACGGCAGTATGGGAAGTTCGCATGTAGCTTCTTCACCAGACGGAAGCGGAATGGATATTAATATGCCGGATGCGACCCTTGAAGCTTTGGGAATTGCGGACTTTGATGTGACAGGAGATTTTGATCTTTCCGTAATCGATGATGCTCTGGATAAGGTATCGTCTGCAAGAGGAGATATGGGGGCCACCTATAACCGTCTTGACCATACTATGAATTTTAATTCTTATGCATCCATCAATACTACAGCATCCCGCAGCCGTATTGAAGATCTTGACATCGGTAAGGCTGTATCAGATATGAAGAAGAACAGCCTGCTGCAGGAATATAGGCTTATGATGCAGAAGAAGCAGGAAGAAGAGAATGGCAGAGTTCTGAGATTATTTTCCTGATTTTATAATTTAAAGAATGAACGGACCTGTTATATGCCAATTCGGCATATAACAGGTCTGTTTTTTGTTCTCTATTCTTAAAAAACAGCCATTCCTGCATTTCAGCAAAAATGGCCGCTTCTTAACAAAATTCATCCATCATCATACCGGAATAGATTGAGGTAATATAGGGTGTTACAAAAGTTTTTCCCGGATTTTTATAGGTTACAAGAACTTTATCCACATAACGCATGGGATCTAAAGATGCATTGTTTGCTTTCATGTTCAGAAGATTCTTAAAATCATTCAGTACAGAAAGCTTTTCTTCATAGTCTTCACTGGAGACAGTTTCACTTAATAGATCTTCGTCTACCGATATTTCACCATTCTCGGACACCATTAATCCTATATTCTCCAGACTCTTTTGGTAAGCAAAAGCAGTGCCGCTCATATCACGGTACAGCTGTACGCTCTGAGGCTGTGTAATAGAATATTTATTTGCCGTGTGCAAAACAGAATTATAGGAATTCACAAGTGTTTGAATATTCTCTGCCATAGCGTCCGCATTGGTCTTAAAACCAATAACAGCGGCTTCGCCAGCAGGGCTGGTGCCATGGAGTGTCAATTCAAAATCATTATCCAGAAGAAAGGTATTTTCATATGCCATCTGCTCTGTTCCATTAAGAAGGAACGTTGCGTTTTGCGCTTCCTGAGCTACATGATCAATGCCCAAGGTATCAATTGCAGACATGGAATCGTGATTCCCCTGAGGAGAAATGGAAAACAGGAACGTGTCGTTTGGATTGATACCTGTTGCCAGTGACTCAATCTGCAAAGAACTCAGTCCGTCCGCATTTTCCACCACAGATGCTTTCAAACCGATATCTGCGTTCGTAATCAGATTGGCCAGTTTATTCTGTGTTGAGAAATTGGTATCCTGAGGATTAATTGTAAACTGAAATTCATATGCCGAGGTACTATTTTCCAGATCAAAAGAGTATGTGCCTGGTCTGAGATTCAGGCGGTTCTTATCTAAATAATTACCTTGGTTAATCTGGGAAGAAGCCAGCTTGCGCACCTCAATATAAAAATTCTCCATATCTTCTGAAGAATGGCCGCTGCCTACATAATCGGCTGAAACTACATCTTCCTGAGATGAAAAAGCGAGCTTTTTCTGAAATGCATTTCCGATTCCTTCTTCTGCGTCTGAAAGAGAAGCAACCACATTTTTAATCATTCTGGTACTTTCTTTGATGTCTATGGCAAATTTCTGGACATCCTCTGAACGCTTTATCTTATACAAAGGGGAATCTTTGTTAATTTTTACAATATTATTATAGATTGATCGCAGTTCACTTTTTTTATGCGAATCATAACGGGAAGTCGACTGGTTGGCGTATGTGCTTAAATAATAATGATAAGCAGTGTCAATGGTCGGCATGCAAATCCCCTCCTTTCATCCGTGAAATCGTGCAGTGCACGGGGGTATAAACACTCCATGTGTTTGAGATGTATATCGGATGATACTGGTACTTTCTTAACAGCCATATAGAAAATTTATATAATTTTTTATGTGAAAAACGGGTAAATAGCAGGAAAAATATGTTGACGATACGCTGTGAGTATGCTATAGTAAACTAGCGATGGAAGTAGGTCTTTTTTTTATGCCTAAAATTAGAAATTAAGTGGAGGTGGAAGTTGTGCGCACTAGAATTACACTGGCATGTACGGAATGTAAACGACGTAACTACAACATGACCAAAGATAAGAAAGCTCATCCAGACAGAATGGAGACAAAGAAATATTGTCGGTTCTGCCGGACACACACATTACACAAGGAAACCAAGTAACAGGACAGAGCAAAGGAAGTGAAAGGTTGGACAGAAAGTTCACCCATCCCTGGAATTCAGGCGTAAATGTGCGCCATAGGAGGTAAAAATGGGAGAAAGTAAAACAGAAAAGGCTCAAAAGGCGAGCTGGTTCGCCGGTCTCAAGGCTGAATTTGACAAGATTATCTGGCCAGACAAGAAATCACTTAGCAGACAGACAGCGGCAGTTGTAGCTGTTTCCATTGTCTTGGGTCTTATCATTGCCGTATTGGATGTTATCATTAAGTATGGCGTAGATGCCCTGGTAAAATTATAGGAGGCACAGGTGATTTATGGCAGAGGCAAACTGGTATGTAGTTCATACCTATTCCGGTTATGAAAATAAGGTCAAAGAAAATATCGACAAGACAATCAAGAATCGGCATCTTGAGGATCAGATCCTTGAGGTGAGGGTTCCCATGCAGAGCGTTGTGGAAATGAAAAACGGTGTCAAGAAGACCGTCGAGAAGAAAATGTTTCCAGGTTATGTTCTAATTAACATGGTGATGAATGATGACATATGGTATGTGGTTAGAAATACCAGAGGCGTTACCGGGTTTGTAGGTCCGGGTTCCAAGCCCGTACCACTCACTGAAGCTGAAATGAGGCCATTGGGTATTCAGGTTGACAATGTGGTTGTGGATTTTGAGGAAGGCGATTCGATCCGGGTGGTCGGCGGTGTCTGGAAAGATACAGTCGGAATCATCCAGTCTATGAATCATAATAAGCAGATGGTTACGATCAATGTTGACCTGTTCGGTCGTGAAACGCCGGTTGAAATAAGTTTCACAGATATTAGAAGGTTATAAGATGCATATTGCTGCGGGACTTCATGTTCCTGCAGGTAAGTTAAAGGAGGATTTTCCAAATGGCAAAGAAAGTAGAAGGATATATCAAATTACAGATCCCTGCTGGAAAGGCTACACCTGCTCCACCAGTTGGACCTGCACTTGGACAGCATGGTGTAAATATCGTTGAATTTACAAAACAGTTTAATGCAAGAACTGCTGACCAGGGAGATTTAATTATTCCGGTAGTAATTACTGTATATTCAGACAGGAGCTTTAGCTTTGTAACAAAGACCCCGCCTGCTCCAGTACTGATTAAGAAGGCATGCAACATTAAGTCTGGTTCTGCAGTACCTAATAAAACAAAAGTAGCAACTATTTCCAAAGCAAAGGTTCAGGAAATTGCAGAACTGAAAATGCCGGATTTGAATGCAGCATCCTTGGAAGCTGCAATGAGTATGATTGCAGGGACAGCAAGAAGTATGGGTGTTACCGTTGAGGAATAAGCGCCTGGCATTTAGCGAAAGGTAAGCTGAGGTTTATGTGAACGGAATGTCCTTATCTTACTTAGCGAAACGTGGGAGGGAACGCTCCCGATATTACCACTAGGAGGTTATGAGAATGAAACGAGGAAAGAAATATGTAGAAGCTGCAAAAGCTATCGACAGAACAGTGCAGTATGATACAGCAGAAGCAATCGGTCTTGTTAAGAAGGCTGCAGTTGCTAAATTTGATGAAACAATTGAGGCTCACATCAGAACCGGCTGTGACGGGCGTCATGCAGAACAGCAGATCCGTGGTGCGGTAGTATTGCCTCACGGAACAGGTAAGACGGTAAAGGTTTTGGTTTTTGCAAAGGGAGACAAAGTAGATGAAGCATTGGCGGCAGGAGCCGATCATGTAGGCGGAGAGGAACTGATTCCGAAAATCCAGAATGATGGATGGCTGGATTTTGACGTTGTAGTTGCTACTCCCGATATGATGGGTGTTGTTGGACGTCTGGGACGTGTGCTTGGTCCTAAGGGCTTAATGCCGAACCCAAAAGCAGGAACCGTAACCATGGACGTTACCAAGGCTGTGAATGATATCAAGGCTGGTAAGATTGAGTACAGATTAGATAAGACCAATATTATCCATGTGCCAATTGGAAAAGCATCTTTTACAGAAGAACAGTTAGCGGACAACTTCCAGACCCTTATGGATGCCATCATTAAAGCAAAGCCATCCGCATTGAAAGGTCAGTATTTAAGAAGCGTTACATTGACTCCTACTATGGGACCGGGCGTGAAACTTAATACGGCAAAGCTTGCTTAAAATTAGTGTTGACATCTGAAATAGAAAATGATATGCTAGACAAGCATATGACCGAAGACAGCAGGTGCCGAGAGGCGTAACCGTTGGCCTGCCGAGGAAATTTATCAGATTTTTATGTCTGATAAGTAATGAAGATTATTTCAAGCCTCTTTGTCTCGGACGAAGGGGCTTTTAAATTGCATACAGTTCTTTTGGACAAAATACAGATTTGTGCAGAGGAACTTGTGGCGAATTGCCACATTACAATTTAAAAGCTCACATACGGGCAGTCTTTTTGCATGATATGTGAAATGGCTGTACGAAATAAAATAAGGAGGTGCACGATTCGTGGCAAAAGTAGAATTAAAGCAGCCCATTGTACAGGAAATTTCTGAACAGATTCAGGATGCACAGTGTGTCGTGTTAGTAGATTATCGCGGATTGACGGTAGACCAGGATACACAGTTGCGCAAGCAGTTAAGAGAAGCTGGTGTTACTTACAAAGTATATAAGAACACATTGATGAATTTTGCATTTAAGGGAACTGATTTCGAAAGCATGTCTTCTCTGTTAGAAGGACCTAATGCTATCGCTATCTCCAAAGAAGATGCAACTGCACCGGCAAGAATCCTTGCAAAATTTGCAAAGGCTGCACCAGCATTAGAACTGAAGGCAGGCGTAGTAGAAGGAACTTTTTACGATACAGAAGGAATCAAAGCGATTGCTTCCGTTCCGTCCAGAGACGAATTACTGTCCAAATTCCTTGGAAGCATCCAGTCTCCGATCACCAATCTGGCTCGTGTTCTTAATCAGATCGCAGAGCAGGGCGGCGGAGAGGCAGCGGCTGCAGCAGCCCCAGAGGCGTCAGCAGAAGAAGCTCCTGCAGAGGCATAGTTATCATTAGGAATTTTTAAATTATAAACTATAATAACAAATGGAGGTATATTATAATGGCAAAATTAACAACAGCAGAATTTATCGAAGCTATTAAAGAGTTAAGCGTATTAGAGTTAAATGATTTGGTAAAAGCATGTGAAGAAGAGTTTGGCGTATCTGCAGCAGCAGGCGTTGTAGTTGCAGCAGCAGGCGGCGACGGCGCTGGCGCAGCAGAAGAGAAGACAGACTTCAATGTAGAATTGACAGAAGTTGGACCGAACAAAGTTAAGGTTATCAAAGTTGTACGTGAAGTAACTGGTTTAGGACTGAAAGAAGCTAAGGAAGTTGTAGACGGAGCTCCTAAGGTAGTAAAAGAAGGCGCTGAGAAGGCAGAAGCGGAAGATATTAAGGCTAAATTAGAAGCAGAAGGTGCAAAAGTTACTTTAAAATAATTGCGATCAGTATTGAGACGTGTTACCAAACAGAAGCAGGCTCTCTGGAAAATTTATTTTTCAGAGAGCCTGTTTCTGTTTGGCGATAGGACGAAAGCCGCATGATCCTAAAAACTTGTAGGGATTTTGAAAGTATACAGGTTTAATAAAAGCGCGATGCCTTCTAAGTTTGCCATTTTTTTCCGTAAAAAAATAAAAAATATTGATAGATTTTTTTCTCCGCATCCGTAATAATTAATGTAATCAAAATTACATAATCCAATGCGCGCAGGTTTGGAAAAGAGGATGATTTATTATGAAAATTGGAGAACATAATTTTATTCAGCAATTACGATTGCAAAATGAAAAAGCGCTCCTGTATGTGATAGATGAATATGGAGGCCTGTTGATGTCGATTATTAGAAAGCAGTTATTTGGGGTACCCCACCGTCAGGATGAATGCTTCAATGATGTGTTATTGAAGATTTGGCAGAACATATCCGACTTCGATGAAAGCAAAAATACTTTTAAGAATTGGGCTGCGGCAGTTACGCGCTACCGTGCCATTGATTATTTGAGACAGTACCAAAGGGAGGCTGCGACGGTGGATATTGATGATGCCGTCATTGTGAAAGAAGATCGTATATTGGCAAGAATGATTGAACGTGAACTTTCGGAGGAAGTGGAAATGATGCTGGATTCTTTAAAACCTGTAGACAGAGATTTGTTCATGAAATTGTACGTGGAGGAACAGTCCATACAACAGGTCAGCAGAGAGACCGGAATGAAGCAGGAGGCTATTTATAATCATTTGTCCCGGAGCAGGCAAAAACTCCGCAGGCAGTTTCGAATAGAAAGAGGTGTGTAATTATGGGTAAAACAATCTATCAGTTACTAAATGATGTGGAAACGGATTTTTCGGAATATGAAAATGCTGAATTAACTTCTGGAGAAAAGGACCATTTTAAAACAAAGATTTTGATGGAGGTGAAAAATATGAAGGCAGAAGAAAAGAAAAGGAACAGGAAGAATTGGAAAAAAGCAGTTGGTGTGGCAGCGGCATTTTCAGTTGTGGCAGGAGCGGCAGGAATTGCAGCCAATCCTGTATTCGCAAAACAGATTTTTAACAATGTTTTTGGAACCTTAATTGATAGTTCTGACGACGGATATATAGGGGAAAAGGAACTCTATACAAAAATTGGCGGGCGAGCAAAATCTGTCCGGGAGGAAGTGGATAAATATAATAATTCCGGAGATTATGTGACAACTGTGGAAAACAACGGCGTTGCGCTCTCTGTATCAGACGTCTATTGTGACGGCGGAGTACTGCATTATACTTTTGTAGTGAGAACAAATAATGAAGAGCTGAATAAAGCAAAAGATATACTTCTTTACCGTCAGGATAATCGTGAAGTGAATAAACCGATCATCGAAAAAAATGATGGAAGTAAGGTGCCGGTTCAGGGTATGTCTTGCGGCTGGCTTAGAAAATCCGAGGATGGATCTTTTGTAGGAATGGAATCGGTAGATTTATATGATTATAATGGAAGCTATAGTGAAAAACTTAAGTCCGGCGAAGACAGGAATATTGTTGTGAATTATAAAGTCAATGCCGTGACAGGGATAACTTCTGAATATACAAATGAAGAAGGAAAGCATGACGAAACAGTCTGTGTGGACGGAGAGTGGAACCTTAAATTTCCAGTAACGGTTGAAGACAGCAGTGAAACGATAGAAATTAATAAGGAAGAAAATGGAATCATGATAAAGAATATTATCAGGAGCAAGACATTTTTAATTGTTAAAGTGGATTATTCTGGCCATGCAACAAAGCCGCCATTTAATTATGAGGGCTGCCCGGTAGTAAATATTAAAGATAGTGAGGGCAGCTATCTCGAATTCATGGGAGGCGGCGGAGGAGGAAGCGAACTCTTTACGGTGCAGGATCGATTTCTCTATGACGGCCAGAAGGATTTGGTGATTGAAGTGGGGGATTATATAAGTGAGACAGAATCAACTGTTCATATCGCAGATATTCCAGTTACACTTCCTTAAAGAGATGAAATTTTAATAGTTTATGAAAACACAGCGGGAAAGTATATGCTTTCCCGCTGTGCTTTGAAAATTCTTCTTGACATGCATTTGACGATTATGCTATCATATAGGATGCACTATTATGGTGACGTGTACTTATTGCCAGGGGGCTGTATCAGAGGGAACATAATTTCTGATATGGCTTTTGGCAGGTTATAGAAGGATTCTTGAAAATATATAAAAACGAGAGGTGAAACGTCAATGGAGAAAAACAGAATACGTCCGATTAAAGCAGGAAAAAGCGTTCGTATGAGTTACTCGCGACAAAAGGAAGTATTAGAAATGCCGAACCTGATTGAGGTTCAGAAGAATTCTTACAACTGGTTTATCAACGAAGGGCTGAAAGAAGTATTTGCTGATATTTCCCCTATTGCAGACTACAGTGGACAGTTAAGTCTGGAATTCGTTGGTTTTACACTGTGTGAGGATGATGTAAAATATTCAATTGCAGAATGTAAAGAGCGGGATGCAACCTATGCAGCTCCTTTAAAAGTGAAAGTAAGATTTTATAATAAAGAGGCAGTTGAAGAAGTCAAAGATTATGAAATCTTCATGGGCGATTTACCACTTATGACAGAGACAGGAACCTTCGTAATCAACGGTGCAGAGCGTGTAATTGTCAGCCAGTTGGTGCGTTCTCCGGGCATTTACTATGGGATCGCACATGATAAAGTGGGTAAGACCCTGTATTCCTGCACAGTAATTCCCAACCGAGGCGCATGGCTGGAGTATGAGACCGATTCTAATGATGTATTTTATGTGCGTGTGGATAGAACCAGAAAGGTTCCTGTCACGGTGCTGATTCGTGCTCTTGGGATTGGTACCAATCAGGAGATTGTTGACCTGTTTGGAGAAGAGCCAAAGATTATTGCAAGTTTTGGCAAGGATGTTGCCACGAATTATCACGAAGGCCTGTTGGAATTATATAAGAAGATACGTCCGGGAGAACCGCTTACTGTTGAGAGTGCAGAAAGTCTCATCAATGCCATGTTCTTTGATCCAAGGCGTTATGATCTGGCAAAAGTAGGCAGATATAAATTTAATAAAAAACTTGCGTTTAAGAACCGTATTAGCGGACAGGTTCTCGCAGAAGATGTTATGGATGCTTCCACAGGTGAGATTATTGCAGAGCAGGGTGCTGTGCTGGATCGTGATCTTGCAGAATCCATTCAGAATGCAGCAGTTCCATTTGTGTGGATTCAGGGTGAAGAACGCAATATTAAGGTATTGTCCAACCTTATGGTGGATGTTACCAATTATGTAGATATTGACAGGGAAGAAGCTAGAAAGTTAGGGATAACAGAATTAGTATATTACCCTGTTTTAGAAAAAATATTAGAAGAAAATGAGAGCCTGGAAGATATGAAGGAAGCGCTTCACAGAAATGCGGCAGATTTGATTCCGAAACATATCACTAGAGAAGATATTTTAGCTTCTATTAATTATAATATGCATTTGGAATATGGTCTTGGCAACAGTGATGATATTGATCATTTGGGGAACCGCCGGATTCGTGCAGTGGGCGAGTTGTTACAGAACCAGTACCGAATTGGGCTTTCCAGGATGGAACGAGTGGTTCGTGAGAGAATGACCACTCAGGATCTGCAGGGAATTTCACCCCAAAGTCTGATTAATATTAAACCTGTGACAGCAGCAGTGAAGGAATTCTTTGGTTCTTCTCAGTTGTCTCAGTTTATGGATCAGAATAACCCGCTGGGTGAATTGACGCATAAAAGGCGTCTGTCGGCATTAGGCCCGGGAGGTTTGTCCAGGGATCGTGCGGGATTTGAGGTACGAGACGTGCATTATTCCCATTATGGAAGAATGTGCCCTATTGAGACGCCTGAAGGACCTAATATTGGATTAATTAACTCTCTTGCAACTTATGCAAGAATTAATGAATACGGTTTTGTGGAAGCGCCTTACCGTAAAATCGATAAATCGGATCCCCAAAATCCCCGGGTAACGGACGAAGTAGTCTATATGACGGCGGATGAAGAAGATAATTACCATGTAGCTCAAGCGAATGAAGCTTTAGACGCTGAAGGGCATTTTGTCAGAAACTCTGTGTCTGGCCGTTATCGTGAAGAAACACAGGAATATGAGAAAGCCATGTTTGATTACATGGATGTTTCCCCTAAAATGGTGTTTTCTGTGGCTACAGCGTTGATTCCTTTCCTGGAAAATGATGACGCCAACCGTGCGCTGATGGGTTCTAACATGCAGCGTCAGGCAGTGCCGCTGCTCACCACGGAACCACCGGCAGTGGGAACTGGTATGGAGACAAAAGCGGCAGTAGACTCTGGTGTATGTGTCCTGGCCAGAAATGCAGGTGTTGTAGAGCGGGCGATTTCCAATGAAATTACCATCAAGACAGAAGACGGAAAACGCGATGTATATAAGCTGACAAAGTTTTCACGAAGCAATCAGTCCAACTGTTATAATCAGAGACCCATAGTCTTCAAAGGAGATAAAGTGGAACAGGGGCAGGTAATTGCAGATGGTCCCTCTACTTCCAACGGGGAGCTTGCACTGGGCAAGAACCCGCTGATTGGATTTATGACCTGGGAAGGCTATAATTATGAAGATGCAGTTCTTTTAAGCGAGAGACTGGTACAAGAGGACGTCTATACTTCTGTTCATATTGAAGAATATGAGGCGGAAGCACGTGATACCAAACTGGGGCCGGAGGAAATTACCAGAGATGTTCCAGGCGTGGGAGATGACGCGCTGAAAGATCTGGATGAGAGAGGTATTATCCGTATAGGTGCAGAGGTTCGCGCAGGCGATATTTTGGTAGGAAAGGTGACGCCTAAGGGAGAGACAGAGCTAACGGCAGAGGAACGTCTTCTCCGTGCTATTTTTGGTGAAAAGGCAAGAGAGGTGAGAGATACTTCTTTGAAAGTGCCGCATGGTGAATATGGCATCGTGGTAGATGCTAAGGTATTTACCAGGGATAACGGAGATGAATTGTCTCCAGGCGTTAATCAGGCAGTACGCATTTACATTGCCCAGAAACGTAAAATTTCTGTAGGGGATAAGATGGCTGGACGTCATGGCAATAAGGGTGTGGTTTCCAGGGTGCTTCCAGTAGAAGATATGCCATTTCTGCCAAATGGCCGTCCTCTGGATATCGTGCTGAATCCTCTGGGCGTGCCGTCCCGTATGAATATTGGGCAGGTGCTGGAGATTCATTTAAGTCTTGCAGCTAAAGCACTTGGTTTTAATATTGCCACGCCGGTTTTTGATGGCGCCAATGAGAACGATATTATGGATACCCTGGATTTGGCAAATGATTATGTAAATCTTTCCTGGGAAGAATTTGAAGCGAAATATAAGCAGGATCTGCTTCCAGAAGTAATGAAATATTTGTCTGATAATCGGGAGCACCGGGAAGTATGGAAAGGTGTGCCTTTGTCAAGAGACGGCAAAGTAAGACTTCGCGATGGAAGAACGGGAGAATATTTTGACAGTCCAGTCACCATTGGACACATGCATTATCTGAAACTGCACCATCTGGTAGACGATAAGATCCATGCCCGTTCCACAGGCCCTTACTCTCTGGTAACACAGCAGCCTCTGGGCGGTAAGGCACAGTTTGGAGGACAGCGTTTTGGAGAGATGGAGGTTTGGGCGTTGGAAGCATATGGCGCGTCTTATACCTTACAGGAAATTTTGACAGTGAAGTCCGATGATGTCATTGGACGTGTAAAGACTTATGAAGCTATTATCAAGGGTGATAATATTCCAAAACCTGGTATTCCCGAATCCTTTAAGGTATTGTTAAAGGAGCTTCAGTCATTGGGTCTGGATGTGAAGGTTCTGGATGAGAACAGAGAAGAGATAGAGCTTATGGAAACCAGTGAATACGGGAACACAGATTTGAATTCCATCATTGCTGGAGACCGGAATTTTGCTTTTGAAGAGGAGGAATCCTTTGGCGCAATGGGCTTTAGCAAACAGGAATTTAATGAGGACAGTGAAGAACTGGTAGATATAGAAGATGATGAAGAGGAAGAAGAAGCATTGGAACTTGAGGACGATTTCGCCGACTTTGATGATGTTCTCCAATAGGGAACGCTCCGCGAAGAGAGAATGGAAGAAGGGAGAATCACAATGCCAGAAGCAATGAATAAAGAGAAGTACCAGCCAATTACTTTTGATGCAATTAAAATTGGCCTTGCGTCACCAGAGAAGATTCGTGAGTGGTCCAGAGGCGAGGTCAAGAAGCCAGAGACCATTAACTATAGAACTCTTAAGCCGGAAAAAGACGGTCTGTTTTGTGAGAAAATTTTTGGCCCCAGCAAGGATTGGGAGTGCCATTGTGGAAAATATAAGAAAATTCGCTATAAAGGCGTTGTCTGTGACCGCTGCGGTGTGGAAATTACCAAATCAAGCGTACGCCGGGAGCGCATGGGTCATATTGAGCTGGCAGCGCCAGTATCCCATATTTGGTATTTTAAAGGCATTCCAAGCCGCATGGGCCTGATTTTGGACTTGTCTCCCAGAACATTGGAAAAAGTCCTGTACTTTGCGTCTTATATTGTATTGGATAAGGGAGGCAGTGACCTGCAGTACAAACAGGTATTGTCAGAATCAGAGTATCAGGAAGCAAGAGAGAAATTTGGAAATGACTTTCGGGTTGGAATGGGAGCGGAGTCCATTAAGGAGCTGTTAGAAGCCATTGATTTGGAAAAAGATGCTGTAGAATTAAAGACAGCGCTGCGGGATGCTACAGGGCAGAAACGTGCCCGTATTATCAAACGGCTGGAAGTAGTAGAAGCATTCCGGGGTTCTGGAAATAAGCCGGAGTGGATGATTATGGATGTGATTCCGGTGATTCCGCCAGATCTGCGCCCTATGGTTCAGCTGGACGGCGGACGTTTTGCAACTTCTGATTTAAATGATCTGTATCGGCGGATTATCAATCGTAATAACCGTCTGCGCCGCCTTTTGGAGTTAGGAGCGCCGGATATTATTGTAAGAAATGAAAAGAGGATGCTCCAGGAAGCTGTGGACGCCTTAATAGATAATGGACGCAGAGGACGTCCAGTAACCGGACCTGGCAATCGTGCACTGAAATCGCTGTCTGATATGCTGAAAGGAAAGTCCGGGCGTTTCAGACAGAATCTGCTGGGCAAGCGTGTGGATTATTCCGGGCGTTCTGTTATCGTGGTAGGACCGGAACTGAAGATTTATCAATGCGGCCTTCCAAAAGAAATGGCAATTGAGCTGTTTAAGCCTTTTGTTATGAAAGAGCTGGTTTGTAACGGTACCGCACATAATATTAAGAGCGCGAAAAAGATGGTAGAACGCCTCCAGTCAGAGGTATGGGATGTATTGGAAGAAGTAATCAAAGAACATCCGGTTATGCTGAACCGTGCGCCAACTTTGCACAGGCTGGGTATTCAGGCATTTGAGCCGATTTTGGTAGAAGGCAAGGCCATTAAGCTTCATCCTCTGGTATGTACAGCATTTAATGCAGACTTTGATGGAGACCAGATGGCGGTGCATCTCCCATTGTCTGTGGAAGCGCAGTCTGAGTGCAGATTTTTACTGTTGTCCCCAAACAACTTGTTAAAACCTTCCGACGGAGGTCCGGTGGCGGTTCCTTCTCAGGATATGGTGCTTGGTATTTATTATCTGACACAGGAACGTGCAGGGGCTCTGGGAGAGGGCAAGTTCTTTAAAAATGTAAATGAAGCTATTTTAGCTTATGAGAATGAGGCGTTGACTCTGCATTCCAGAATTACAGCGCGCATGACCCGCACCATGCCAGACGGTGAGGTAATAAGTGGAAATGTGGAATCTACCCTAGGACGATTTATCTTCAATGAGATTCTTCCCCAGGATTTAGGATTTGTAGACCGCAGCAAGCCGGAGGATCGGTTAAAACTGGAAGTGGATTTCCATGTGGGGAAAAAGGGCCTGAAACAGATTCTGGAGAAAGTCATCAATATCCATGGAGCCACAAAGACAGCGGAAGTACTGGATGATATCAAGTCTATGGGGTATAGATACTCCACCCGGGCGGCAATGACGGTGTCTATTTCGGATATGACAGTGCCTGCTAAGAAGCCGGAATTGATCAAACATGCGCAGGACACGGTAGATAAGATTACAAGGAACTACAAACGAGGGTTGATTACAGAGGAAGAGCGGTATAAGGAAGTTGTTGAGACCTGGAAAGAAACTGACGACATTTTAACACATGAGCTGCTCAGCGGACTGGATAAATACAATAATATTTATATGATGGCGGATTCTGGAGCCCGTGGTTCTGACAAACAGATTAAACAGCTTGCAGGAATGCGTGGCTTGATGGCTGATACCACTGGACGTACCATCGAGCTGCCGATTAAATCAAATTTCCGTGAAGGTCTGGATGTATTGGAATACTTTATGTCTGCGCATGGAGCACGGAAGGGTCTTTCTGACACAGCGCTTCGTACAGCTGACTCAGGATATCTGACCAGACGTCTGGTAGACGTATCTCAGGAATTAATTATCCGTGATATTGACTGCTGTGAAGGCAAGCCCGCCCCCGGAATGTATGTAAAGGCATTTATGGATGGAAAAGAAGAGATTGAAAGTCTGGAGGAACGGATTACCGGACGTTTCTCTTGCGAGACTATCTGCGATGCAGAAGGGAATGTCCTTGTGAAAGCAAATCACATGATTACTCCAAGACGTGCAGCGCTTGTTATGGGGAAAGGCGTTAATTCTAAAGGAGAGCCCTTAAATAGAGTGAAGATCCGTACAGTTCTGACCTGCCGTTCCCATAATGGAATCTGTGCAAAATGTTATGGCGCCAATATGGCTACCGGCCAGGCAGTACAAGTAGGTGAGTCTGTAGGAATCATTGCAGCACAGTCCATCGGTGAGCCAGGTACTCAGCTTACTATGCGTACCTTCCATACCGGAGGTGTTGCAGGAAATGATATTACCCAGGGTCTTCCGCGTGTGGAGGAGCTTTTTGAGGCACGTAAACCGAAAGGTCTTGCAATTATCACAGAGTTTGCAGGAATTGCCACCATTAAGGACAGCAAGAAAAAGCGAGAGATTATCGTCACCAATGAGGAGACAGGAGAGAGCAAAGCGTACTTGATTCCTTATGGTTCACGCATTAAGATTATGGATGGCGCAGTACTTGAGGCTGGTGATGAGCTGACAGAAGGCAGTGTAAATCCTCATGATATTTTGAAGATCAAGGGAGTGCGTGCGGTACAGGATTATATGATTCAGGAAGTGCAGCGTGTTTACCGCCTGCAGGGTGTGGAAATTAATGATAAGCATATTGAAGTGATAGTACGCCAGATGCTTAAGAAAATTCGAATTGAAAATAACGGAGATTCTGAATTCCTTCCAGGAACATTGGTTGATATTTTGGATTATGAAGATACCAATGAGAGACTGGAAGAAGAAGGGAAAGAACCGGCAGATGGTAAGCAGGTAATGCTGGGAATTACGAAAGCATCTCTTGCGACGAATTCCTTCCTTTCAGCAGCTTCCTTCCAGGAAACTACGAAAGTTCTTACTGAGGCAGCGATCAAAGGCAAGGTTGATCCATTGATTGGTTTAAAGGAAAATGTACTGATTGGTAAATTGATTCCTGCTGGAACAGGTATGAAGCGTTACAACAGCATTAAATTATCTACCGATGTAAATGATACAGACGATATTTACTTTGAGGATGAAATGATGGATTTTAATTATAAGCCGCAAGAGCTGGAGGAAGCAGAGGATTTAGAAGAATTACCGTTAATGGAAGAAGAATTAGCAGTAGAATAGAAATAAAATATAGAGCCTGTTTGTGTCCTATTGGAATCCCCTCTGGAATGTATGAAAAATATGCATTTCAGAGGGGATTTTGCAAAATCGGTGTAAAAATTTGTAAAATGGGATGACGGTTTCTTTTGTCATATGGTATAATATTGGCATATATTTATAGTATCATTAGGTTCTAAGGAGGAAGGATATGGAAAATCAGTTAATATGGCAGGACAGGTTTAATATTGGCGTAGATTTTATTGATAAGGAGCATAAAAAACTTTTTAGTATTATGACGAAACTTTTCACATATCAGAAAGAGGAAGGGAAGAACCAATGGGTCTGCCAGGAAGGAATTAAGTATTTTAAAGATCATGCAATGAATCACTTTATAGAAGAAGAAGCTTACATGGCATCGATTAATTATTCAGGATTTGAAACACACAGGGGCCTTCATGATAATTTTCGGAGAGTTACACTCCCGGCCCTTGAAAGAGAACTGGAACGGGAAGATTATTCTTCAGATGCGATCAATCATTTTCTGGGTGTCTGCGCCGGCTGGCTGATTGGACACACTTTGATAGAAGATCATGCAATTATGGGAAAATCCATCAGTAAGTGGGTAAATCTTTTGCCAGAAGATGAACAGACTGCTTTACGGCATGTTATCACCGATTTAGTATATGACTTGTTCCAGCTGAAGGCAAAGGTAATCAGTAAGAGCTATGGAGGAGAGAAGTTTGGAGATGGTATTTATTATCGTCTTGCTTATGCTACAGAACAGGGTGATAAGTGGGAAATTGTCCTGGCTTTTGAGGAAAAACTGTTATTTCATACAGTGGGCAGTATACTAGGGGCTAAGTCTGATTCTATGAACGATGTGCTTATGAATGCTGTGAGATATACAGCCCGCCAGTTTGTAGAGCGCATTAAGGAGCATTTTCCATCGGCAGAGTTGTATGAAATGAAGGAAGAAAACCTTCTGAGTTACGAACAGTTACAGAAAATATTCAGAAGAGAGCGTCCCCAATCCAGTCTGTTGTTTGATACAGGAGAGGGTTATTTTGCTTTTTGTGTCATGGCGCCATGTCTGCTCGGAAATGAGAGTAAGACGTTAATTAAAGAAGAAAATGCCATGAAAGAAGTGAAAAAGTATATAAGGAAAAGTAATTCAGAACATAAAAAGAAGATACTTGTAGTAGATGACTCCATCGTTGTGCAGCAGTCTATGAAAGAGCTTTTGTGCAAGAGTTATGAGGTTGCGATTGCACAGTCTGGATTAGCGGCAATTAGATGTATTACCTTGGACAGACCGGATTTGGTTTTGCTGGATTATGAGATGCCAGTCTGCAATGGCAGCCAGGTTTTAGAGATGATTCGGGCTGAAAAAGATTTTGCAGATATTCCGGTTATTTTTCTCACAGGCAGAGGAGATGGAGAAAGTGTAAAGAAGGTATTGTCTTTAAAACCGGCTGGATATTTATTGAAAAGCTTGAAACCTGAAGAAATTAAGAAGAATATTGATAAATTTTTTGGCTAATAGATGAAAAGATAAATCTTTTCGAACGATTTTTAATGTTATTTTATTGTGAAAGGACTGTTGTAAAAAGCAGAGGTTCTATAATATATGGTAAGAATAGAAAAAGTATCTATACTATATTTTGTAGAAATTTCTTGTTTTGCAGCAGCCTTTTTCATTATTTGGCTGCAGGGAGAATTTAGAATTCAAATATAGAAAAAATTATGATTTTTCACAATCCGCAGAAAAAGATTAGGAAAGAGATTATAAAAAGATAAGATTTAAAATATTATACGCGATTAAGAAACGAAAAAAAGGAAAGGCTTACTATATAAGTATAAGGGTTTGAGCATATACGCAGGGTTTGCAAAAATGGATTTGCAGCAAGTATGCCAACAAATAGTCAAAGTGAAGTAAATTTGAAAAAGCTCTTGACAGACGGATTTTATCCTTATATAATGATTTAGCGTGCATAAAAGCACACATCTAATATTACAGGAGGTGAAAAGAATGCCAACATTTAACCAGTTAGTAAGAAAAGGAAGACAGACATCAGAGAAGAAATCTACAGCACCAGCATTGCAGAAGGGATATAATTCCTTGAAGAAACGTCCTACAGATCTCTCTGCTCCTCAGAAAAGAGGCGTTTGTACTGCAGTTAAGACTGCAACTCCTAAGAAACCTAACTCTGCTCTTCGTAAGATCGCCAGAGTACGTCTTTCCAATGGAATCGAAGTGACAAGCTATATTCCAGGTGAAGGCCACAACTTACAGGAACATAGCGTTGTTCTGATTCGTGGCGGAAGAGTAAAAGACTTACCAGGTACCAGATACCATATTATTCGTGGAACTTTAGATACCGCAGGTGTTGCAAATAGACGCCAGGCACGTTCCAAATATGGTGCAAAGAGGCCGAAAGACGCTAAGAAATAAATTTTAGCGGACCAATAGTATCACAACAGGTGTGAAGTTTTATTGAGCAAAGGCTCAATGGACATTAACTACTATAGGTTTAGTGTTGGAAAGCGCGCAGCGTACATTCTTTTTAGATAAATTTCCGCACGAATACACAGATAGTTAGTTGGAGGCGCAGCCGTAAGGCTGGTTTCCCGGTTGCAGACATCTGTAACTGACACATGTGAGTACCGTTGAATTAATCGAAACAATCAAAAAGGAATGATTAAGGAGGGAAGCGACGTGCCACGTAAAGGACATACTCAGAAGAGAGACGTATTAGCAGATCCGCTGTATAATAATAAAGTGGTTACTAAACTTATCAATAATATCATGTTAGATGGTAAGAAGGGTATCGCGCAGAAAATTGTATACGGAGCATTTAACAGAGTTGCTGAAAAGACCGACAAGCCGGCAATTGAGGTGTTTGAGGAAGCTATGAATAACATAATGCCAGTATTAGAAGTAAAGGCAAGACGTATCGGCGGTGCAACATATCAGGTGCCAATTGAGGTAAGGCCGGACAGACGTCAGGCGCTGGCTCTTCGCTGGCTGACTCTGTACTCTCGCAAGAGAGGCGAGAAGACCATGGAAGAGAGACTGGCAAATGAAATCATGGATGCGGCAAACAATACAGGTGCATCTGTAAAGAAGAAAGAAGATATGCACAAAATGGCAGAAGCAAATAAAGCATTTGCACACTATAGATTCTAATTGCTTTTGTCTGAGAAATTTAGGAGGAAAAAACCTTGGCTGGAAGAGAATATCCATTAGAGAGAACCAGAAACATTGGTATTATGGCCCATATTGATGCTGGTAAGACAACATTGACTGAGCGTATTCTTTATTATACCGGTGTTAATTATAAAATTGGTGATACTCATGAAGGTACTGCAACCATGGACTGGATGGAACAGGAGCAGGAAAGAGGTATCACGATTACTTCAGCCGCTACAACTTGTCACTGGACAGAGCAGGAGAATTGCAAACCCAAAGCTGACGCTTTGGAACATCGTATCAATATTATTGATACTCCGGGACACGTTGACTTTACTGTTGAGGTTGAGCGTTCACTCCGTGTACTGGACGGCGCTGTAGGTGTCTTCTGTGCAAAGGGTGGAGTGGAACCTCAGTCTGAAAACGTATGGCGTCAGGCTGATACCTATAACGTACCGAGAATGGCATTTATTAATAAAATGGACATTTTGGGAGCAAATTTCTATGGAGCAGTAGACCAGATTAAAACACGTTTAGGTAAAAATGCTATTATTCTTCAATTGCCTATCGGCAAAGAAGATGATTTTAAGGGAATTATTGATTTGTTTGAAATGAAAGCCTATATCTATAACGATGATAAGGGCGACGATATTTCTATTACTGATATTCCAGATGATATGAAGGATGATGCAGAATTGTATCGTTCTGAATTAGTAGAAAAAATATGTGAATTAGATGATGATCTGATGATGGAATTTCTGGAAGACAAAGAGCCGTCTGTAGAAGCTCTGAAGGCAGCTTTGAGAAAAGGAACCTGTGAGTGTGCGGCTATTCCGGTATGCTGTGGTTCTGCTTACCGCAACAAGGGTGTTCAGAAATTATTAGATGCAATTTTGGATTATATGCCAGCACCAACAGATATCCCTGCAATTAAAGGTGTGGATCTGGAAGGAAATGAGGCAGAGAGACATTCCTCTGATGATGAGCCGTTCTCTGCTTTGGCATTTAAGATTATGACAGATCCGTTTGTTGGAAAACTTGCATTTTTCCGTGTATATTCCGGTACCATGAATTCCGGTTCTTATGTATTGAATGCAACCAAAGGTAAAAAGGAACGTGTAGGACGTATCCTGCAGATGCATGCAAACAAGAGAGCGGAGCTTGATAAAGTTTATTCCGGTGACATCGCGGCGGCAGTTGGTTTTAAATTTACCAGTACAGGTGATACCATTTGTGATGATCAGCATCCCGTAATTTTGGAATCCATGGAGTTCCCGGAACCTGTTATTGAGCTTGCTATTGAACCCAAAACCAAAGCAGGACAGGGTAAGATGGGTGAGGCCCTTGCAAAGCTTGCAGAAGAAGATCCGACATTCCGTGCACATACCAATACAGAGACTGGACAGACCATTATTGCTGGAATGGGTGAGCTGCATCTTGAGATTATTGTTGACCGCCTGCTTCGTGAGTTTAAGGTAGAGGCAAATGTGGGAGCTCCGCAGGTTGCATATAAAGAGACATTTACGAAACCGATTGACCAGGAATACAAGTATGCAAAACAGTCTGGCGGACGTGGACAGTATGGTCATTGTAAAGTTCGTTTTGAGCCTATGGATGCCAATGGAGAAGAATTGTTTAAGTTCGATTCTGAAGTTGTGGGTGGCGCAATTCCAAAGGAATATATCCCAGCAGTTGGCGAAGGTATCGAGGAAGCTACCAAGGCAGGTATTCTTGCAGGATTCCCGGTGGTAGGTGTGCACGCTACAGTATACGATGGTTCTTACCATGAGGTGGATTCTTCGGAAATGGCGTTCCACATTGCCGGCTCTATGGCATTTAAGGAAGCGATGAAGAAAGCAACTCCGGTACTGTTAGAGCCAATTATGAAAGTAGAAGTAACTATGCCGGAAGAATATATGGGAGATGTTATCGGTGATATCAATTCTCGTCGTGGCCGTATCGAAGGAATGGATGATCTTGGCGGCGGCAAGATTGTACGTGCATTTGTGCCATTGGCTGAAATGTTTGGCTATTCCACCGATCTTCGTTCCAGAACACAGGGACGCGGTAACTATTCTATGTTCTTTGAGAAATATGAGCAGGTTCCAAAGTCTGTTCAGGAAAAAGTAATTACTGCAAAAGCATAGGAAAGTGAAGAAAAGACTTGAAAATCCAATGATTATCGAATATAATCATAAATAGCTGATTTAAATTATGAGACAGCCCCAAAGGGCAAAAATTAAGGAGGACGTTATAAAATGGCTAAAGCTAAATTTGAAAGAACGAAACCGCATTGTAATATCGGAACCATTGGTCATGTAGACCATGGTAAGACTACTTTGACAGCAGCTATCACAAAAGTTTTGTCTGAGAGAGTTGCTGGTAATGAAGCTACTGATTTTGAGAATATTGACAAAGCTCCAGAAGAGAGAGAAAGAGGTATTACTATTTCTACTGCTCACGTTGAGTATGAGACAGATAAGAGACATTATGCTCACGTTGACTGCCCAGGCCATGCTGACTATGTAAAGAACATGATCACTGGTGCTGCTCAGATGGACGGAGCTATCCTTGTTGTTGCTGCTACTGACGGTGTTATGGCTCAGACCAAAGAGCATATTCTGTTGTCCCGTCAGGTAGGTGTGCCTTATATCGTTGTATTCATGAACAAGTGTGACATGGTTGACGACGAAGAACTTCTTGAATTAGTAGAGATGGAAATCACTGAGATTTTGGAAGAGTATGAATTCACAGACTGCCCGATTATCAAAGGTTCTGCTTTGAAAGCTCTGGAAGATCCTAAGGGAGAATGGGGCGACAAGGTTATGGAATTGATGGCAGCAGTAGATGAGCATATTCCAGATCCTCAGCGTGCAACTGATCAGCCATTCCTGATGCCTATTGAGGATATCTTCACGATTACTGGTCGTGGAACAGTTGCTACTGGTAGAGTAGAGCGTGGTGTTCTGCATGTAAATGAGGAAGTTGAAATTGTTGGTATCAAAGAAGAGACCAAGAAGACAGTTGTAACTGGTATCGAGATGTTCCGTAAACTGTTAGACGAGGCTCAGGCTGGTGATAACATTGGTGCGCTGCTTCGTGGTATTCAGAGAACAGAAATCGAAAGAGGACAGGTTTTGGCTAAACCAGGCAGCGTTACCTGCCATACCAAATTTACTGCTCAGGTATATGTTCTGACAAAAGATGAAGGCGGACGTCATACACCATTCTTTAACAACTACAGACCTCAGTTCTATTTTAGAACAACTGATGTAACTGGTGTCTGCAATTTGCCAGAAGGAACAGAGATGTGCATGCCTGGTGATAACGTAGAGATGAGCATTGAGCTGATTCATCCTATTGCTATGGAGCAGGGTCTTACATTTGCTATCCGTGAGGGTGGTAGAACAGTAGGTTCTGGAAGGGTTGCTACAATCATTGAGTAATCTTTAGATTAGAGCCAAATAATATAAATAAGCACCGCAATCCTTTGAGAAATCAAGGGGTTGCGGTTTCTTAATGTCTAAAAATAATGGCGAACAAAAGGAAAAGCCACTTGCCGGAATTTCATTGAAAATGGCTTGTGGCTCTAAAATG
>CATNCF010000003.1 GCA_950097145.1 uncultured Lachnospiraceae bacterium
CGGGAGTTTGTGGAGAAAATCGTAATCCACGAATCGGAAGCCCTTGACGGGAAACGCCGGGGGAAGCTCCGCAGACAGGAAATCGAAATCTATTACTCTTTTGTCGGCAAGGTAGAATTGCCCGACACCTAAAGCCCGACCTGTCCGGCAGTCAGCCGGATAGGGAACGGCAAAATTTTTTACACTTCTTTTACTTCTTTATCTCACATGAGCAAAAATGCAGGGCTTGTAACAGCAATGGACACCTCCTATACAGACCGTTATGAGATAAGTTATACCTTAGATACGGACAACGATTTGTCCACTTTGGAGGACAGGGAAATTATAAGGAAAGGAATAGCAAATACAGCAACACAGAATGATTGTATAGATTCCAATTCCCAATATGTCAAAAATGGCGGCAGGGATCTTAGGTTCTGGTATCGGGACGCAAGTATCGTCATGTCTGATAAGAGCGGAACGGAAACTGTGATTTATCAAGATGAAACCGATGTACTGACCGATGAGTTCCATGTGGTAAGCGGACGGGACAATCAGCTTGCAGTCGTCTGGACGGCAGTGGATGAGGATGGAAATAAGCAGATAGAAGGCAGTCTGTATGATTCCGATAAAAATGTATGGAGTAAGTCTATCCAGATTTCTGATACGGATGCCAGCGTTTATAACCCGCAGGGGATTTTTAATGAGGATGGAAACCTGCAGTTCCTCTATAAAAAGACCGGGGATGCACAGACAGATTTATGTGTCCTGATGACAGAACGACTTGCAAATCTTACGATGGAAAATGCATATTGTGACGAGACATCATTTTCGCCGGGGAGTAAGGCAAAAGTCAGCGTTCAGATAAAGAACAACGGCTCGAAACGCGCAGATGGATTTACCGTTGACATAGAAGGGACAAAGACTGTAATTTCGGAAAGCCTTGCTCCTGGAGAAAGCATGATTGCAGAAGCAGATTATGCAGTTCCGGCAGCAATGGGTTATCAAGAAATAATCATTAAAGTTGAAACCGCTGGAGAAATTGATACAACAGATAACGATTTCAGCCTTCCGGTTGGATTTACAGATCTGGCGGTCAACGTAACAGACAGCAGGCTTGCGTTTGGACAGCTTGTGGAGATCCGTACTGCAAACCAAAGCTGCGTTGATACAGCGGTAACGCTGGAAGTGCGGAAAGGAAGCCGGGAAGGAGAAATTGTAAAAAGCATTGACCTTGGAACGATTGCAAAAGGGGAACTGGTGACAGCAGCATATCTGTGGAATAAGGATGCTGAAAACTATTCTGCAGATGCGGAAACATTATATTTTAATGTAGTGTCAGAAAAGCCGGAGAAGTATGTAGATGATAATTATGATTTTATGGTAACAGAGTCATATATAAATCAAAATCCGAGTCAAGACCCAGACCTGGATGAAGCGTTAAAGAAAGCGAAAAATAAGGCAAAACAGGAATTGATTGGGTACAAAAATCCGGAAGATTATCGTGAGGCACAAAAAAAAGAATTAATAAAGGCCGTTGCAGATGGTGAAAATGCCATAGATTCTGCAAAAGATGAGGCAGGTGTGGAAAAAGCATTGTCTGACGCCAAAAAAATCATAGATAAGATAAAGACAAATGCGCAATTAACAGAAGAGGAAGGAATAAAGGATACTATTGACATTACCAAAGCGGCAGTAACATTATCCCAAGAACACTATATCTATGATGGCAGAGCAAAGAAACCATCAGTAGTAGTGAAACTGAATGGAATAGATTTGGCTCTTAATACAGATTATACTGTTTCGTACAGCAACAATATCAATGAAGGAACAGCAAATGTAATCATTACAGGAATTGGAACATATACGGGAACAGTAACAAAGGATTTCACCATTAGCAAGGAGGGAAATTCCAAGATAAGCATAGCAGAGACGGCTATTACATTGTCTCAAAACAATTACTCCTACGATGGCAGGCCAAAAAAGCCTGCTGTAACCGTAAAACTGAATGGTGCATGGAGTAAAGGAAAGCGGAGTGGGAAAGTCAAGAAATAAAAATCCAAAAATATGAAGAAGAAAGTGTATCTTTAAAAATGCAGTTAAGGGGTTTTTGCGCCCTAAAATGCATACAGAAAAGGAAAAATACGAATCTTTCGCAGAAGGTCAGGTCTTAAAAACACTGATTTCTATGAGCGATTCGTATTTTAAGATTCAGAGTATAAAAATCGGTATTAACCGACAGCCCCTTTTTTGGCTAAATATGCAGCAGTTTTGAAATATCAGAGAAGTTGATATACAGGTCTTCACAGATGTTCACCTTTATGACAGAATCAAATGTATAAGGTACATTAAAAAGATTTCCCTCAAAATAATTTATAGTTACACTTTTTCGCTGCGGATCTACAATCCAATATTCACGTACCCCATAATTCTTGTAGTAGTAGAGTTTACGGATATAATCATCTGATGCATTGCTGGGAGAAACGATTTCAATTATAAAATCTGGGGCGCCATTGCACCGCTTCCCATCTAGCTTATTTTTGTCACAAATAACCATAATATCAGGCTGAACGATTGTCAAAGGTTTATCAGATAGTTTTACATCAAACTCACTTTTCTACATATTTCATATCTACTTCCAGAATATGGTTTACCAGCCATGTGACGAGAAAATTCAGCAGGGATTCCACTGTCTTATTCTGTTCCTGGTAATCATTTTCAATAGAATCTAAATCGAACGCCATCAGCCGTGCTTCAAATGCCCGGTGCTGTGCGGCGTGCTGTTTTAAGTTTGCGTAGCCGATACTTTTCTGATATTCTTCTTCATGGGAAAAATGTGTTCTGGTATAATCAATCAGTTCAGAAATCAGGTGAAGCAGGCTGTCTGCCTTATCCTGCAGTAAATCATTGTCCAAAAGATCCTGTGTTTCCTGTGCCAGTTCAAATAGCCTGGTATGTTCCTGGTCAATGGATGCAATTCCAGTGTAGTATTCTGGTTTCATTTCGTACATGAGTGATGTTCCTCCTCTGTGAATTTTTTATTATTTTACTTCCTTTTGGAAAATTAATCAAGATTTGTTTTTATGTGTTTACATGAAAAAAATAATGAAATATAATGGATAAAGGTAAAAAGAAGTGGCTGCATTGCCTGGAGAGGAGAATGACATGGCGCGGAGAGTTGCAATTGGAATACAGGATTTTGGAGAACTGATACAGAAAAAATTCTATTATGTAGACAAAACAGATCTCATAAAAGAATGGTGGGACAGCGTTACATTAATTACACGTCCCCGGCGTTTTGGGAAAACTCTGAATATGAGTATGATAGAACATTTTTTTCGGTAAAATATGCAGAGAATGGAAGCATATTTGAGGGTTTGTCTATATGGAACAATCTGGAGTACCGTATCTTGCAGGGAACCTATCCAGTGCTCAGCCTCTCCTTTTCAAATGTGAAAGAGAAGGATTTTAATTCTGCCAGAATCCGGATTTGCCAGATGATAGAAGAACTGTATAACCAGAATTATTTTTTACTGAAAAGTGAAATTTTAACGGAATCAGAAAAAGAGTTTTTTCATTCTGTCAGGGGGGATATGCCGGATGTAACAGCAACTTTGGCAATTCACAGACTGTCGGATTTTTTGGCAAGATATTATGGAAAGAAAGTCATTATTCTTTTGGATGAGTATGATACTCCTATGCAGGAATCCTATGTAAATGGTTATTGGGAGGAATTGTCAGCATTTACCAGGGATATGTTCCACGCTGCCTTTAAGACAAATCCCTGGCTGGAGAGGGCAGTCCTGACAGGGATTACAAGAGTAGGAAAAGAATCCATGTTTTCTGATTTGAATAATTTGAAAGTGGCGACTGTAATTTCAGACGAATACGCATCGTTTTTTGGATTTACAGAACAGGAAGTATTTGACGCTTTAGAGGAATGGGGCTGGGAAGAACAGAAAGAATTGGTAAAATACTGGTATGACGGCTTTTATTTTGGCAGATGCAGAGGGATGTATAATCCATGGTCTATCTTGAATTTCTTAGATACAGGAAGATTTAGTACTTATTGGGCAAATACAAGTGCAAACAGTCTGGCAGGGAGGCTGATCCGTGAAGGAAGCAGGGGAATTAAAGCAGATTTTGAGAAATTATTGCGGGGGGAAAGTCTGCTTTGTGCGATAGATGAGCAGATTGCATATGATCAGTTAGATCAAAATGAAAATGCGGTTTGGAGCCTATTGCTAGCAGGCGGATATTTAAAAGCGGCAGGGGAGGCAGGCGCTGGCATAGGAAATAAGTATGAACTCGTACTTACAAATTATGAAGTAGAGCTTATGTTCCATAATATGGTACAGAGATGGTTTGCGGCGGCGCAGCAGGATTATAATGACTTTATCCAGGCGCTTTTGCAGGGAGAACTGGAATCTATGAATGGATTTATGAACCGTGTGGCCCTGCAGACATTCAGTTATTTTGATACTGGAAAAAACCTCTCTGGTACAGATCCTGAGCGCTTTTATCATGGATTTGTCCTGGGGCTTATGACAGAGCTGCAGGGAAGATATGAGATTCTTTCAAATAGGGAGAGTGGATTTGGCAGGTATGACGTGTTGCTGGAGCCTGTTAATAAAAAGGAAGATGATGCGATAATTCTGGAGTTTAAGGTGCATAATGCCAAGAAGGAAAGAAATTTAGAAGAAACGGTTCAGGAGGCTCTGTGTCAAATTGAGGAGAAAAAATATGCGGTGGCATTGGTTCAAAAAGGAATTTCAGAAAATCATATACGCAAATACGGTTTTGCGTTCCAGGGAAAATGCGTATTGATTGGTGAAAATGCAAATTAAAACAGGAGGGAACATGGTAAAAACAATTTTAGGGCAGATAAAAGAATTTAAACGGGATTCCCTGCTGACGCCTGTTTTCATGATTTTAGAGGTAATTATGGAGATGGTGATACCGCTTCTGATGGCGGCGATCATAGATGACGGGGTCAGCAAGGGAAACATGGCGTATATCTGCCAGACTGGGGCAGTGATGCTGTTTGCGGCTCTGCTGGGGCTTATTGCAGGAATGCTTGGGGCAAAATACGCGGCAAACGCTTCCGCAGGTTTGGCCAGAAATTTAAGGGCAAGCATGTTTGAAAATATTCAAAGCTTTTCTTTTGCAAATATTGATAAATTTTCCACTGCAGGTCTGGTAACCAGGCTTACTACAGACGTAACTAATATCCAGAATGCCTACCAGATGATACTAAGGATGTGCGTGCGCGCCCCGTTTAGCATGATAATCGCAATGATTATGGCATTTACAATTAATGCAGAGCTGGCGGCTGTCTATTTGATTGCGGTAGCGCTGCTGGGCGGCTGCCTGTTTTTGATTATGGGCAGGGCTTCTAAGTATTTTCAGGAAATTTTTCCAAAGTACGATGAATTAAATGCAAGCGTCCAGGAAAATGTGTCTGCAATACGGGTGGTAAAGGCATATGTCCGTGAAGACTATGAAAACGGACGTTTCACAAAGGCGAGTGAAAAAATCTATAAAATGTTCAGTAAGGCAGAAAATATTCTTACCTGGAATGCACCCTTGATGCAGTGTACGGTGTATGGCTGTATTCTTACCATAAGCTGGCTGGGGGCAAAAATGATCGTTATGAATGAACTTACCACCGGGCAGTTAATGAGCCTGCTGGCGTATTGTATGAATATTCTTATGAGCCTTATGATGCTTTCTATGATATTTGTGATGGTGACTATGAGTATGGCGAGCGCTGAGAGAATTGCAGAGGTAATTAAGGAAAAGAGCAGCCTGGCCAACCCAGAACATCCTGTGATGGAAGTGCCGGATGGCAGGATTGTTTTTGACCATGTAGAGTTTGCTTATGCAAAAAACAGCAAAGAACCTGTGCTGAAAGATATCAATCTGGAGATCCGGGCGGGAGAGACCATAGGGATTATTGGCGGGACGGGAAGCGCAAAGTCCAGTCTGGCTAATTTGATCAGCCGTCTCTATGACGTGACGGAAGGAAGCGTCTTGGTTGGAGGCATAGATGTCAGGGACTATGATATGGAGGCGCTGCGCAATCAGGTGTCTGTGGTGCTCCAGAAAAATGTTCTGTTTTCTGGAACTATTTTAGAGAACCTCCGCTGGGGGGATAAGGATGCTACAGAGCAGGACTGCAGAAGAGTCTGTAAAATGGCCTGTGCAGATGAATTTATTGAACGTTTTCCTGATCAATATAATACTTATATCGAACAGGGAGGGAACAATGTGTCCGGCGGGCAGAAACAGCGTCTGTGCATTGCCCGTGCATTGTTGAAGAAGCCCAAAATTCTGATTTTGGATGATTCCACCAGCGCTGTGGATACGGCTACAGACAGCCGTATCCGTAAAGCCTTTGCCACGGAAATTCCAGATACCACCAAGCTGATCATTGCCCAGCGGATCTCCAGCGTCCAGAATGCAGACCGCATTATCGTTATGGATAACGGAAGAGTGGTAGCTTTTGGAACCCATGAAGAACTTCTTTGCAGCAGTGAAATCTATCGGGATGTCTATGAATCCCAGACAAAAGGCGGCGGAGATTTTGATGAAGAGAACGGGGGCAGGAGATAATGGAAGAGAAAAAGAATAGAACGAAAAAGGGCATGGACTTTAAAACATTTTCCAGGCTGATGCGCTATGTATGTTCCGGTTATAAATATCATCTGCTGCTGGTAATTGCAGGCATTTTTGTGGGAGTACTGGCCAATGTCCAGGGGACATTATTTATGCAGACATTGATTGACGTATATATTCTTCCCATGATGGGGGGCGGTGAACCAGACTTCGGTCCTTTGGCGGCGGCCATTCTCAGAGTAGGGGTTTTTTATGGAATCGGCGTCTGCTCTACCTGGATGTATAACCGGATTATGGTGAAGGTAACCCAGGGAACCCTGCGGGGCCTGCGGGACGATCTGTTTACCCATATGGAAAGTTTTCCTATCCAATATTTTGATACCCATGCCCATGGAGATATTATGTCAGTATACACCAATGATATTGATACTCTGCGTCAGATGATCAGCCAGAGTCTGCCGCAGATTTTTGCCAGTGGGGTTACGATTGTCAGCGTTCTGGTGAGTATGTTAATCTTAAGTGTTCCACTGACGCTGGTTACTCTTGTGATGGTAGGAATTATGCTGTCAGCAACGAAAGCGTTTGCAGGCAGGAGTGGAAAATACTTTGTGGCTCAGCAGCAGGAAATTGGGAAGGTCAACGGATATATAGAAGAGATGATGGAAGGGCAGAAAGTAGTCAAGGTGTTCTGCCATGAAGAAGAGAGCTTAGAACAATTCCATAAACTAAATGAAGATCTCTATACCAGCGCAAGCCAGGCCAATAAATTTGCAAATATGTTAGGTCCAGTGACTATGCAGCTTGGAAATGTAAGCTATGTCATTTGCGCTATGGCAGGAGGAATTCTTGCCCTGAACGGTGTGGGAGGATTTACTCTGGGAGGACTGGCAAGCTTTCTTACCTTTAACCGGAGTTTTAATATGCCGATCAGCCAGGTGAGCCAGCAGCTTAACAGTGTGGTGATGGCAATGGCAGGTGCAAAACGCGTATTTGCCATGATGGACGAAGAGCCGGAAACGGATGAAGGATATGTGACACTGGTCAATGCCACAAAAGAAAACGGCAGACTGCAGGAATCAGAACAGCGTACCGGACTCTGGGCGTGGAAGCATCACCATCAGGCAGAAGGCACCACAGATTATGTGGAGCTTACGGGGGACGTGGTGTTTGATGATGTGGACTTTGGATATCAGCCGGAGAAGATCGTGCTTCATAATGTGAAAATGTTTGCCAATGCAGGACAGAAAATCGCGTTTGTAGGTTCTACCGGGGCAGGTAAGACCACAATCACCAATCTGATTAACCGCTTTTATGATATACAAGATGGGAAAATCCGCTACGATGGAATTAATATTAATAAAATCAAAAAGGCCGACCTGCGCCGTTCCCTTGGGATTGTGCTGCAGGATACCCATCTGTTTACCAATACGGTAATGGAAAATATCCGTTACGGCAAGCTGGATGCTTCTGATGATGAAGTGATTGCAGCGGCGAAGCTCGCCAATGCAGACAGCTTTATCCGAAGGCTGCCCAAAGGGTATCAAACTATGCTGAGCGGAGACGGGGCAAATTTAAGTCAGGGACAACGGCAGCTTCTTGCCATTGCAAGAGCAGCCATTGCCGATCCTCCAGTGCTGATACTGGATGAAGCAACTAGTTCTATTGATACCAGAACAGAACGTCTGGTACAGGATGGTATGGATAAACTGATGAAGGGCAGAACCACATTTGTAATTGCCCACCGCCTGTCTACAGTAAGGAACAGCGACTGTATTATGGTATTGGAACAGGGGCGCATTGTAGAGCGGGGAACCCATGAGGAGTTAATGGATGAACAGGGCAGGTATTACCAGCTTTATACTGGTAAAGTATCAGGAATGAGTGTTCAGGGATAAAGAGAAAGGAACATACAAAGGAGGAATTGATTGTGATGGACAGGAGAAATGGAAGGAAAACTTTATTTATGGCTTTTGCAGCGATGCTGGCGCCTCTGGCTCTTATAGGGCTTGTTTCGGTGATGATGCTGCAGTTTGTGGTAAACGGCAGAATATCTCTGTTTGAGGGGACAATGTTTCTGATTATAGTGCCGCTAATGATACTGTTTATATTGTTCATGGTGGTGAAATGGCAGATAGATAAAAGACAGGGACTTATGGAAAATCTGGATCAGGCCGCTGAGGAGAAACTTGCAGAACAAGAAGGAAGGCTGGCGGAACAAAGGGCAGAACTTGAGGATATTATGCGTTCCATGAATGGCATGGCAGGCAGCTTGGAGCAGATTATAACCAGTGTGAAAAGCGAGACATCATCGCTGCGGGAAGTGTCCGATGGTTTTACCCAGTCTTTTCAAGAAATGGCAGATTCACTGGAACAGGTCAGTGAAGAGGTGAATACTATGGAGGAACATACGATTTTCCAGTCCGGGCAGATGGATGAGTTCAGCTCCCGTATTATGGAAATGAACCGTGCAGCCCACGGTATTACAGGGCAGGTTGACAACCTGGCGGGAAGTACAGATAAGATAAGAGAATACGGTGAAAGCGCCGGACAGGTTATGAAAGAATTGGTGAATCTCTATAAAACAGGAGGCAAGGCTGCTGGAGAAATGCAGATGCAGACAGATAGAACATATCATTCTGTAATGCAGATAAGTACCGTCACAGAAATTATTTCCAAGATTTCCAGCCAGGCGAACCTGGCGGCGCTGAATGCCAGTATTGAAGCCTCAAAAGCAGGAGAGAAGGGCAAAGGATTTGCCCTTGTAGCAGATGAAATACGGAGTCTGGCAGATCAGTCACGGGATTCTTTGGAACAGGTGAATGCGATTGTCAGTGAATTGATAAATCATGCAAATGAGAATGTTGGGGCCAGCCAGAACATGGCTGACGCACAGGAGAGACAGGCTAGGAAAATTTCCCAGGCAGGAGAAATTGTGGCTTCTCTGGAACAGGAACTGGAGCAGATCTGCGACGCTATCAGCGGTATTGCCAGTGAAACGGCAGAGTGGGAAACGGAACAGGAAGTAATTGATACAGATATAGTATCATTGCCCCAGGCGGCAGAGGAAAAAGCAGCTAACAATAAGCAGATTGACCAGATTGGGAGGTTTAAAATTACAGATTTCCGCAAATAGAATGCAACAATTTAAAAGGAATGGGACTCTTATTAAGTGAAATGCATTTCAAGGGAGGTGGAGGACATATGGAAGAATTTATGCAGTATTATGAAAAAGTCTATCCGCAGATGTACCGAACCGCTTATTATTACATGAGGAATTGCCAGGAGGCGGAGGATGCAGTGCAGGACGCGGTACTGACAGCATATGAGAAGTTCTACCAGCTTAAGAACAGAGAAAAATTTGCTCCCTGGATCATGCAGATTCTGGTGAATCGGTGCCGGAGGAGGATGAGAGACTGGTTCCGTAAAGAAGAAGATATTCAGGATATTTCCATATCGGTGCAGGAAGCAATGTCCAGGGAAACCGACTTTGCTATGGCGGCAGCGGTGAAACAGGTGTTTTGGGAGTTAAAAGAGGAGGAACGCCTGATTGTGGCCTTGTCAGTGTTTGGCGGTTATACCAGCCAGGAAATCGCTGGAATCATGAAGCAAAATCATAGTACCATCCGTTCCAGGTATCGGAGGGCACTTCAAAAAATGAGAAAGAGGCTGGAGGTGTGATGATGCGTAAGAATGATATGGAAAAGAAATGGAACGATACAGATATCAGGAATTTTCTTCAAAGGAGCGCGAAAGAACAGGAAATTCCAAAGAACCTTCATCCCAGACAAATGGAAGAATGGCTGAAAGGGCAGACTGCAGATCAGACAGGCAAAGAGGAGAACGGAAAGGGTGAGGAACAATCAAACAGAACAGGGTTGAAGAAAAATAAATATTTCCGCTGGTGGTGCGGAAGTTTTGCAGCGGCAGCGTGTATGGCCCTTGTATTGTTTGCCGTAGGGAGGAATATAGACTGGAAGCTGGAACTTCCAATGGAACGGATCTCCCATAGAGCTGGAAGGGACGATGATTCAAACGATGTGGGAGTTGTGACAGAGGAAGGTACCACTTATAAGAAGCTGTACCAGACCTTCGACAGAGTATGGAAGGAGCAGGAGAAGCTGTATTTTGACCAGAGGGAATATGCTGTGAGTGAAAATACTGACACGGCAGTAGATGATGCTGCGGAGGGCGCATCAGGTGCGGAACTTGCGGCCCCTGCCGAGGATGCGGCGGAATCTTCAGGTGCAGAAAATGCGGCTCCTGCCGAAGGTATGACAGAATCTGGGGCAGCGGAACAAACCACAGAAAAGAGCACAGAGGATTACGGCAGAACCAATCAGCAGGAAGAGGAAGTGGAGGAAGCAGATGTTATTAAGAATGACGGCAGATATCTGTACCAGGCCATTCTCCATAAGACGAATGGGCGGTATACGGTAAGGATTGCAGACACGGAAGGCGGTCTGAAAGAAACCGCGCGGGTGGGAAACTTTGAGACGGTTGATAATATTTATGTCTGGGAGGATAAGCTTGTTATCCTGGAACCTGGCTGGGCAGAGTCTCCTGGGTCTGACACAGGGAACTCAGAGGATGATAGAATCCCTGGATATGCATACTGCCGGATTCATATATATGATATTTCAGACCGGGGCGATCCCAAAGAGGAGCACACCTTTACGGTCAAGGGCAGTTATAAGGATTCCAGAATTTATGACGGGTATCTGTATTTCTTCGCATCCTGTGATACCAGCCGGCCGGGAAAAGAGGAGAATATATCTGCATATGTTCCTATGCTGGATGGAACACCTATGGCGGAAGATAAGATATTTCTTCCGGAGGATGCCAGCGCGGCGTCTTATCTGGTGATGGTGTCGGTGGACATGGAGCGTCCGGATCGATTTGTGGATACCAAAGCTTTGGTAACGGCTGCAGATAAGTTCTATGTAAGCCAGAAAAATATTTATGTGGCGGACAGTCAGAATTTCTCCTATGGAAAAAAAGGGGAAAATACCGACAGCACCAGGATTTACCGCTATTCCTATAAAGATGGAAGGATGAACAAAGAGGCGGAAGGCGCAGTGAACGGGACATTGCGTGATGATATGGCTATGAATGAATATCAGGATTATCTGCGTATGGTCACAACGGTTGAAAATGGAACTGTAGAGGAAGTCATTGATGATGTCAGCGGAGAAACCATTGGTTATGACACCGCGGAAATTCAAACTTCCAACAGCTTGTATGTGCTGGACCAGAACCTCCAAGTGACCGGCAAAATCGAAGAACTTGCCCGGAATGAGCGGATTTATTCTGCAAGATTTATGGGTTCTGCAGGTTATTTTGTAACATTCCGGGAGACAGATCCGTTGTTTTCCGTGGATTTATCTAATCCCAGGGAACCAAAGATTTTAGGGGAGTTAAAGATCAGCGGATTTTCCGAATATCTGCATTTTTATTCCGATGGACTTCTCTTTGGCCTTGGAATGGAGGCGGATGAAAACACAGGAGAGACCCATGGAATGAAGCTTTCTATGTTTGATATCTCCAATCCTGCCGATGTAAAGGAACAGTCTAAATTGAACTTGCCAGAGTATGACTATTCAGACGCACTGTATGATTACAAAGCAGTACTGATTGACCCTAAGAAAAATCTGTTTGGATTTTCCGTGGAAGGATATGGGGAAGATTATGGGCGCTCCTATTTGCTGTTCTCCTATGAAAACGGTGAGTTCCAGCAGATTCTGAACATTGACTGCAGTGAAGAGGACCGCTGGGGATGGAGGCTGCGGGGAACCTATATCAAAGACAGGTTTTTCCTGATGGCAGAGGATGGAAGGATTGAAGAATACAGCCTGGCAGATAAGAAATGGGTCAGGGCTTTGGAACCGTAAGAGCCAGAAGCGGGACTGCTAAAACAGCCTGTAAAAGTAGACAGAGGATTTATAGATACTACTAAGCAAAATGGGGCAGTCGGCTAATGCCAATTTCTTCTAATTTTAAAGAAAAATAGAGATACCCTTCGGAAATGATGCCGTTTAGCATCGGTATATTCTGCGGGGGGTATCTCTATTTATAGGAGGAAGCATTGTTTTTGGCAATTATATCCGAAACAATGACTTTTCATAATCTTTCACATAGTATCGGATATTTTTCCTGCCTTTTTGGATAATGGTATGGCCTTCTTGTTCAAGCAGTTCTTTCTGCCCTTCAATACCACCGGGATATTTTGCATTTAGTTCCCCATTTGCTTTGAGCGTCCTCCAATAGGGTGTTTTATCATCCGTTCTCTGAAAGCTTGCCCATGCAGCAATTGAGACAAATATTCCTGCTGTTATCGGCTCTGTAAAATCAGCCCCGCTTTTGTTTGCAAAATATTCTCTTATGATACCTACTGTAAGCAGTTTTCCAAAGGGCACAAGCCGCATTACTTTGTCATAATCAATGGGCGGAGCAAAATACATTCTGTCTCCTCCATATTTTTCTATGCTTTTTTTATCTGTAATTGTTTGAAATTTAGGCATATCTTTAGCATCGTTCAACATTGCATTAAAATCTTTTTTCTGTTCATTTCCCATCCGTACGCACCTCCTGCATATATTACTAAGCATACCCCAATGTAAAATCATATACAATGAGACAGTTTGAAAAAATGCAGGTTTTTTAAATCCTTTTCAGCGTCTTAATTAACGCCTTGTCTTCCATGGAAACCTTTAGAGATTCCGTAATTTTCTGCAGCGCCTTATTGTGGGTGAAATCGTCCAAAGAATTTTCTTTCAAAAAAGGCAGCGTCAGTTCAGGGAATTCCCGGTAGCAGATGGAAACAGCCCAGGCCTGGGCCATCTGCACGTAATAGACCTGTAAAGTTACCTGGCTGACAGCTTCCAGTACTCTGGGAAGATAATCTTTCGTCACATAGTAATCCAGCATTTGTACCAGGACAAAACGGACTTCAAATTCCCTGGGACTGTGCAGATATTCTCCAAGAAAATTCCAGAATTCTGCGGGCTGTTCTTTTGCTAATTTAATGGTAGAGCAGGTACTGTCACAGACAGACCAATTGTTGATTTTAGGAAGGAAGGCCCGCAGGAACGGTTCTTTTTCCTGGAGATCTCCTTTGGCGTAGCCAAGGGTCATGCCCTGAAGCATAATTTCTTCGTAACTGTCATCAGAGGCAGATGTTAAATATTGTTTCCAGTCTCCCTGGGCAAGCTGTTTCGCTATTTTTCTTAAGGAGGGAATGCGCACGCCCAGGATATGTTCAACGCCTGGCAGCAGACTGGAGGTAAACTTCTGGAATTTAGGTTCCCGCTGTAATTCCAGCTGCTCTTTGATCCATGCATTCATGATGATTCACCCTTTCTGAATTTTTGTCAGCTTATTTATGCCTGATATAATAAATAAAAGAGTATACAGCCGGAATGACAGCCGCGGCGGCCACAATCACAGAGAAGGACCAGATATTTCCAATATTTAAAATTGTGCTGGCAATCAACAGCAGTCCGGATAGAATCCAGATCCAGCCTGCGAGACGATGGGTATGATTCCAGTTTTCCGGATCTGCCAGCGTCCAGGGAAGCTTGATCCCGACGGTGTAATTCTGCCGGCATTTGGGCATATAATTTCCCGCAAGGAGGAATACTGCACCCAAAAACAGTTTTGCGGCGAACAACACATTAAGATTCATATGGAGAGCATAGGAATAAATTTGGATGCCGCAAATGAGAGAAACAGCGGGACAGATTAAGAGTGTCAGCTTAAAGAGCTTATCGCTGATTCCCTGCCGTTTTGGATCTGCAGATGTGAAAAACGCACAGAAGAGATGTGCCCCAAGGATAAATAAAGGGAGACCAAAAACGGAGAACAGTTTACTGCTCCAGCCGTTTGGAGTGTTGTCAAAGTAAAAATGTGTGGCCATGGAATCAGGCAGCTTGTTCCACAAAATGATTCCTGCCATCATAGGGATTATGGTGATTAGGCTTGTGACGATAATAAATCCTTTATGTTTTTTCCATTGTTCCATCGCTTTATGCTCCTTTCAAATCAGACAGCCAAAGCATGACGTCTTCGATTACAGAAGTGTTTAATTCATAATAAACAAAGTTTTTTTCTTTTTGCTCGTAGACCAGATCCGCTTTTTTCAAAATGTTCAGGTGGTAAGATATCGTTGCGCCAGTCATGTCGAAATGGCTCCCAATTTCTCCGGCAGACATCCGGCCCTGTTTTAAGAGAATCAGGATCTCACGCCGGCCCCCGTCAGAAAGAGCCTTAAATGTTTCTGCAAATCCCATAAGAATGCCTCCAGATAGTATTTAGAAATATTTCTAAATACTACTATATGCCCAGGAAAAGTTCTTGTCAACAGGTATTTAGAAAAATATCTAAATTTCTATAGCAGTTTAGTCTGTGCCATTCCCAAAGTTTTTTATTCTGTTTGTTACTGAAAATTTTAAAGGTGCAGATAAACTTTTTTAAGAAGAAAAATTTCCATCAGGAGTAGTCACATGAAAAAATTTTGGTACAATTTTAGACTTATTGTTGGGATGTGGATTAACACATAAACATATTATTTTTCATAAATTAAATATGAATGGTATACTTTTGAAATAAAAGTCGAATACTATGTATGATGTTTTGGAAGAAAATAGTGTAAAAAATATATTTTACAATCTATGGTCATAAATTTAAAAGATATAAACAATATACTATGCAAATATGCCACAATTTATCAAAAAATTATTAATAATAATTGACAGGATTGGACCGAACTATTACAATAAAATAAAATGGTAAAATATAAAAAAGAAAGGATTGAGGGGGAACATGAAGCATATTGAAAAAGAAAACCTGCGCCCAATTGTATATGGATTTGTAAGCGATGATTATGTATCTGATTTCAATTTGTTAAGAGGGCATCATCTGGAGAATGATTTAGATTTTGAGGATGACTGTGACGAGGTAGGCTTTCTTATAAAAAAAAATGAAAACAGAAAGTCTAATTAATAGATATGATACCTTAAAAGAAGGATTTGGTTTATTGCCGTATCGCTTATTCAAGGTATCATATTGTTGTTCATAGTATTCTTTTTTTCTTTAATAAAATTAAGTGTGCCAGGAAGTTGGGGTTTTTCAAGGTGATTGATACTACGTGTAATGCCTAATGGCCCAAATAAGCGTCTTTGAGTGTACCTTGTGAGACGGCCGCATGGCCATAATGGGATGTTTCAGAGAGGGTATAGTTTGCGGCATATTGGATTGTTCAATACGATATTTTTTGGCATTGTCATTAAAAGTAGGTAATTGTAGAATTTGGTGGTTTTGTTGTTTCATTTTGTAATCACCTGTTTTTGTCATATAAATGTTTGTGTTGAATCACCAAATAAAAATTAACGATAAGAACAAATGTTAAGTCAGAACTGCTTCATGAAGATGCGTATGGATTCAGTTATATATTTGTCAGCTATGCTGACCTGAATATAGTGTCAAGATGTGGGAGTGAGTTTTGAAAGGAAAGATACGGATAAAGGGGAGAAAAATATGCAGTCAAAGTCTGGATCTAATTCTGAATGGGAATTTGATATCTTAAATATGAGAGTGCTCCATTTTGAGAAGCTGGTACCGTTACATAAAGAACAAAGTGACAAAAAGCAAGAAAAAACTACTGAGAAAGAGAATGATTCTGCCTCTTTACAAAAAGAGGAAGCTGCACAAGAATCCATAGAAATGCCTGAAAAGAACCGATACTTTTCCAGGTTCTGCAGCCTTGGATATTATGATCAAATGTCATATGTAAAGGCAAAAGATGAGAGAGCTATATTGGATTATAAGCATTGCTTTTTAACAAAATATCCGTATAAAAAGAGTGAACAGCGCATTATGACGAATCAGATGTTTACCCTTTTGACAAGGAGAAAAAATGAAAAGCAGGATCAGCAGCAAGAAAAAAGTAGCCCGTTTCCCCAAATTAATGAAGAGGAACCTTTTGAAATAGAGGATAAGGAAAAAAAGAGCAGGCAGCCATTTCTAGGGATTATCTTAGTAACAGTGGGAAAGGGTTCTGGTGAGGAAGAAGAAAATAATATTGGCTCCCAACCATGTGATTTAAAACAAGTTTATAAAACATTATTAAGAGAATATCAAAATGCTTTTTATGAAATAGTAAATAAAAAAAATGAAATTGAAGAGGAGTCAAAGATTTGTTATAAGGTTTTCTATACGCCGAATTGTGCGGATCTGTGTATTGTGATGAGGACAGACACCCTTCAAAATATTTACAATGTTAAGCAACAGATTTCCGATTGGAAGTCAGGCCAGATAAGGGGAGCAGTCTGTCACACAACTTCTTACACATTGTTTGAATTGCCTGATAATGAATAGTATCAATCAGTTGAAAAAAATAAGCTGCTTGGAAAAAATAATGGAGTTTTCCTAGAGTTACGAATCATTTGTTCCGAACAAATAATAAAAGCGATACAAGAAAGTTTGCCCGTTTCCTGTAATTTGTATGGCATCACAGGAAGCGGGCGGTATTCTTTGGAACTTGATTTTGAAACTTTTGCAGAATTATATCCCTTTATCTGGCAGATAAAATCCGGTGATGAAACAATGAATCAGATAACAGCTTTCTCAGATCTGCAGAAGCTGTTTAAAGAGAATGTCTCTCAAATACAATGTACTTATATGAGGGTGAAATATAATGCAGAACAAACGAAAAGCAATTCTGCAAGTGGAGAAGAACCATTAGATTCCAAAGAAGATGGGGATATTCTTGGAAATTCAACGGCACTTCAATTAAAAGACAGGGAATTGATAGAGTATTTTGAGTGGAAGACTATTAATTTTCCCAAACAAATCATTGTAAAGAAGCATCCATTCAAAAGTCAATTGAGAGAACAGAAAAGCCTGTTAAAAGAGCTGTTTTATACTTATAACGATTATTGGTTTCGCCAGAGTTCCTGGTGGAAAGGGGTTGTTTTTTATGCCCAGTTAGAAAGTGTGATGAATGGGGTACAGCAGTATGAATTGCTGGCAAATGAATTGGAGAATTATTCCGAAAGGGAAGCTGTTATACGGCAGACATGCAGTGATATTAGCCAGGCGATTTTCAGTATCAATAATTTTAATAAGCTGATGCAGTCTGTTAATCAGTATGTTGTAAATATTCCAAATTATGAGATGCAGACCAAAGTCAATATTGAGAAATATTTGATGGCATACACGATGTATTTGTTCGAAATCAGCAGAAATTATTACAACAGCCATAAGGAGGAAGGGGCGGAGCGGATTTTGCCTTTTTTTGCGTTGGATTTTAATGCTACCAGAATTGAGGCGCATACGTTATTTGGAAGGATCTCTGTATTAGATGATGAGGAAGATTCCCAAACAAGCCGATTAGATTTAAAACCATGGAATACGCTGCTTGCTATAAGATGCCCAAATTATCAGTGGTTTGCAAATGCGTATCATGTGCTGCCAATGATTACGCATGAGATTTCCCATAATTTCCGTTATATTGGCCAAAAAAAAAGAAATGAGTTTGTAATCAGTTTCTTGATTGGGCATTTATCAAAATACATGATGGAACAGATATTAAAGAGAACAAATGTCGGATGCAAAGTGGGACACTATGAGCCCAGGGAACGTTTTTTCCTGATGCATATAGAGAAGGTGCTGAAGGAGGAATTCCAAACATTTATTGAGAAACATGCCAGCCATATCAAATTAAAAGATATTGGAATATATTTTCTGAAACAATTTTGGAAAATTACTGGCTTACGAGAGATGAAATACCAGAAAAATGAGCGGAATGAAACCATTTATACAGAACTGCTCCAGCTTTCTTATCTTGTAAAGGCACCCGTTTTACGGCCAGAGGATATCGTGGGCAGTGTACCTTCTGAGAATGATGAGGTATGGAAGCACACGCTGCTTTTGAATCTTTTATTGGATTTGCTCAAACCGAAGGAGGATATGCAGTTGTGGAAAGAATGGGAAGAGCAGATCAAGGCATGGAAGAATGGTTCTTCCTTTGACGAGGAATATGAGGGGATTGTACAAGTTGCGGAGAAGCTGCTTGAGCAGCGTAGTTCTCAGAATAAGATAGGGATAAAGTATATTCACTATATCCTTCCTTGCTTTCTTGACATATGGAAGAAGGCAGACAAAGAGGTTTGGGAAGAGGAACAAGCAGAAACAAAGCAAATGAAGCTAAAGGAAAAGTATGCTGAATTTGAAGAGGTTGTAACTGCCTTAGAGGGAAGAAAAATTAAAAAAGCGATACAATTGCTCCAGGAATGGTCAGAACAAAGCGCCAATACATCAAAAGGAATAGAAAAAAATAAGAAAGGACAAGATGAAACAATACGATTTTATCAGAAGCTCTATGAATTTTGTTATAGGCGTTCCATCATTGAGAGCCATGTAAAAATAGGGAAACAAGAGAAAAATTATTTGTATTTTCCAGAGAACAATCACGCATCAGCCTTTGCGGAAAAAGTACATAATTCTATGCATGAAGATTATTTGGCAAGGCTGAAAGACAGGTATTGTTTTGAAAACCAGTGGATTTTATTGGAGGAAAATCAGAGTCTTTTGATGTCTTTGGGAATCATTAATGGAGAACCTAAACAATTTGTGGATAATTACAGCCAGGCTTTGCAGGGGACATCGGAAATTGAATTAAAAAGCATTGTCCAGGATCAGGTGGCAAATTATGAAGAGATCTTTGCAGATCTTGGAATGTGCATGGCGTTCCGGTTTACAGCATATGGGTATTTTATGTATAGCATCCATATAATTCGGAAAGAACGTGAAATTCCAAGAAGAGCATCAAAAAACTTAGTTGCAGACAGGATCCGTACTTTACTGTTGTCTTATTATCGGAAAGAAGTCCAAGACAAAGAAAATAAAGACAAATTCCACGGAAAATTACAGTTGTATTGGGAAGATTTAAAGGGTTGTTTAAGACAACAAAATGAGTGTTTTAAGGAGGAATTAAAGAAAGAGGAGGAGTTAAAGAATAAAAAGGAGTCCGGTAATTTAGAAGGCTCTGTAGATGAGTTTATGTGTATGTTTCGCTCATTTTTAGACAAGCAAAAGTTTCAGGAAATTAAGGTGGCGCAGCTTGACAAGATCGTATATTTTATCAGTAATTTTGAACAGACATATAGGAAAAATAGGGAATTATTAAGGCAGATCGAGATTTTAAGATGGATGCGTTCCCTATATCAAGACCTGAATCTTGAGTCGGAATTAGAAGAGGACAGGGATAAATTGGTGGAAGAACTATATTCACATGTCCTTGAAGTAAAAAAACAGGTGCTAAAGGGCAATGATGGGGAGTCGCTGGATCCAAAGGAAGAAAAAGAATTGCTCCGAAAAAATTTGTACCAAGAGGTTTCGCATACGAGTGATCCAGCAGAAAAAATTACACCTAAAGAATTATGGATTCAAAAGTGCTATCAGGATAAAAATATCGAAGATATAGGAAAGTACTATAATGATTACAGCTATTCGTTTGTTATAGAGCAAAAGAAATTAGGCAGGTGCTTAAACCATCAGAATCTCTTTGTGTTTGATTATTATGAGAAAATGTTTGATCGTATCCAAAATATCAAAAAGGATATAGATAAGGAAGATAATCCCAAAATAATACTGGACTTATTGTTTCAGGATGACATTTCCCCAAAACAGGAGGATCAGGCAGGGGAGCCGTGTGGTAAAGAAGAGGAGGGGGAGCAATAAATGATTTCAAAATTTTATGCGTCAACGCTGGCAGAGTTTTATGGTGCGCTGAATGATGTGAAAGAGGATTTTAAAGATAACGGGAAAGAGTTACGGTTTTGGTTTCGCGGACATGGCCACAATTATTATAACCTGATTCCAACCTTGTACCGCGGTCAGTTTTTTCAGAAAAATGGAAATAATACCTATACACAGATGAATTTGAAAGAGGATTACCGCTATCAGCATTTTAAAGCAAGGGCATTCCACTATGTAGATTCCAATCCGGTCTATAAAAGTGAATGGCAGGAAATTTACCAGCACCATTTTGGGCATACAAGGCTGATGGACTGGACGGAATCGGCAAGAACGGCATTGTCTTTTGCCTTGGAACCATTTATCGACACCCGGGCTAATAAAGAATTGGAATATAAACGCTATCATTGCACCCCTTGCGTGTGGGTGCTAAATCCATATGAGTTAAATAAAAAAGTATATGGTTATATGGGTGAGAAACTTCCAACTGACATAAAAAAATCGAGAACCATGTGCAGATCGTGGAAAGATTGGCTTCCTATCTGTGAAGAGATAAAGAATCATAGGGAGATTTATTTTGATGGAAACAAAAGTGATCTGGAAATTAAAGGGGTCATCAGTCTTTGTGCCTTGGAAGATTATAGAAAGTCTTTTGGGGAGGGCTTTAAAAGAGCAGTGTATACCTTTGAATTCAATCCCTTTTATTATCTGGCATTGAGGATTTATTCCGATGCGGTACCGTATAGTATTGAGACATATGACCAGGAAATTTTGCCGCCGATGGCACTTCTGCATCCCTATCACAGTAACCGTATTCGTACCCAGCGGGGGGCGTTTACCATGTTTCCCAATTATTTTCTTGAGGAAGGGGTAGAGAAAAAATGTAAAAACAGGAACAGGGATATTCGGAACATGGAAGAACAAGATTATATCAGCGGCTGCCTAAAAGTAATTTATATTATCAATCCTCATGAAATCGCAAGAGAATTGATGCTCAGCGGCGAACGCCGATCTGAGTTATATCCTGATATTCAGACTTACGCAGATATGATTGAGACACAGAAATACTATTGTTAATGGTGGAAATGTTTGTTCCAGAGGCTTTTGTTTGACACACAAGCAGGAAACATTTATAATAAACATCAGAAATTTGAAATAGAAAGAGGTGACACGATGGTTGAATTAGATCAGTTCAAAACAACTTTGAACACATACAAAGAACCGTTAGTGGAAGTGAGGGATTCACTTTGACCTGGCGAACAAAGAACAGAGAATCCAGGAATTAGAACGGGAAATGGAAGCGCCGGATTTTTGGGATGATACAGAGCGTTCCCAGAGTAAAATGAAGGAGCTGAAAAGCTTAAAGGATGATGTAGAGACTTATGCCAGTCTGACAGGGCAGTATGAAGATATCGAAACTTTATTGGAAATGGGCTATGAAGAAAATGACGCTTCCCTGATACCAGAAATCCAGGAAGCCCTTGCAGAGTTTGAGGAGACTTTTGAAACGATCAGGATAAAAACTCTGCTGTCAGGAGAATATGACGGGGAAAACGCCATTCTTTCCCTCCATGCAGGAGCCGGGGGAACAGAATCCTGTGACTGGAACAGTATGTTGTTCCGCATGTATAAGCGCTGGGCGGAGAATAAAGGATTTACCGTAGAGGTTCTGGATTCTCTGGACGGTGAGGAAGCAGGCATTAAGTCCATAACCTTTGAGGTTCGGGGAGAAAATGCCTATGGCTATTTAAAGTCTGAGAAAGGCGTGCACCGGCTGGTGCGCATTTCACCTTTTAATGCGGCAGGCAAGCGGCAGACCTCTTTTGCTTCCTGTGATGTGATGCCGGATATTGAAAAAGACCTGGATATTGAGGTGAAAGACGACGAGCTGCGCATTGACACATATCGTTCCAGCGGCGCCGGAGGACAGCATATTAATAAAACTTCCTCCGCAATCCGCATTACCCATCTTCCCACCGGGATTGTGGTACAATGCCAGAATGAGCGGTCCCAGCATATGAATAAGGATAAAGCAATGCAGATGCTGAAGGCGAAGCTGTATCTTTTGAAACAGGAAGAAAATGAGAAGAAGGCTGCGGATATCCGTGGAGAGGTGACAGAAATCGGCTGGGGCAACCAGATCCGTTCCTATGTGATGCAGCCCTATACTATGGTGAAGGACCACCGCACCAATGCAGAGACCGGAAATGTAGACAGTGTGATGGACGGAAAAATAGATTTGTTTATGAATGCTTATTTAAAATGGAAAAGCCTTAGTATTGGTATAGCAGAAAATTAAAAAAAGAGGTTGCATAAAAAAAACAAATGTGCTAATATCTTTGCAGTGAGCACATTTGTTTTTTATAGACAAACAAACCGGAGGCAGTTATGGAAGAAAAGACAAAATATTTTGTTTTAAAAAAGAAAGCTGTTCCAGAGGTATTATTAAAAGTAGTGGAGGCGAAGAAACTTTTGGAGTCAGGACGTGCAGAGTCCGTGCAGGAAGCAACCGATCTGGTGGGAATCAGCCGAAGCTCTTTTTATAAATATAAGGATGACATTTTTCCATTTCATGACAATGCCAAGGGAAAGACCATTACAATGGTGATTCAAATGGATGATGAGCCGGGATTATTATCCCTGGTGCTTCAAATTGTGGCAGATTTCCACGCAAATATTCTGACGATTCATCAGAGTATTCCGGTAAATGGAATTGCGTCCCTTACCTTAAGTGTGGACGTGCTGCCAGATACGAAAAATGTGTCCCAGATGGTAGAAAACATGGAACAGCAGGAAGGAATCCATTATTTAAAAATATTAGCCAGGGAGTGATATCATGATAAAAATAGCGATTTTAGGTTATGGAACCATAGGTTCCGGCGTGGTGGAAGTATTAAACACCAATAGTGAGAGTATTGCAAAACGTGCAGGCGATGAAATTCAGGTAAAATATATTCTGGATCTCAGGGATTTTCCAGGGGATCCCATGGAGGACAAGGTAATTCATGATTATAACGTCATTGCCGAAGATCCGGAAGTTCAGGTAGTAGTGGAGGCAATGGGAGGCGTGGAGCCTGCGTATACCTTTGTAAAGCGCGCATTGCTTGCAGGGAAGAATGTGACCACTTCCAACAAAGCTCTGGTGGCAAAACACGGGGCAGAGCTTATTGCCATTGCCAAGGAACAGAGTATTAATTTTCTGTTTGAAGCAAGCGTAGGCGGAGGAATCCCTATTATCCGTCCGCTGAATTCTTCTCTGACTGCAGATGAGATTGAAGAGATTACAGGTATTTTAAACGGAACCACCAATTATATGCTGAGCAAAATGACGTTTGAGGGGCTGGAATTTGACGATGTGTTAAAAGACGCACAGTCCAGGGGTTATGCAGAAGCAGATCCCACCGCAGATGTGGAGGGCTATGACGCCTGCAGAAAGATTGCAATTCTCACCTCATTGGTGTGCGGACAGCAGGTGGATTTTGAAGATATTTATACAGAGGGGATTACCAAGATTACTGCAGATGACATAAAGTATGCGGCAGCTATGGGAAGGGTAATTAAGCTTCTTGCTACCAGCAGAAAGACAGAGGAAGGTTACTGCGCCATGGTTGCCCCCTTTATGCTGTCACAGCAGCATCCCCTGTATAGTGTCAATGATGTTTTTAACGCCATTTTTGTCCATGGAAATGTATTAGGGGACGCTATGTTTTATGGAAGCGGCGCAGGGAAACTTCCCACGGCAAGCGCGGTGGTGGCAGATATTGTAGATATTGCAAAGCATCTGCATAAGAATATCCTGATTTCCTGGAGTTCCGGGAAAATGGATCTGGTGGACAAAGGGAAAGCACAGAGCCGTTTCTTTGTACGTACGGAAGAAGGGCAGGAGCAGGTCAAGGCCATGTTTGGCGATGTGGAGTTTATAGAGGCGCCGGAGGTTTCCGGAGAGACAGGGTTCCTGACGGGAGTAATGACAGAGAAAGCCTTTGAGGAAAAAGCGGCATCGCTAAAAGGGATGAAACAGAGAATCCGCGTAGTATAGAAATAGAAGAGGGGGCTGTTGTAAAATGCAGGCATTCTACAATATATATTACTAAGCCAAGAGTATTTGTGCCGTATATTGTAGAAATCTTTCGCATTACAACAGCCCCTGAATTAAGGGAGGACAAGAAATGAAATATGTTATTGTACTGGGTGACGGAATGGCTGACCGTCCGCTGGAAGAACTTCAGGGCATGACGCCTTTGGAATATGCAAAAACCCCCAATATGGATAAACTTGCAGCAGAGGGGGAAATCGGAATGGTGCATACCATCCCAGACGGAATGTCTCCAGGAAGCGATACAGCGAATCTGTCTGTGCTTGGCTATGATCCAAAGATTTATTATTCTGGGCGTTCCCCCCTGGAAGCTTTGAGTATCGGGGTGGATATGAAGCCCACAGATGTTTCCCTGCGCTGTAATATCGTAACTCTTTCTGAAGAGGAAGAAAAATATGAAGATAAGAAAATTTTAGATCACAGTTCTGGAGAGATTTCCACAGAAGATGCAGCAGTTTTGCTGGATGCAGTGAGAAAAGAGCTGGAGACGGATAGTTACAAATTTTATGTGGGAACCAGCTACCGCCATCTGCTGATCTGGGATCAGGGGAAGATCCTGGAACTGACGCCGCCGCATGACGTGCTGGGGCAGACCATCGGCCAGTATTTGCCCAGTGATGACATGCTCTCTGCAATGATGAAAAAAAGTTATGATATCCTTAAAGGTCATCCCATCAACATAGAACGGAAAAAACAGGGATTAAATCCCGCAAATTCCTGCTGGTTCTGGGGGGCAGGGACCAGGCCGGCGCTGTCCTCATTCCAGGAGAAAACAGGGCTTAAGGGAGCAATGGTATCAGCGGTGGATCTGTTAAAAGGAATTGCAGTGGGAGCTTCCATGAAGAATATTTTTGTGGAAGGGGCCAATGGCGGTCTTCACACGAATTATGAGGGAAAAGCAAAGGCGGCAGTTGATATTTTGACAAAAGAGAATTATGATTTTGTATACGTTCATGTGGAAGCGCCGGATGAGATGGGCCATCAGGGCAGCGTGGAGAAAAAGGTAAAGGCAATCGAATTTTTGGATGAGCGTGTCATTGCACCCATCAAGGCGGGACTGGAACAGTCAGGGGAAGAATTCCGAATGCTGGTAATGCCGGATCATCCTACGCCTATCAGTATCCGTACCCATACCGGGGATGACGTGCCGTATCTGCTCTATGACAGCAGAAAGACTCAGAGTCAGACCTGGAAATACAATGAGAGGGAAGCCGCACAGTCTGGAAACCGGATTGCAAAGGGGTGTGAGATGATAAACTATCTTATTGAAAAATAGAAAATAAAGGATGAAAACAGGCTGTTGCAAAACGGGAGATTTCTACAATATATTGCAGGAACCCTGCATTTTGCAGCAGCCTTTTTTTCTTTATTTTCTATTTTTGTTGACATATGTGTCTACAAATGGTAGACTATAAGCGTCTACTATTTGTAGACAAAAGGAGGTACAAATGAAAGAGATGAAAATGGGTGTGATTGAATCCAGGTTTGCAGATATGATTTGGCAGAATGAGCCCATTGCCACATCAGAATTAATCAGGCTTTGCGCCGAGGAATTTAACTGGAAGCGGACGACAACTTATACGGTTCTGAAACGGTTAAGTGAACGAGGGATTTTTCAGAACAATCATGGGACTGTGACTTCTCTGATTTCCAGGAATGAGTTCTATTCCCTGCAGACTGAAAAATTTGTGGAGGAGACATTTCAGGGTTCTCTTCCGGCATTTTTGGCGGCTTTTACTGCGAGAAAAGAATTGACAGCAGAAGAAGTGGCGGAACTTCGCAGATTTATTGATTCTTATCAGGAGGGATGACGTATGGAAGGTTTATTTATCCAGTTATTGAATATGGGGATTGCAGCAAATTTTGTGATACTTGCAGTGATGTTTTTGAGAATTATTTTGAGAAATATGCCTAAGGGAATGCGCTGTATTTTATGGGGGCTTGCCGGGATACGGCTGATCTGCCCCTTTGCCCCGCAGACTGTATTGAGCCTGATTCCAAGTGCGCAGACTGTGGCAAAGGATATTGCTTTGCAGCAGCAGCCAGCCGTACATAGCGGCATAGCGGTTTTGAATCAGGCCGTAAATCCTGTTTTGGCTGGAGCTTTTGCACCTAAGGAGGAAGCCAGTGTGAATCCTTTGCAGATATGGATTTTTGCTGCGTCTGTGATCTGGCTTGTGGGAATTGCTGTGATGGCAGTATATGCATTGGCCAGTTCTTGGAATTTGTACCGGATTACCAGAGAACGTGTCAGATGGAAGGAGAATCTATACTTCTGTGACCGCATTGATACTCCTTTTATCTTAGGAGTCATCCATTCCCGGATTTACCTTCCTTCTTTTTTGAATGAGGAACAGATAGGTTTTGTAAATGCCCATGAAAGGGCGCATCTTGCAAGACGCGATCATCTCTGGAAGCTTTTAGGATTTGTACTGCTGTCAATTTACTGGTACCATCCCCTCTGCTGGGCTGCATATTGGCTGTTCTGCAAAGATCTGGAACTTGCCTGTGATGAGAAGGCTGTGAGAGATTTTGACCTCTGCGGAAGGAAAGCATATGCTAAGACATTACTGGAATGCAGTAGTACCAGCCGCAGGATTGCCGCTTACCCTCTTGCTTTTGGAGAGGGCAATGTAAAGGAACGGGTGAAAAATGTGCTGAATTATAAGAAGCCTGCTTTTTGGGAGGCAGCAGCGGCAGTCCTTGCATGTCTGCTTGTGGCAGTGTGTTTTCTGACCAATCCCAGGGAGGAACTGCCATGGGCGCAGGAGCCCTTTGGACACCGTTATGGAGTGGAACATACTGTTTATTACGCGCCTATATTTTCAAATATGTTTCCGCCGGAAGCACGCTGGGCATATGAATTGACCTCAAACGGCGAACTGGCAGTCAAAGAAGAAGCATCCGGGAACTATGATGTCCAGGGGGCTTTGGAAGAGATGAAATTGACTTATGAAAATTTTGACCAGTATATGATGGGCCTGGAGGCAGAAGAACGAACTGCTGCTAACATCAGGAAAGAAAATAAAACAGCCTGGTATACAGGTTCTGTGGGAGAATCAGGAAATGGATTCTACTATATTCTTCAGCAGGAAAATGGAGAGGTTCTTTTGTGCTACGGATATAACACGGGTCTGGACGCTGAGGCAAATGAAATACTGGCATGGATTTTCAGGCTGAATAAAATTTAAAGTTTTTACAGGGAAAAATTGACGTTTTTTAACAGATCAATGTTCCATATGCAAAGCAGCAAGTTCTTTATGATAAAGTTTACAGCTACAATTCCAAGGGCTGCCCAGATGTAAATGTCCCGGTATTTCATGCCGATTTTTATCCGGCGGCGGGATATCCGCTCTATGGACTGGCTGATGAGAAACCAGCCCCCAAAGACAGCGGCATAGACCACCAGTGGATGGCAGATAAAAGATGTAAGAAATTTTCCATGCATCAGCGCCCATACTGCCCGGGTACCGCCGCAGCCAGGGCAGTAAATTCCAAACATGCTGTTTACCAGGCAGGGAAGTAGCAGTTTGGAAAATGGGATGGGAAAGAGCTGGTAAAGCAGTACAAGGGCGCACGCCAGAAAGACAAGAGCCCAGCCAATATAAAATAATGCAGTTTCTTCTTTTTCACGTTGTCTCATTGTGTTCTCTCTTAAATTCTATCGTTTTTCTTAGTATAATAGCTTTTTTCAGGTTTGTCAAAAAAATGTTCGGGGCTGTTAGGAATAATCAGAAAAACATTGCTTATCTGCAAAAAATCTTCTATAATAAAAATAGTTTTCAGGGTGTTTCAATCCTGTGAAATCCCCATAATGAGTGAGTCAAAGAAATTCAATCTTGAACTTATCAATCAAAAAGGCGGTGATAATTATTGAGGTAATGTATGAGATGAACAATGGAGAAATAATACAGAAAGGAATCGAAGATTTTAAAAATATTCAACGGCATATGTTTATCGCAAAGGAAGAAAATGCATCGAAAACATATGCGAGCCTAAAAGATGATTATATCTTTTTAAAAGCATTGCTCAACAGTCTTGGTGTAAATCTGACGGAAATTGATAAAATAAAAGAATAACCATTATCAATAAAGAGTGTAAGGTCAAATCAAAAGACTTTACACTTTTTTATTTTAAAGGAGTTGGAAAGAATATGAAAATAATGATTTCTCCCGCAAAAAAGATGAATGTAGATACGGATTCTTTTGAAATTGGCGCGCTCCCCCAGTTTATAGAAGACGCCGGAATCTTGAAGAATGAAATACAGTCTTTTACATTGAAACATGCAAAAGAATTGTGGAAATGCAGTGATAAACTTGCTAAGTTAAATTACAAGCGGTTCCAGAATATGAATTTGCAAAGGGGGCTTACGCCGGCAGTTCTGGCATATGAAGGACTGCAGTATCAGCATATGGCTCCGGGAATATTTACGGAGCAGGCTCTCTCCTATATCCAAGAGCATCTTCGGATTCTGTCAGGGTTTTACGGCGTGTTAAAACCCTTTGACGGCGTGGTTCCTTACCGTCTGGAAATGCAGGCTGAATTGTCCATAAACGGGCACAGGGATTTGTATGGTTTTTGGGGAAACCGTATATATTTAAGCCTGCTGGATGCAGACAGGACAATTATTAATCTGGCGTCAAAGGAATATTCGAAATGTGTGGAAAAATACATAACAGCAGAAGACAGGTTTATTAATGTTCAATTTGGAGAACTTATAGAGGGAAAAGTAAAGCAGAAAGGAACTCTGGCCAAAATGGCAAGGGGGGAAATGGTGCGGTTCCTGGCGGAAAATCATATTTGCGATCCCGAAGGAATGAAAGCGTTCCATATACTGGGATTTTCCTACGCCAGAGAGCTGTCTGATGAGGAAAATTATGTATTTGTCAAATAAATCCTTATAAATGGAAAAGCCGGATTTTCAGGCATTCTCTGGGAATATTACTCCGGTGGTTAAATATCGACGTTTTTACTTGCTTAAATTTTCATCTGCCGCGTTGTCATCAATCGTTGTAGCACTCGCTACAACTCATTCTTCCGCCTTGCAGATGAAAATTTATTCTTCGTAAAATTCGTCGACATTTAACCGCCGGAGTAATAGTTTTACAAGCAGCAGAATAAAATATCATAGAATCTAATGGACATTCTATCTAAAAGGGAGGAAGAGAAAATGGAAAAGAAGAATCCTATGAGAAAGAATCTGGTTCAGGCTCAGGGAGAGAGAAGGCCCAGGGTATCCGTGCTTGCTATTTTAAAAATACTGCTGGCAATGTATTTTTTGACAGGTGTTTTGCTGCTGGTTTTGTCAGCAATGCTCTACAAAATGCAGCTTAGTGAGAGCGCTGTATCTGTGGGAATTGTGCTGATCTATGTGGTTTCCGGGTTTTTAGGAGGTTTTTTGAGCGGTAAAGTGATGAAGACCAGAAGGTTTTTCTGGGGAATGATAATGGGCGGTATTTATTTCCTGATATTGATTCTTGGATCCATTTTATTTCAAAAGGGAATTAACATGGAAATCTCACGTTTCTTTACAACTTTAATCCTGTGTACCGCTTCTGGAATGATCGGCGGTATGGTGAGCTGACAGGTATGAATTTATAATTGACGAAAATAAATTTGGATGCTATAGTGAATGAAATACATACTCCTATGGGGAAGCGGAAGGAATGGGAAGAGATGGAACGAAAGAAAAAATATCAAAGTGCGGTTTTTCTGTTTCTGCTTGGGCTGGGACTGTCAATTATTGCATGGGGAGGGCGGCAGGAGATACAGGAACAGGAAGATATGGAATATGTCCGACTGTCCCTGTTCTGTGATGTAAATTTCTGGAAGCCGCCCCAGTGGGAGGCAAAGGAAGGCAGCATTACCGGAGAAATTTCACAAAAGACAGGAGTTGTAATAGATACAAATGTACCTGCTCTGGATGCTGATAAGCAGCTTAGCCTTCTGCTGGTCAATGGAGAGCTGCCCGATATGGTATCCCTTACAGACAGTACCATATCAGACAGTTGGTGGATTCTGGAAAGGTGTGGGATTTGGAAGAATTCTTTAAAACCTATCTGCCAGATTCCCATATCCTGAAGGACTTTCCAGAAGATGTGAAGCAAATGCTAAAAGAACGGGATGGAGGCTGGTATGCCTGGCCTTCCCATATTGATTCAGATGACGCAAGGGAACAATGGCCTCCAACAGCACAGTGCTATGCGGATGAAGAAAATTATCTGTGGAACTGCGGGATTATTTGGAATAAGAAGCTGTTAGATCAGTTAGGGATTTCTATTAAGAATTTAAGGACAAAAGAACAGGTTTTGGAGGCATTTGCCAGGGCAAAGGAATGGAATCAGCAGCAGAGAGGGAGGGAAATTATTCCATTTTTGGTAGATGGAAAGGATTATCAGGAATTTACCCTGGATTTTTTACAGGAAACTTTTGGCATGCTTCCTGTGGGAGAAGACGGCAGATACCGCTCCCCTGTTTTGCAGCCGGAAACAAAGGAGGCTTTGCAGTTTTTGAACCAGGCGCTGCGGGAAGGATATGTATCGCCAGAGCAGCTTGCCTGGCAGAATTTAACTGTAAAGGATACTTTGGCAGGAGGGCAGGTGTTGTGCTTTATGGGCAACATAGCAAATGCAGATATCAATGCCCTGGAATGGATTTCTTCCGGCCAGATTCGTTCTGATTCTGGGAAACTTCCTGTCTGGGGAAAGCGGAATACAGCTGCTACAGGATGGCTGAATACTTTTCTCTCCAAATCCTGTGAGCATCCAGAGGAGCTGGCGCGCTGGCTGGATTATATGACAAGCGAAGAAGGTCTGCTGCTTTGGGACTGCGGTCTGCAGGGGGTGGATTATGAGCTGGACGCTTCCGGACTGGTAAGGCGTTTTACCCAGGAAGAAAGACCTGATAAAAATGAGACAAGCGTCTGGTGGCCTTTTGGCAATATGGCATGGCTTTGGAGTATATCAGCTCCTTATGCCCCGGGAAGCCAGGAAGAGGCAGCCAGCAAAATCAAAGTGGCTTATGCAAAGACAGAGGGGACAATGATTTATAATGCATCTCTGACGGATATCACTCTGGAAGGAGAGGCAAAGAAGCTGGAAGAAACATTGAATGCATACATCCGAAAAGAAATTTCAGCTCTTCTTTTAATGGATGGGCCAGAAGAATTTGAAAAAAAATACGCAGCATTGATTGAATATTTGGAGCAGAATGGAATTTACAAACTGGATAAAGAAAAGGATCGCCTGTATCAGCAAAAGTGCAGAGAGGCAGGTGAAACCATATGTCCTCAGGAATGAGAAAAACAACGTCCCAAAAACTTGTGATGGTAGGCGGAATGGTATTTCTTGTACTGCTTGTGGCATTTCTGCTTACCAGGTATTCCATTCGGCGGACAATACAGGAAAATCTGAGGCAGGCAGAAGCAGGTTTGATGGATCAGACGGCCGGGAAACTCCAGGATTACCACGATAATCGTATGCAGATTGCTTCCTCCATGGTTTATTCTCCCACTTTATATGCCTGTTTTTTTCAAAATCCTGCAGAGCGCGTTATTTCAAATGAAGACATTTCCATGGTTTTTTCTAATACATTTCTTTTAGATAACACCATTGCGGATATTTTCTTGTATGATAAAGACCTGAAGCGGATTGCAAGCGCTGGGAAAGAAGTGGAAGAGCTGGAGGATTATGGTTTTGTAAAAAAATGGGAGACTCAGGTGATGTACAGCGGGCTGATTGCTATGCCAGACACAAAGATCCCTTGTTATGCATTATTTTTTCCGGTTTATAACCTGAGAAGCGAAAAATATGCGGAACAGATTGGCATGTGCACATTGGTATTTAAAACGCAAAAATTAATGGATATCCTTTTAGATGCCCCGATTACGCCTGGGGGAGAACTGTATTTGGTAGATGCAGAACGTCAGGTGCTTGCCTGTTCCGGCAGCGGAAATTTGGACAAACTGGAAGGTGCGGGTGAGACCAGCCGGACGCTTGCTGCCGAAGGCTGGTCCCTGGTTCTTCAGGGGACAGATGCAGGCGTTTCCCAGGAATCGTCCAGCAATACATTTTTTATTGCCGCGGCCTACCTGCTGGCTGCGCTGTTGGTACTGTGGCTGTTAATTATCTGTTACCAGAGCCTTGTGCGTCCTATACAGGAGATGGATGATTTTGTCCATGAGGTTTCTTTTCATCCCAATCTGCGTATAGAGGTGAAAGACAAAAATGAGATTGGAAAAGTGGAACAGAGCCTGAACCAGATGCTGGATCGTATTGCCCAGAAAAATACAGAGCTGCAGGAGATAAAGGAGTGGGCATATCAGGCAGAACTGGTCAAAAAGCAGCTTCAGATTCTGGTGTACCGCAACCAGATCAATCCGCATTTTCTCTATAATACGCTGGACTGTGTCCGCGCTATGGCAGTCCTCAATGATCAGAAACCCATTGCTGAGATTACGCTGGCATTGTCCCGGATGTTTCGGTTTGCAGTAAAAGAGGAAAATGTAGTGGCAGTGGAGGATGAGGTAAATTATACCAGAGAATATGCCAGAATTATTGATTACCGTTTCAATGGGAAAATTCAAATACAGATCGACATGGAAGAGGCTGCCGCAGCCAGACCGATCATCAAACTGATTTTACAGCCAATCATTGAAAATGCTGTATTCCATGGACTGGAGAGGAAAGTGGGAGGCGGCAGAGTGGAGGCTTCTGTCTGCAGGTCTGAACAGGGAAGGCTGCACATTATGGTTGCGGACAACGGCTGCGGAATGTCAGAAGAACGGTTAGAAAATCTTCGGAAATCATTGGCAGGGGAGCAGCGGGAGGATAGTATTGGGCTGCCCAATATCTGCCGCCGCCTGAAGCTGTTTTACGGGGAAGAAATGAAATTTTCCATAGACAGCAGGGAAAATGAGGGTACAAAGGTTACGATAGAGATTGCGGATAAAGTAGAAGAAAGGGGGCCTGTACATGTATAGGGTTTTTCTGGCTGACGATGAGGTCTGGGAAATGAAAGCAATGAAAAAAATCATACAACAGATGGAACTTCCCATTCTGGTGGATGGAGAGGCAGAGGACGGGATATCGGCATGGAAAGAGCTGCTGGAAAAGAAACCGGATCCTGTTGACAGACATCCGGATGCCGGGCCTTACCGGATTGGAATTAGTGAAGAAAATCCGGCAGGAAGAGATGAATATAAAGGTGGTTTTTATCAGTGGATTTGCAGATTTTTTTTATGCGCAGAAGGCATTGCGGATGGGAGTGTCAGACTATCTGTTAAAGCCTGTGGAGGAGGAGGAACTAAGGGAAATATTGGAAGAACTGATGAATTAAGGCCTATACCTGCAGTGCCTGCGGGCAAACGAGAACAGAGACATTGCCCAAAAAAGAAACGGAAACCTGCGCCCATAAGAATACGGAGGTAAGAGGCCGGGCAGAAGAAGGATGCGAGGAAGAAGGCTATACCGGAGATACTTACTGTAAGGACTGCGGGCAGAGATTGTCAGAGGGGACGGTCATTCCAGCCAAAGGCCATCAGTGGGGAGAAGGCGTGGTGACGAAGGAACCCACAGAAGAAGAAACGGGGATTAAGACCTATACCTGCAGTGGCTGTGGGGAAACGAAGACAGAGGTACTGCCGAAAAAGGGGATGGAACATTGTACCCATGAAAATATAGAGGTAAGAGGCCAGGCAGAAGCAGGCTGTGAGGAAGCAGGTTATACGGGAGATACTTACTGCTAGGACTGCGGACTGCCGCTGTCAGAGGGGACTGTTATTCCAGCCAAAGGACATTCATGGGATGAAGGAACCGTTACCAAGGAGCCTACGGCGGAAGAAACAGGGATTAAGACTTATATCTGCAAAATTTGTGGAAACACGAGAACAGAGATACTGCCGAAAAAGGATGTGGAGAGCTGCAGCCATGTAAACACAGAAATAAGGAATCAAAAAGAGGCAGGCTGTGAAGATACAGGATTTACCGGAGAAAAATATTGTAAAGACTGCGGGAAGAAACTGGCCAACGGTTTTACGATCCAGCCCAGGGGCCATCAATGGGATGATGGAATTGTAACCAAAAAGCCCACAGAAAAAGAGACGGGAATGAAAACATATACCTGCAGTTCCTGTAAAAAAACCAGAGGAGAAGAGCTGTCAAAATTAGAACCGGCAGCGTCCCAGACATTGAAAAAAGGAGCTGTTGTACAGGACAGTTCTTCCAAGGCAGTTTATAAGGTGCTTTCCGTCAAAAGAGTAAATGGTAAAGTAAGTGGAACCGTGAAGTATGTGAAACCGGCCAATGCCTTACAGACGACAGTAAAAATTCCGGCAAGTATTGTTGTGAATGGCGGCGTTTATACCGTAACTTCCGTTGAGGCAAAGGCTTTCATGAACCATAAGAAACTTACCAAGGCAGTGATTGGGAACCATGTAACTGCAATCGGTTCCAATGCTTTTCGCGGATGCGCAAAACTGAAAACGGTAACTATGGGAGACAAAGTTACCGCCATTGGTTCTGGAGCATTCAGCGGATGTAAGAAGCTAAAAACTGTGACAATGGGAAAGAAACTGGCGTCGATTGGAACAAAGGCGTTTTACAACTGTACCAGTCTTACGAAGCTTACCATCCCCTCAAAAGTGAAAAAGGTTGGAAAACAGGTATTTTTAGGATGTAAGAAGCTGAAAAACATTGCCATTAAGACAACAAAATTGACAAAGAAATCGGTAGGAACCAAGGCATTCCAGGGAATTTCAGGGAACGCAGTGTTCAAGGTGCCCAAGAGTAAATGGAAAGCTTATAAGAGTATTTTGAAAGCGCGCGGGGCTGGGAAAAAGGTGAAAATAAAAAAGTGAGGGGATTTACACGGGGATCATGTAAGAGGCGCATGCCGGACAAGGCGGGCTTGGCACAAGGATTTATCATGCAAGGAGCGATAGCAGTTAAGCTGTCGCTCCCTGACTATCCATAATCAAATAGACAAAGCGGCAGGAAGTTAATTTTTCAGACATTGTAAAATCGGTTCAATATATTTTTTATCCGAAATATCATAAGAGGAAGAAATCATTTTTATCATTACCTGCTCCGCTTCTGTTTTATCTTTTTTTGCTTTCAGCGTTTTTATAAACATTTTCATCATAAGTTTAGACGGGGCAGACATTTTTTCATAATTGAATCCGCCGGGGCAGTAAAATATTTTTACCTTATTCTGCTCTGACACGCTGAAATTCTGTTTAAGGGCTCTGTCGAGTTCCGGGTTGTCTATCGGGCTTCCTCCAACACAAAATGCAATCAGCTTCTTATCAGCCCATTTATCTATATTTTCCTTAAACCAGCTAATTTTACTAATACTGCCTGCACGGGCCCAGCCGCCAAAAATAATTGCTTTATAGGCACTCAAATCTTTCTTTTTCGCGGCGGATAATTCCAGGCAGTCAGCCCCCGTCTCTTCGGCTATCCATTGAGCATATCGCTTTGTAAAACCTGTTTTTGAATTGTAAATTACGATTGTTTTCATCTGTTCAAATCTCCCTCTTTCATGTTTGATTCCCGCGATCAATGTACCCGCAGGGCACTTAGAAAAATAGCCATGTTTACATGGATATTTGACGAATGCCGCAGGAGATTTGATTGCGTTTCTTAGCTTTTCTAAAATTACAGATAAATTTTTTCATATTCTACCATAAGTTTTTGATTCCCGCAAATGAAGTCTTTGCTGCAGTTTTCTTATTGGACTGTATTCCAGCTAATAAATGTCAATAGATAAATGAAAAAATATTTCTTCCTGTATCCCCACAGGAATAATTTCAAGAATAATACTCCCTGTTCTTCCACATACTATGAAAAATACGCAGAAAAAATACTTCCTGCATTTTATAAGGAGATTATAGTATGCATAAAATAACAGAACAATTGAAATTCACCCGAATTATTCCCGTGGTGGTACTGCATGACGCTATTCATGCGAAAGCCTTGGGAAAAGCCCTCTGTGCCGGAGGGCTTCCCTGCGCGGAAATCACATTCCGGACGGAAGCGGCCGCCGAATGTATTCAGATCATGTCCCAGGAATTTCCGGATATGCTCATTGGCGCTGGAACGGTACTTACCACCGCCCAGGCTGACCAGGCAATGAAAGCAGGCGCCAAATTTATTGTGAGTCCCGGACTAAATCCCACGGTGGTAAAGCACTGCCTAAAGAAAAAATATCCTGTGTTTCCAGGCATTAACAATGCTACAGGTATCGAAACGGCGCTCTCCATGGGACTGACTCTGTTAAAATTTTTCCCGGCAGAAGCTTCCGGCGGGCTGACAATGATCAAAGCGCTGTCGGCGCCTTATCCCCAAGTCCGCTTTATGCCTACGGGAGGAATTAATTTAGAGAACCTCCACACCTATCTCGCATGTGATAAGGTTGCGGCCTGCGGAGGAAGCTGGATGGTAAAGGACGATTTGATCAAAGCAGGAAATTTTGAAGAAATTCAGCGTCTGACAGAAGAAGCTGTACGGACTGTCCGCTCTTAACAGACTTATTTGAGAAAAGGAGAAACGTTATGACAGGAAAAAAAGTAATTACCTTTGGGGAACTGATGCTGCGCCTTGCCCCGGAAGGATATCAGAGATTTGTCCAGGCAGACACCCTGGGCGCCAGCTATGGAGGCGGAGAAGCCAATGTCTGCGTATCTTTGGCAAACTATGGCTTCCACGCTGTCTTTGTGTCCCGCCTGCCATCCCATGAAATTGGACAGGCCGGGATCAATGCCCTGCGCAGATACGGTGTGGATACCTCCTGCATTGCACGGGGCGGCCAACGGATTGGAATTTATTATCTGGAAAAAGGAGCTTCTCAAAGACCTTCCAAGGTTATTTATGATCGGGCAGGTTCTTCCCTGTGTACAGCCTCCTCCGATGATTTCCAATGGAAAGATATTTTTGCAGGCGCAGACTGGTTCCATTTTACAGGAATTACCCCCGCCTTAAATGACACGGTTGCCGATTTATGCCTGATGGCCTGTCAGTCCGCAAAGGAGGCTGGAGTTACCATCTCTTGTGACTTAAATTACCGCAGCAAATTATGGAGCAAAGAAAAGGCTGGACGCGTGATGGAAAACCTCTGCAAATATGTAGATGTCTGCATTGCCAATGAAGAGGACGCCGCAGACGTTTTCGGCATACGCGCAGCCAATACAGATGTGTCTGCCGGAACAGTAAACCATGAAGGCTATAAAGAAGTGGCAAAGCAACTGCAGAACCGCTTTGGATTCTCCAAAGTAGCCATTACCCTCCGGGAATCTATTTCTGCCAGCGAAAACCGCTGGTCCGCAATGCTCTTTGACGGCAATGACTATTATTTCAGCAAAAAATACCATATGCACATCGTAGACCGGGTGGGCGGCGGAGACAGCTTCGGCGCCGGACTGATCGCTGCTTCCCTGATTGGTTATCATCCCCAAGAACTGATTAATTTTGCGGTAGCTGCCTCCTGTCTGAAACATTCCATTGAAGGCGATTTTAACCTTGTTTCTCTGGACGAGGTTCTGAAACTGGCTGGAGGCGACGGTTCCGGGCGTGTACAGCGATAGGCCCAATAATTAGGAATACTAATGGAAAAAGATCAGGATGGCAAGAATTTTGGATTCTAGCTGTCATGGTCTTTTTTCATTTATAAGTGACAACTTCATATTTTTTTGCTACAATAAAATCATACATAGTGGAAGGGAACACTAATATTTGGCAAAGATGCCGGAAAGGAAGCTGAGTTATGAAACAGTATGATGTAACTGCCTTGGGAGAATTGTTAATTGATTTCACTTACACAGGGACTTCGGAACAGGGAAATTCCCTTTTGGAGGCAAACCCCGGCGGGGCCCCCTGTAATGTGCTGGCGATGCTCAACAAGTGTAAAAGGAGTACGAACTTTATTGGAAAGGTGGGGAAGGATCAATTTGGGTATCTGCTGCGTGATACTCTGGCAGATTTAAAGATTGGTATGGATGGTCTGTGCTTTGACGAGGAAGTAAGAACGACCCTTGCTTTTGTGAAAAACTTTGAAAATGGCGACAGGGATTTTGCATTCTACCGCAACCCAGGAGCTGATATGATGCTCACAGCAGAAGAGGTGGAAGAAGAACAGATAAAAAACAGCCGGATTTTTCATTTTGGAACCCTATCTATGACGCATGAGGGTGTGTGTCTGGCAACAGAAAAGGCTGTGGATGCCGCGAAAGAAGCCGGGATTTTGGTCTCCTTTGATCCCAACCTTCGGGTGCCTCTGTGGAAGGATCTGCAGACAGCAAAAGAGAAGATGGAATACGGATTAAGTAAATGTGATATCTGTAAAATATCTGAGGAAGAAGTAGAATTTCTCACCGGAGAGAAGGAGATTGAGAACGGGGCGCAGATACTCAGGAAACGTTTTCCAGTGAAATTCCTCTTAGTGACGGCAGGAGCAGAGGGAAGCTATGCTTTTTATAAAGACCAAAAAGCGTATCAGCCAAGCTTTAAGCTGGGCGGAACCATTGAGACCACAGGGGCAGGCGATACATTCTGCGGAAGCATTCTGCATCAGCTTTTAGATCGGGAGATTGAACATCTTACCGAAGCGGACTTGAAAGAAATGCTGCTTTTTGCCAATGCGGCCGCATATTTAGTCACAACGAAAAAAGGAGCTATCCGCTCTATGCCTGAGATTGATGAGGTTTGGAAGATCGCAGAGAAAAATAAATAGATCGGGGATATCATATGATTACAATCAAAGAACTGGCGTCCATTCTGGGACTCAGCCCCACAACTGTGTCAAATGTAGTGAATGGGCATACGGAAAAAATGTCTCCTGCTACAAGACAGAGAATTGAAGATGCTTTGGTTCAGTATGAGTTTTGCAGGACTGTACGTCAGGAGAATTATAGTAAGGCATTGAAACTGATATCGGTGGATTTTTATCTGCGGCCAAAAGAGAATATTTTTATGGATCCCTTTTGTTCAGAACTTTTAAATGCAATCTGCGTGAAACTAAAGGAATATGAGGCGTATCCAGTCTGCGGGATTCCCCAGAAGCAGGAGGATATTTTCCATAAGCTGCAGGCCCGCAATATTCAGGGCGGGATTGTAGTAGGCGTGGAACCTTGGGAATGTCAGAATTTTGCTGCAAAAGTGGGAAAACCAGTGGTTTTTATAGACTGTGGAGAGGGAGAATATGATAATATCGGGATTGCCGATTATGAGGGCGGAAAAGAGATGACCGAATTCATCATTAAACAGGGACATCGGAAAATCGCATTTTTCTGTGATCGCAAAAGCCCTGTGTCAAGCACCTTTGAGCGGTTCCGGGGGTACTGCGACGCCCTGGAGCGTTATGGCATTACCTACAGCAATGAGGATTATTATTATCTGCCGGATGAAAGGAATTTAAGGAGGGAGACTATCCGAAGTTTTGCAATGAATGCAAAACAGGAAGGTTATACGGCTGTGTTTGTGGTGTCAGACATGCTGGCAAATGAGACAGTCAGCAGGTTTTTCGAGGAAGGGCTGCGGGTGCCGGAAGATATTTCTGTAGCTGGATTTGATGATAATGTTTATGCCAGGCTGTGCAGGCCCATGCTCACCACTATCCGCCAGTCTGTGGAGGAAAAAGGGGAGGAAGCTGTAAAGCTTCTCATGCAGCGGATTCGGGGAGAAGAAGTGATTGCCAAATCTTTTAAGCTGCCGGTGGAGCTGATTGTGCGCGGCAGTGTTCAAAATATCAATTAATCGTTTTAAAAAGTGATCTTGTTAGAAATAGCAAGGTCATTTTTTGTGCGGGTAAAAATAAACAAATTATAAAATTTTTGTGAAAATTGTACAGGAATCATTAACATAATTTGTACATAAAATTGGTTATATACAAAATATATTGCAAAACAAAACATAACTAAATAAAATTAAGCGTATCAAAAGCAAGGTTTTAACAAAAAAATTGTTGAAAAAGACAAGGAGGTAAAAAATGAAAAAGAGAAAACAAATTATGGCATTATTCCTTGCTGTGACAACTGTCTCAGGACTTTTGCTTGGCGGATGCGGTAAAAAAGAAGAGGCAGATGGAAAAGTTGTAATTGAGCTTGTTCATTACAAGCCGGAAGCAGTGGATGTATTTGATGCATTGGAGGAGAAGTTTAACGCTTCCCATGATGACATCAAACTGGTGATTGATTCACCCAATGACGCCATGGTAATTTTGAAAACCAGATTTATCCGGGATAATAATCCTGACATTATCGGAATTGGAGGAGATATTAACTATTCCAATTTCCTGGATGCCAATATGCTTATGGATATTTCTGATTTTGACGGCCTTAGCGACATTAAGGAAAATTATCTTGCCACCAATAAGGAGCTGGAATATGTACCAAAGGAGGGCGTATATGCAGTGCCTTATATGGCAAATGCAGCCGGAGTTCTCTACAATAAAGACATGTTTGAAGAGCATGGCTGGAGCATCCCAACTACATGGGAAGAATTCTTAAGTCTCTGTGATACGATAGAGGGAGAAGGCATACAGCCTTTATATTTTGGGTATAAAGATACCTGGACCTGTCTGGCTCCATGGAATGCCATTGCGGTAAACCTCTGCGACACGGATATTGCATATCAGGTGAATAGCGGTAATGCCACATTTAGCGAGGCGTATAAGGAAATTGCAGAGAAGGACAAGGAACTTCTGAATTATGGACAGAAGGATCCGGTTGCCTACAGCTATAACGATGCCTGTACCGCGTTCGCCAGAGGGCAGTCGGCGATGTATGTAATTGGAAATTATGCGATTCCCCAAATTAAGTCAGTAAATCCTGAAATGAATATTGATTCTTTTGTATTTCCTGCAAGCAGCAAAGCAGAGGAAAATATTTTGAATTCCGGCAATGACTTAATGTTCAGTATCATGGAAGACTGCGAGCATAAGGAAGAAGCATATGAAGTCTTAAGATTCTTGCTGGAAGATGAAAATGTTCAGGATTATTTAAATGACCAGAGTGCAGTGCCCTGCAAAAAAGGTGATTTTGAAATAGCGCCGGAACTGGAAGGAATGAAAGATTATATTGACAATGGAATCGTAGCGGACTACCAGGATCACCATTATCCAAGTGAAATGGCAGTAGACGCCATGATTCAGACCTATCTGTTTGATAATGGAAGCGATGCGCTGGATACCTTCCTGAAGAGATTCGACAAAGAATGGGTCAGATATAATAAAGATATCATCCGAAAAGTAAAAGAATATCAGGAAAAGGGGGAATAGATCATGGGAAATAGTGGAAAGAGAGATAAAGCGTGGACAAAGAACGATAAGATTTTTCTCGGAATGCTGATTCCGGTTTTGATCCTGTTCTTCTTATTTAATACGCTTCCTCTGTTAAAAGGTTTTTATTATGGACTGACAAACTATAGAGGCTACGGTGATTATGATTTTGTAGGACTTCGGAATTTTGCAGATTTATTTACAGATCTGCGTGTTGGAAAATCCTATTTGTTTACCTTTAAATATGCGGTGGTGATGACCATAGCAGTCAATGTGATAAGTTTGATTCTTGCCCTTGGGTTAAACCGTGAAATCAAGGGAAAGAGCACCTTGAGAGGAATTTATTTCGTGCCGAATATCTTGGGCGGCCTGGTTGTAGGTTATATTTTCAGTTTTGTTTTTACATACATTCTTCCTGCAGTAGGAGAGGCAACTGGAATCGGATTTCTTCAGAATAGTATGCTTGCAAGCCCCAAAACAGCATGGATTGCCATTGTAATTGTAGGCGCTTGGCAGGGAATCGCCATGAATACTATTATTTATATTTCCGGTCTGCAGACAGTTCCGGAAGAGGTATATGAGGCTGGAATGATTGATGGCGTCAGTGGCTGGAAGAAATTCTGGACCCTTACCTTCCCTCTGATTCTTCCATTCTTCACCATTAACCTGGTGCTTTGCATGAAAAATGCATTGATGGTATTTGACCAGATTATGTCATTGACAAAGGGAGGACCTTCCCAGAGTACCGAGTCCATTTCCTACCTGATTTATAACAATGGTATGAGCGGCGGACAGTTCGGTTTCCAGAGTGCAAATGCATTTGTATTCTTTCTTGTAATTGTTATTATTTCATTCCTGCAGATGAAGTTCTTAGGTGGAAAGGAGGAGCAGTTATAATGGGAAAAAAGAATCGTGAAGGGGCAGTCGGCGGAAAGGCTGTCAATAATGTCATCAATGTTTTATTGGCATTGGGATGTCTTACCATATTATTTCCGCTTTATATGACAATCATTATAGCTTTTAAGAAACCTTCCGAAATGACAAATGATGTGGCAGGCGCCCTGGCATTTCCGTCAAGCTGGAGTTTTGATAATTTCATTGAAGCAATGAAGGTCACTGATTTCTGGCGTTCTCTTGGAAACAGTTTATTGCTCACAGGCGTTACCGTAATTATCTGTATCCTGCTTCACTCTCTTGCAGGATATGTGATCGGAAGAAAAATGGCGCGCCATAAGATATTTAAGGCATCTTATTTCTACATTGTAAGCGGTATGTTTGTGCCGTTTGCTGTACTTATGATGCCTCTGGTAAAACAGACTTCACAGCTTGGGCTGGCAAACCGGGCGGGCGTTATTCTTTTATATGTGGTGTTCTTTATGCCTATGAATATTCTGCTGTACGCCGGGTATCTGAAAAATATCCCTATTGCCCTGGAAGAAGCGGCTTGTGTAGACGGGGCGAATGTCTGGCAGACGTATTGGAAAATCATATTCCCCAATATGAAGCCTATGCATGCAACGGTTGCGGTCCTCACAGCAATGAGTACCTGGAACGATGTGATGACTCCTCTTGTTATCATGTCCGGCACGGATGTGAATACGCTTCCGCTGGCACAGTTAAATTTCCAGTCCCAGTTTGGAACGAATTATAATCTTGCTTTTGCTTCCTACTTACTTGCGCTTCTGCCGATCCTTATTTTCTATATCGTTTGCCAGAAGCAGATTATCAATGGTGTTGTAAACGGAGCAGTAAAATAGAAACAATGATAAGGAAGATACAATATGGATTTAAAGAGCAGCTATTACGAACTATATGGAACAAATGAAATTACACAGTACCGATGGGAACAGCTCTTATCCATTATGGAACATGCCAAAAAGACTCGTCCCGCTGCCTTGAAAAAGGCAGACCGGGACGGGAATGGCTGGTATCAGTCAGAGAAGATTGTGGGCATGATGCTCTATGTGGATAAGTTCAGCAATAATCTCAAAGAATTTGAACAGAGGATTGATTATCTTGCAGAACTTGGGATTACTTATGTGCATTTTATGCCTCTGTTAAAATCCAGAGAAGGAAATAACGACGGGGGATATGCAGTCTCTGATTATTTGATGGTAGATGATAAATTCGGCACTATGAAGCAGTTAGAACGGGTGATGAAGCTGCTGAAACAGAAGGGAATACGCACTTGTATTGATTTTGTGCTGAATCATACGGCGAAAGAACATGTCTGGGTCCAGAAATATAAAGAAGGGGATCATGACTATGATGATATGTATTTTATGTTTGATGATGATGCCGTACCCAGGGAATATGAGAAGACTTTGACACAGATATTTCCAGAGGTGGCGCCTGGAAATTTTACTTATTATGAGGATATCGGAAAGTATGTGATGACCCGGTTTTATGAATTCCAATGGGATTTGAATTACCGCAATCCCCAGGTGTTCAATAAGATTGTGGAAGTGATGCTTACGCTTGCAAATAAAGGCGTTGACATTTTCCGGCTGGATGCGATACCATATATTTGGAAAGAAATTGGAACTTCCTGCATGAATCTCCCCAATGTGCATAAAATTATCAGTATGATGTATGACATTATCCAGCAGGTATGCCCCAGTGTGATTTTTCTGGGGGAAGCGATAGTGGAGCCTTTTGAGATTGTAAAATATTTTGGGAATCATGAGACGAAAGAATGCAACGTGATGTATAATGCTTCGTTCATGGTTCTTTTGTGGAATTCTCTGGCAACCAGGGATGTGCGGCTCATGGAGCGTTCCTTGTCAATTGACTATGGAATCCCAGGAGATGGGACATGGATTAATTATGTAAGATGCCATGATGATATCGGATGGGGATTTGAGAACCGTATTTTAAAGGATTTGGGCCTTGACCCGGAACTCCACAAACAGTATATGATTCAGTTTATGGAGGGAAGGTATCCAGGAAGTTTTGCAGTAGGAGAACTGTATGAATATAATCCAGCCACAAAAGATGCGAGAAACAGCGGCACACTGGCTTCTCTGTGCGGTCTGGAGCAGGCATTGAATGAGAAGCATGTATATAAAATGGAACTGGCAGTGAAGAGAATTCTCCTGCTTCATGCAGTAGTGATATCCTATACAGGAATTCCACTTCTTTACAGTGGAGACGAGATTGGGCAGATGAACGACTGGAATTATAAAAATGTCCAGGAATATGCCGCAGATTCCCGCTGGCTCCACCGGGGCAGCATGGACTGGGAAGCAGCCGAAAAGCGCAGCGATCTTGGAACCGTTCAGGGCCAGATCTTTTCTAAACTCAAAAATATGATAAGTATCCGCAAGTCCAGCAGCTATTTCAGTTCTTCCTGCCGGGCAGTTCCGGTAGATACAGGGAACAATGCAGTATTCTGTTATCACAAAGAAAATAAAATGCTGGTGTTAGCGAACTTTTCGGAACAGGAACAGTGGGTAGATTCCCGTACATTTGACTGGTTTGGACTGCCTGGGGAGATGCAGGACTTGATTACCGGAAGACTTGTAAGGTCGTACCACAATCATATTATGCTGGGACCTTATGAATATCTCTGGTTAGTATAATGAGGAAAGGTAACTTTGTATGGCAATTATAATTCAGGACAGCGTATTTACGCTTCAGACTAAGAACAGCACCTACCAGATGAAAGCGGATGATAAAGGGATTCTTCTGCACACATATTATGGAACACGGACGGATGCCACGGACTATTCGTATCTGGTATCTATGGCAGATCGTGGATTTTCCGGGAATATTTATGAGGCAAGGGAGGACAGGACTTATTCCCTGGATTTTCTGCCTCAGGAATTTCCGGTCAGCGGAAGCGGAGACTACCGGGTAAATTGCATTCATGCAGATTTGGGGGAAGGGGTCAGCGACTGTCTGATGTTTTTTGACAGTTACCGCACATATCCGGGGAAATACTCTTTAGATGGGCTTCCCGCCATGTTTGCTGCAGAAGATGAACATACAGATACCCTGGAAATCGTGTTAAAAGACAGCCAGGAAGATTTGTATCTGCATTTGCTGTATGGGGTTTTTGAAGAATACGATATCATTACCAGGGCGGCAGTGATTGAGAACCGGACAAGCCGGGAGGTCAGGCTTCACAAAGCATTGTCTGCCTGTCTGGATATGGATCATGATGGTATGGATCTGATTCACTTTTATGGAAGGCATGCGGCGGAGCGGGAGATGGAGCGTGTTTCTTTATTTCATGGAATTACGGAGCTGAGGAGCACCCGTGGAACCTCCAGCCATCAGCATAATCCTTTTGTGATTTTGGCAGATCAGAATACCAGCGAGGAATTAGGAGAATGCTATGGATTTTCATTGTTGTACAGCGGCGGATTCCATATGCAGGCGGAGGTGGATCAGTTCCATCAGACCAGGCTTGTGATGGGAATTGATGACTGTGATTTTACCTGGAGCCTCCCTCCGGGAGAAAAATTTGTCACACCGGAACTTGCTATGGGATATAGTGGTGAAGGGCTGGCAAAATTGTCTCATTGTTATCATGACAGTTTTCAGAGACATTTAATCAGGAGCAGATGGAAAAACAAACGGCGTCCTATTCTTGTGAATAACTGGGAAGCGACCTATTTTGATTTTAATGCAGACAAGCTCTTAAAAATTGCCAGGGAAGCGGCGGATCTTGAGCTGGACATGCTGGTACTGGACGACGGCTGGTTTGGAAAAAGGGATAATGATGATGCAGGGCTTGGAGATTGGTTTGTAAATGAGAAGAAATTGGGCTGTACCTTGAAGGAACTGGCAGATAAGGTCAATGATCTGGGACTGATGTTCGGTCTTTGGGTGGAGCCGGAGATGATATCAGAAGACAGTGATTTGTACCGGAGCCATCCAGACTGGGCCATGGTTGTCCCAGGCAGGAATCCTATCAGAGGCAGGAACCAGCTGGTACTGGATATGACCCGGGAAGATGTGTTGTCGTATATCAAAGAGCGGCTGTTTGCGATTATGGATTCAGCGAATATCCAATATATAAAATGGGATATGAACCGTTCGGTTGCGGCGGCTTATAGTACCTTGCTGCCAAGAGAGCGTCAGGGAGAGCTGCGTCATAGATATGTGCTGGGATTTTATCATGTAATGGAAGCGCTGCTGGAACGCTATCCAGATTTACTGCTGGAAGGATGCAGCGGCGGCGGAGGCAGATTTGATGCGGGAATGCTGTATTATGCCCCGCAGATTTGGTGCAGTGATAATACGGACGCCGTGGAACGTTTGCATATTCATTACGGAACTTCCTTTGGATATCCCATGTCTTCTGTATCTGCCCATGTATCTGTCTGCCCCAACCATCAGAATGGAAGAGTAACTCCATTTAAAACAAGAGGAATCTGTGCCATGCAGGGAACGTTTGGCTATGAGCTGGATTTGAGCAAGATGACAGAGGAAGAGAAGAGGCAGGCATTAGAGCAGGTTCGTACCTTTAAGGAGCGTTATCGGCTGTTCCAGTTTGGCGATTATTACCGGATTTCTTCTCCATTGGAAAATCGTGATTTTACAGCATGGGAGTATGCGGACAAAGAAGGAACAGAAGCATATATGGGTGTGGTCTATACAGATCTGCATGGAAACCCCGCGGCCCATACCGTAAAATTCCGGGGGCTTTGTCCAGAAGGGATTTATGAGATGTGGAAGGATCAGGAATTGGCAGGAGAATATACAGGCGCCGCGTTGATGAATGGAGGAGTTCTTCTCCCAGTGCCAGTGGAGAATTATGATTCCTGTCAGATTTATATTCGTTTGAAAAAATAGATTTTTCGATTTTACACAGCAGCAAGAACCGTCTGAGTATTTGGACGGTTCTTGCTGTTCTGTAAAATCCATGCGGGTTTCATGTGAACATTGATAATACCCCCAAAATAGTTTATAATGTTACTGTTAGATTGAGACAAGCAGCTCAGGTGAACGGAAAGGAATGCTTCATGGCTGATAAGATTTTAATTAGTCCTATTTTAAAATGGGTTGGGGGCAAAAGACAATTGCTGGCAGATATTATGCCCTTGATTAATCAAAAATGCTCGACTTATGTTGAACCATTTGTAGGCGGGGGCGCTGTATTTTTTGAATTACAGCCAAAGAAAGCAATCATTAATGATTACAATACGGAACTTATCAATGTTTATAAAGTGATCAGAGAGTTTCCGGAAGAACTGATTGCATTATTAGAAAAACATAATAGAGAAAACAGTCAGGAGTATTTTTATCAGTTAAGGGCTTTGGACAGAACTGATGAATATGCCAGAATAAGCAATATTCAAAAGGCGGCAAGGATTATTTATCTTAATAAAACATGTTACAATGGTTTGTACCGGGTAAATTCTGCCGGGCAGTTTAACGCGCCTTATGGAAAATATAAGAATCCCAATATTGTAAATGCGGAAACGATACGGGCAATGTCCCGGTATCTGCAAAATCCCAAAATAACAATTAAGCAGGGAGATTATAAAGAGGCGCTGAAAGGACTCCGCAAAGGCGCGTTTGTGTATCTGGATCCACCGTATATGCCAATTTCATCCTCGTCATCATTTACAGGCTATACCGAAAATGGTTTCTCCTATGCCCAGCAGGTTGCCTTAAAAAATGAGTGTGATAAATTGAAAGCAAAAGGCATATCGTTTTTGCAGTCTAATTCTGACTGTGCAGAAATAAGAGAGCTATACAAAGATTATGAGATCCGGACCGTACAGGCAAAAAGAAGTATTAACAGTAATGCCAATAAACGGGGAGGAATAAACGAGGTGCTTATTCATTATGTCCCAGAAAAAAAATAGTATTTCCGCAAATGACGCGTGGAAAGCATTGATTGATAAATATGACATTGTAGAAGAAATCAGGAAACATGGGTGTTATCATATCAAGGCAAGCCAGATCAAGGAATTTAAAGAACCGAGGTTAATGGCAAAATGGGACAGCACAGATGCTCTGCCTAAAATATTACGGGATCATAAAATCAATATTCTGCCTGACAGCAGAAGTTCTTATGTACTCAGCGATTTTTGTCTGTATCAGGAAATTCCAGCCCTTGACGAACATGTGACACAAATGACCCATGTAGAATTGCCGGAATATGAGTCCATTGATGTGAATAATATTACTTCAGAAGCAAATGCAATTAATGTATTGGTATTATCCGGTATATTAGATGATTTTTTAAATACGGCCGGCAATGCCGCTACGTTCAATGGGCGGATGGGGACAGGGACATTTGATTTTGTAGTAGACACGGTTAGAACTGTGAAACAGAAGGTTTGCGTTAATAATGCACAGTGCGAAATAGACGCCGGATTTGAAAATGACGATTCGGTTGTAATCATGGAATCCAAGAATGTAATCCATGAAGATTTTCATGTGCGCCAGCTTTATTATCCTTATAGGTTGTGGAACACAAAAGTGAATAAGCCAATTCGGCTGGTTTTTTCTGTCTATTCCAATATGATTTACAGACTGTTTGAATATCGTTTCCGCGTATTAGAGGACTATTCTTCTATTGAGCTAGTGCAAATGAAAAATTATTCTCTGCAGGATACGACAATCACCTTTGATGATTTGTTGCGCGTAAGATCTGAAACAACCGTCCGGACAGACGACAATATGAAGCAGGCGGATGTGCCGTTTGTACAGGCGAATTCTATGGAACGGATCATATCTTTATTAGAGCATATCTATGATAATCCGATGACCAGTCAGCAAATTGCGGAATTGATGGATTTTCAAGTACGCCAGTCAGACTATTATTATAATGCGGGCAAGTATTTAGGACTGTTTGAGAAAATAAGCGAAGATAAACAGAAAGTTGTGGTATTAACGGCGTTAGGGAATAAAGTCTTTCGATTAAGTTACAAAAAAAGACAATTAAAATTAATTGCGTTAATTCTGGAACATCAGATATTTCAGGATTTTTTTGATGTTGTGGTGAGGACAGGAGAACTGCCGAATAAGCAGGAAATTGAAAATGAAATGCGCACTTTGCATGTATGCGAGGAAGGTCAGGTGGTGCGCCGGGCTGGATCCGTCTATGGGTGGATCAAATGGATATTCAATTTAACAAAATTGTAGGGAATTTTTATGAGATAAGTATTGCGGTATTTAACCGGCAGAGTAATAAATCCCCCCGCCCGGTCTGAATACCAAAGCAGGGGGATTTCTATATTGCAGATTTCACGTCAGGACAAAGATTACTGCTGTCCGCCAGACATCTGCTGTTCCTGTTTCATGATCATCTTTTTAACCATTTCTCCGCCGATAGAACCAGCCTGAGCAGAAGTTAAGTCGCCGTTGTATCCTTCCTTTAAAGGTACTCCGATTTCAGATGCAACTTCCTGTTTAAAACGGTTCATAGCCTCTTTTGCCTGAGGTACTGCCATTTTACTTGTGTTAGAACCAGAATTGTTAGTCATTTGATTCACCTCCAAATGTTTCTTAGTATTGTATTTATCCGCCGAAGCGTATGATTTATTGATAAGGACATCATTCCGATCTGGTTCATTCCTTGGAATGATGTCCGTCTCGAAACTCTGTCGCTTACCATGGTGTTATTATCTGTCAAGAAAAAAATATTATGAATGGAAATTTTTATGATTTATGGAAAATAGTGGGAGGGAATCTATTGGTTTTATTTTTTGATAAATCCGGCAGACAAAGATTGAAGCTGCGCGGCGGTTTCAGTATCCAAATCAGCGGTATAGGCACATCCTTCAGGGGACTGTTGGAAGATCACTGCGTAGGCAGTACATGCCGCCAGATAAGAACCTGCTACAGATGGGTGCATACCGTCTTCTCCCCATAGTTCAATCTGCGGATATTGTTCCATACAGCGCATAAATGCAACACCGCCCGGGATCAGAAGGCTGTCAAGTTCTTCTGACACAGTGATGGTATTTTGGGCAAGGATAGACTGGACATCTTCGAGGCTCCAGATACTGGCGCCTTCTTTTGGGGACCAGGTCATGAGGACGCCCGTCTGCCCGCCTGCCGTGCGAATTTTTTCATCTAATGTTTTGGCAGCGGGGAGCATAGTTTCTTCTGGAGTAGAAAAAGCGTCATTGGTATTTTCCTGTAAAATTACAAAATCCCATGTTTCTTCTGTAAGTTTTTGGTTTACCACTGATCCGGCCGGATCTGCCGAATCTGCAAATTGTGTCAGAGTATAAGTGCCTTGGGTAACCTCCTGTACATCACTTTGATGTCCCATTGCCGCCGCCAGTTCGGAAAACATGCCGGGCAGATTATTTGTAAAAGTATGGCTGTTGCCTATAAACAGGATGCGGGGGGTTTCCCCGGCTGCCGGGCTGGGAGTCTTTAATGTAAGCTTCTGGTTGAAATCAAAACCGTCTTCCGAAGTGGAATCTTCCGAATCCTTTTCCTCTGAAGAGGGAGAATCCTCCTTTGAATCTTCCTCGGTGTTCTCCGAAGTCTGAGGAGAGGGTTCAACTTTAATAGTTGAATGATTATATGAATCAGTGGGGGAAGAACAGCCGCCAAGGATCAATGCGGACATCAGCGCACAAATTACAGTTAGTGGGACCTTTTTTTTACAGAGCATGTTTCGCTTACAAATCGTGTTATTCATCGTCAGTCTCCTTTTCATTTTACAAATAGTTATTGATGGAGAATATTATAGCACATTCCTGTTTCTTTTGTTTATGTTTTGTGCGGTTTCAAATTAAATGTCTCTGGAAGAGGCAAGCTAAAATGTGGCAGGTATAGAGTAAATTTTTGTCTTGTTTTTGGTTGATGATATCCAGACAATACGCCCCTTATATAAAATAGGCTGTGAATCGCCGTCAAATACCATACCGGTATATTTTTTAGAGTAAATCTTTTGGCCGGTATCGCTGTACACTGCATAGTTCACAGTGGTTTTCTTTTTTTGTGTTGTGGCGTAAAGGATAGCAAAACGGCTGTCCGATAGTTTTACCATACGCGTTTCTCCAACGATAACTGAAGTTTTTTTAGGATTATACGTCGTCAGCCATTTAAATGTTACTTTCCCGGTATTGCGGTTGGCAAGTGCAAGGAACGCATTGTATTTCATATTATAATCGAAACCGGAAATCTTTTTTATTTTGTTTTTATGCGGCAGTGAGGTTCCGCATACAAGTACATTTTCGTTTCCGATTTCCATACCTCCCACTTTGCAGCCCGTAAAATTATCGCCTCTTTCTCCCTGAAAATTCATCATTGACAGGGTGTTTACTTCCTGCTGTTTTGAGCCATAATCAGATACCGTTGTCAGATTGATGGATCGGGGGTGAGAATCTCCATGGTCCAAAAGATAGAGCGTTTCATCTTTGAATTTGACAAACTGGTTAAAAGAATGGCTGGCATAACTTTCGTTTGCTTCCGCTGCCTTCATTGTTTTAGTATTGATTTTAAAGGAGATATTGGACTGGTGGCGCTGCCCATCGAGGAAGACTGTAAACATCTTTCTTGAGGTCATCAGGTACAGGGTATTCCCCTGCATATCCATACGGCAGTTTCCGGCATCAAAGGGTGAATATATTCCCTCAAAAGTATTGAAAACCCCGCCTTTGATATTTGCTGTCTTTAATTTTTTCCATTTGCTGTTGTATTGGATTACCTTAATTACAGTTTTCTTCCTGCTTTCTTTAGGATTTTCATAGCCTACAGCTACATAAAAATTGCCGTCTATTCCCTGGTAAAACCCGCCCCAGACATCATATTTGAGTTTAATCGTCTTAGTCTTTTGCACCTTGAAGGAAGAACTCAGGGTATAGATTTTTAAATTGCCGTTGTTCTGGACGCATACTGCGTGGAATTTGCCGCCGGACTGGTAGTAGTATGTCTGGTCAGGATGCGCCCAGTCTGAGTATTCGTAATATTGTCCGTAGCCGTTCGAAGCTTTCTGCTTTATTTTGCTGCATGATAATCTTTTGATTTTGCTTTTTGTCGGGATCATCTGGGACACAGACGGGGAAAAATTACTTTCGCCGATGGCGTTGATTGTAACCAATTTGTAGTAGTATGGCATACCTTTGCTGACTTTCTGATGAAAGGAGGTTATTTGTCCGTTATTTGCTGTGTAAATGCATTTATAAGTTCCGTTTTCCTGGGTAGAACGGTAAAGCTTATATCCGGTTGCGCCTTTTGCGGCATTCCATTTGATTTCCAGATTACTGCTGCCGGATTTTTGTACAGAGGAAATGGTGGAACCCGCTGTTTTCTTAGCTGTAAAATTCGTTGGAGCAGCGGTAAGTCCTTCCACAGTGCGCACATCATCCTTTACATAGCCGACAATTTGGTAATAATACTCCACATTCGGTTTTACGGGTATGGAAACGCTGTTTGTGCCCGCGTCAACAGATTGAAGTGTTATGAATTTACCGTCATTTTCTGCACGCTGTATTTGGTATCCGCTGATGCCGGGTATCTTTTCCCATTTCAGGGTAATGTGGTTGAAATCCGTCTGTTTGGGAGCGGAAAGCGCAACGCTCCACGGCACGATATAAACACGTTGTTTGAAAGAGGCTTTTTCGGTTGAAACAGTGATATCTACATAGCCGGCTTTAAAGCAATCAAATTTGACTACCTCAAAAAAATGGTCGTAGGCGCCTACATTTCGAGTTGTGTTTGAGGTGATTTTTAGTATATCTGTGTTGGAACTGGAGACAGAAAAGGTAATGGGGCTGCTGGATTTATTATGGCCAGCGTAGGCTATAGAGCCGGTGTTGTCAGTATATTCAGGGTGGTAATACGTTTTTGCATATGAATCCTTTGACGTAAATTTAAACGTCAGATCCTCTGGCTGTGAAGCTGTATTTTTTGCTGCCTGGTCTGGCGAGACAGACGACGTACCGCCATCGGCATATGCCGCATATACCGGCTGTATGATGCTTACCAGTAAGACCGCTGTTAATAATAGTGCTGTTATTCTTTTCATTGAATGTTCTCCTCCTAGCATTTCATATATGTATTCTGAAATTATATCAAATTGGCTGATTATGTCAAATCGAGAATCACGGAAATAGATCTGCAGGTTTGTCAAACATCTCGTATTTCACATAAAATGGGAGGTTTTTTTGTGAAAATAAAAAGGATATTTATCACAAATGCCAAAAGAGCGGAATTGTCTCGGACAATGAGGAAAACTTTCAATATTTGCGTACTTTTGAGGAAAAAGACTTTGCTGAGCAGTTGAGTCTTTTTAACAGACGGAGTAATAAAATAGAAAAAGAACGCCGCCAGTTTCTGGAAGCGTTCTTTTTTCGATGCATTTTGTCGTTTTATAAGGCGGCAGGAGAGGCAGGAGCCGTTTGTTCGGGTTCTTTCTCATCTTCCTGTCCGTTGTTGACTGCACGATCAATGCTGCTGGGGGTATCTACCACAGTATCGTCTACGGGGGCTGCATTTTCATTTTGCGGCGTCTGGGACGGAGCGTACAGATAAGAAATCTCATTGGAGCTTCGGAATACCGTGTCTGAAGAACCAAGCTGATTTACGATAAGAGTATTGGTTCCTTCAGACAGATCTCCCAAGGAAATGAGGAGTTCCTTATCACTGATAAATGAGGTAGGAACTTTTACGCCATTTACGAACACTTTACTCCAGTTTGTGTAATTGGAACCGTGGATATGGAGCCCGTCTGCCTTCAGTTCTGTCCGGTTCGCAGTGACATCCTGTACGCCCATCTGCAGTTCAGAAGCAGGATAGGGATCTGCTCCATGATATGCATAGCGCTTTCCATATAAAATATCATACTGAAGTAATTCCATGTCTCTGGAAGCCTCTTCCGTCATTGCATATTGGCTGTTTTGGTGGAAGGAAAACATGGTTCCCTCGTGTATGCCGGCCTGATCTGTGACACTTGCAAGGAGCTGGTAAGAAGTCAAATCACGGTTGATTTTTTCAGCGCCAAAATTGTTCCAGGTTACGTATTTTGTCTTGAAAATATCTCCGCTTCTCATGTCCTCATTGGTGAGTCCCATGGTGGGAAGATGGTCGCCGAAAAATACCACCATCGTCTTCTCATTACGTTTTGAAAGCATATCAATCAGATTACCAATAAACTTATCCACTTCATGGATTTCATTTACATAATATTCCCATTCGTTATTTTTAGCTTCATTCATTGCGCCGTTTACGGTAATTTCCGGATTCGGAATCACTTTCTCGGCCGGGTAAGCGCCGTGTCCCTGAACAGTGATGGTATAGACAAAATCCTGCTGCGGAGTAGAATCCAGTGATTTTTTCACTTCATTAATGAGGATATCGTCTGTGGGCCAGGTACCAAGGGGGGTATATTCCTGGATATTCATCATTTCCTTACTGGTAAAACTGTCAAATCCCATCTGGGTAAAGGCATTTCTTCTGCTGTAGAAATTACCGCCGTTATTATGAACCACGTGAGTGCCGTAACCCAGATTCTTCCCCAGGTCGGAAGCAATGCTTTCACAAGAATTGGATTTCAATATAGTCTTGTAAGGATATTCCCCAAGGCCGAAAAACTGCATACCCATACCGGTGAGGATTTCAAACTCTGAATTTGCAGTACCAGCGCCAACCACCGGAACGGTCAGATATCCGGAAGAGTAGTTCTGGTACAGATGGTCAAAGTTTGGTACTGGATTTTTGGAAAAATTCAAAAAGTTTATATCCTTTGGATCAATGAAAGACTCCAAAAGGACGCAGATAATATTCGGAAGTTCTTCTGTCTCTGTGTCTTTGTCAGGGACTTTGGAGAGCGCAGTATCTACTTGTTCCTGAGAATAATCACGGGGGGCGGTCATGCCCTGGTCTACCACGCTGGCAGAAAAGCTGTATACAAATCCATAGTCCTTGTATCCCTGTGCAATATTTTCAAAATAATCGGCGAGGATGTTGTTGCTGACCGCTGCGTTTGTCACCATGGGAATTAAAAATGCAAAAACGCCGATGGCAAGAGTGCTGGCCAGCTTATTCTGTTTTCCCTGATATTTCGGTCCCTTTTTCCATAAAACGATAATTCCGGCAAGTACGCATACTACCAGCAAGATGACGGCAACAGCTTCTGTGTTGCTGAAATAATTACTCTTCATAGTGAACAAATCATTAATGAGCTTGACATCCGTATAAGTGAAAGGCGTCACACGTTTTAACAGGATGCATCCATTAATAGTTCCAAGAAACAGCCATATGACACTGATAATGGTGCGCATTAAAGCTCTTCTGCGGAAAAAATACACCAGGTGCAGGGAGGTGAATACAATTAGGGAATTGTATAAGAACGTGAGCCCCCGGTCAAACATAAATGCAAAAGCATCTGAGAAAGAGTGTCTGGAAATCACTTCAACCAGAAAGCAGATGGAACACGCAAGTATGTAATGGAAAATCAGCGAATACTTATTCAATATTCCAATGAGTTTTTCCCGCTGCTCCGGGTTCAGCAGATGCCGTTTTTCTCTGGAGTTCCTTTTTGCATTTCTTTTTTCACAAAAAGACTTGTATTTTTCTGTAAACTTTTGTAAAGTGTTTTTTGCAGTGTGCATCATAGTTTCCTCCATATATATATGTGAACTGATTATGAACAAAATATGAATACGTTTTTTCAAAGCAAAGATTAGATCACTTTAAGAAAAAAGTCAATGGAGAAAATGTAAAATTTACGAATCTTATAGGAAATATTAAGATTTTCTTTATAAATTGTGCAAAATTAAAAAGGATGATTAATATGGTAAAAGAAGCAGATACCCAGGCATATTTGGATCAGCTTGGCAGAAGAACAGGCATGGTTTTGGGACTTGACAGCATTTGTGAGTTGATGGCGGAGCTTGGGAATATACAGGATGGACTGAATATTGTCCATGTGGCGGGAACCAATGGAAAGGGGTCCGTTTGTGCGTTTTTGTCTTCTATTCTGACAGAAGCAGGAATTCGGAACGGAATGTATACCTCCCCCGCTGTTTTTTCCAGGCTGGAACAGTATCAGGTGGATGGAGAGAATATTACAAGCCAGGAGTTTTCAGAGATCATTGCCCAGGTCCGCAGAGCTTGTGAGACAATGACGGAACGGGGAAAGAACCAGCCTACCGTCTTTGAAGTGGAGACTGCGGCGGCATTTTTATATTTTTACCGCAGGCAGTGCCAGGTAGTGATATTAGAAACCGGAATGGGCGGAGAAACGGACGCCACCAATATCATTACGCATCCTTTGCTGTGTGTTCTTACTTCAATCAGCATGGATCATATGAAATTTTTGGGAACCAGCCTGGAAGAGATTGCAGAGGCAAAGGCGGGGATTATAAAAGAAAATTGCCGGACAGTGGCAGTAAAACCCAGACAAAAGCAGGTGCAGCGTGTTTTGGAGGAACGCTGTAAAGAAAAACATGCGGCGCTCGTCTATAGTGATGCGCACCAGGCGGAGGATATTAAATTTGGCACAGAGAATCAGAATTTGTCCTTCCGCTATGGGGAACTTGGGGAGGTGAAGCTGTCAATGGCTGGGGCATATCAGGTACAGAATGCAGTCTGCGCCATAGAAGCGGCAATGGCTTTGCGCGAAGCAGGATATTTCATCTGTGATGAAAATATCCTTACAGGACTTAGGAAGGCGCGCTGGGAGGGAAGGTTTTCCGTACTGCATACAGAACCGCTGTTTGTTATGGATGGAGCCCATAACCTGGACGCGGCAAAAAAATTGCGGGAAACCTTGAAAAGGGGTTTTACAAATTACAAATTAATCTATATAATAGGAGTACTTGCAGATAAGGAGCATGAAGAAATGCTGAAAATAATGGTTCCGCTGGCATGGAAGGTATTTACAGTTACCCCTTCAACCTCCAGGGCTATGGACGGAGAAGCGCTGGCACAGGAGGCGGAACAGTATCACAGTCAGGTCCGGTACTGCCCCCATATGGCGGATGCAGTTTCGGCGGCTTTTGAGAGTGCACAAGGAGAACATGCCATGATACTTGCATTTGGCTCCCTGTCCTATTTGAATGAATTGCGAGAAATTCTCAAGGAGAAATATTATGATAGATAAGGAAAAGATCCGGCAGGCAGTAACCCTGCTGCTGGAGGGAATCGGAGAGGAACCAGCAAGAGAAGGGCTGAAAGAAACTCCTGACCGGATTGCACGGATGTATGAGGAGATTTTTGCCGGACTGGAACAGTCGCCCAGGGAAGCCCTGAGCAAGACTTTTGAGGTGACAGACTGCGGCATGGTGCTGGAGAAGGATATTGTCTTTTATTCCACCTGCGAGCATCATCTCCTGCCGTTTTATGGCAAGGCAAGCATTGCCTATCTTCCAGACGGCAAGGTGGCAGGGTTAAGCAAACTGGCCAGAACCGTTGAAGTTTATGCCCGCAGGCCGCAGCTCCAGGAGCGGCTGACGGCTCAGATTGCAGACGCGCTGATGGAATATTTAAAACCCAAAGGGGTCATGGTAATGCTTCAGGCGGAGCATATGTGTATGACCATGCGGGGGGTGAAAAAGCCTGGAGCTCAGACAGTTACGCTGATTACCAGAGGGGAATTTGATAAAAACCAGTGCCTGCAGGAGGAATTTTGGCGGATGATGGGAAAATAATGTATAATTTGACGGACAGGAGAAAGAGGACAGCATGAAAAAGACAGTATTTAAAATTGGCGGCAGGGAATTTGATCTGGCAGGCAGAACTTATATTATGGGAATTTTAAATGTGACGCCGGATTCCTTTTCTGACGGAGGAAAATTCAATCAGGAAGACGCGGCGTTAAAGCATGTGGAAGAGATGATTGCAGAGGGGGCAGATATCATTGATGTGGGAGGGGAGTCCACAAGGCCCGGCCACCAGCAGATTACAGAGGAAGAAGAAATCATAAGGACAGCGTCCATGATAGGAAAGATTTCAGAAAGATTTGACATTCCCATATCCATTGATACCTATAAGGCAAAGGTGGCGTCTGCGGCAGTCCAGGCAGGGGCCGGTCTTGTAAATGATATCTGGGGATTAAAATACGATCCTGGAATGGCGAATTTGATCGCTGAATCCGGGATATCTTGCTGCCTGATGCATAACCGCAAGAATGCCCAATATCGTAATTTTATAGAGGATGTGAAGGAAGAACTAAGAGAAAGCCTGAGCCTTGCAGAACAGGCTGGGATTGCAAGGGATAAGATTCTGCTGGATCCCGGCGTGGGATTTGGTAAAACTTATGAACAGAATCTGGAAATTATCCGCAGGCTTTCCCAATTAAATGATCTGGGATATCCGCTGCTGTTGGGAACTTCCAGGAAGTCTGTGATTGGACTTGCTCTGGATCTTCCAGTGACTGAGCGGATGGAAGGGACGCTGGTGACTACTGTATTTGGCGTGCTGGCAGGATGCGCCTTTGTGCGGGTGCATGATGTGAAAGAGAATAAACGTGCAATTCAGATGGCGGAAGCGCTTCAGGAGGTCTTAAAATGACAGAAGAACTGGATCAAATACAAATTAAGAACCTGGAAGTTTTTGGAAAACACGGCGTCTTTCAGGAAGAAAATAAGCTGGGACAGAAATTTTTAATCAATGCCGCCGTCTATACCCATACCAGGGAGGCTGGATTAAAAGACGATTTGACAAAATCCATCCATTATGGTGAGATGGCTCATTTTATGACAGATTTTATGATAAATCATACTTATCAGTTGATTGAGACAGTGGCAGAGCAGATGGCAAGAGCGCTGCTTTTGGCATTTCCGGCAATGGAAAAAATTACTTTGGAAATTTGCAAGCCATGGGCGCCTGTAGGTCTTCCCATGGAGACTGTCTCGGTAAAGATTACCAGAGGGTGGCACTGTGCTTACGTAGCGGTGGGTTCCAATTTGGGCGACCGGGGAGCGTATATCCGTAAAGGAGTGGAAGCCCTGGGGGAAAATCAGGATTGTATTGTGGAAAAAGAATCACAAATCATTGTTACAAAGCCTTATGGCGGCGTGGAACAGCCGGATTTTCTCAACGGTATGCTGAAGATCCGTACTTTATTATCGCCCATGGAACTGCTGGATTTGCTTCATCAGGTGGAACAGGGGGCCCACCGGGAACGAAAGATTCACTGGGGTCCCAGAACTCTGGATTTGGATATTATTTTCTATGACGACTGGATCGTGGACGAAAAGCGTCTTCAAATTCCACACCCGGATATGCAGAACCGGGAATTTGTATTAAAGCCTTTGGCAGAATTAGCGCCTTATTACCGCCATCCCTTGTCAGGGAAAACGGTGGAAGAGATGCTTTTGGCCCTTAAGAAATAAGTGCGGCAAATTGGGAGATAAGCGGGATGGAAGAACACAGCTTTGCATATGAGAAGAAGGACAGCGGATTTTGCATTCTCCGGGTGTACGGCCGCAGCGGCCGTGTGGTGATACCGGAACGGATAGAAGGAATTCCGGTAACGGAAGTTTCTGCCTATGCCTTTGCCCGGGAGAAGGACGAAGAGCCGGAACATGACAGCGGTTTTCCTTGCATCTGCGGGACAGAACTGGAAGAACTATATCTGCCAAAAACCATTCGAAGTCTGGGAAGGTATATTTTTTATAACTGCCTGAATTTTAGCAGACTGTCTTTTTACAGCAACCTTGCCTATATGGGAGCCGGGGCATTTACAGGATGCGGGAACCTGTCCCATCTGGAACTGCATCAGGTGGAAGGCGGTTCCTGCCTCCGGGAAATTTTGCAGGATTTGAAACAAAAGGTGACAGTGGACTGTTATCTGGAACTGGAAATTCCTGCTGGAATGGAAAAGCGCTGGCGTTTAATTTACCCGGAATTTTTTGAAGAAGCAGTGGAAAATACTCCGGCCAGGATTATTTCCACTCAGACCCATGGTATGGGTATTCAGTACCGCAACGCATTCCGGAATACCCAGGTGGTTTTTGAAGAGTATGACAGGCTTTTTGAGACGGGAAAGCATCATATAGATTTGCCGGATCTTGCCGAGATGGTTTTGGCAAGGCTGCAGTTTCCCTATGAACTGGGGGAGGGCACAAAGGAATATACTTCTTGGCTGTCAGAAAACCTGAGGGCGGGCGCGGAATTCTGTGTTTTGAGGAACGATGTGGAGGCCATGCGCTGGCTGGCAGAAGTATTTGTGTCAGAGGACAGGCAGATGGAACTGCTGCTTGATACAGCTAAGAGGCGGGAAGCGCCGGAACTGGTGAGTCTGCTGATGGATGTGAAGCACCGGAGATTTCCCGGAAAGAAAAAGAAATTCAGTTTGTAAAGGGTGTGCCAAAATGTTTGAGGAACAGTTATTGGAAAAAGTGGATATCTGTAATGAGATTTTGGCGGACTGCCGGAACGAACTGTATCTGAGTATGCGTTTTCTGGACGTGGCGCTGCACAGCCTGGCGCCGGAAGCTTCCATGGAATTGGAGCGGACAGCGGCAGATGGGAAAGTGCTGCGGTATAATCCGGAATTTCTCATGGAACAGTACCGAAAAGGGAATACAATCGTGAACCGCTGCTATCTCCACAGTATTTTTCACTGTCTGCTGGGACATGTGTGGAACCAAAGAGGGGCAGAAGACAGGCAGCTTTGGAATCTTGCCTGTGATATAGCAGTGGAATCCATCCTGGACGGTTTGGCCTGCCGCTGCCTGAGGGTTCCTTCCCGGCCTTACCGCAGGGCGGTGTATCAGGGGCTTAGTAAAAAACTGCCGGTACTGAACGGGGAGGGGATATTTTATCTCTTGCAGAACGCGAAGCTGGATCTCCGTACTGTGGCGCGGATGATCCACGAATTTACAATCGATGAGCATTTCTTGTGGGAACGCCAGGATAATCATCCTCAGGCGCCTATGGAACAGGAGAATCAGTGGAAAGATATCCGGGACCGGATGGAGACAGAACTTGATACTTTTTCAAAAGAAGCCGCGGAAGAATCCAAAGGCCTGAAAGAGCAGATCCAGGTAGAAAACCGTCAGCGGTATGATTACAAGGAATTTCTAAAGAAATTTTGCGTATTAAAAGAAGAAATGCAGGTAGATCTGGACAGTTATGATTATATCTTCTATCATTACGGCATGAAATTGTATGGGAATATGCCATTGATTGAGCATTTGGAGACAAGGGAAGTAAAAAAAGTGGAAGATCTTGTGATTGTGATTGACACTTCCATGTCCTGCAAACCCAGCCTTGTACAGAAATTCCTGGAAGAAACCTACAGTATTTTAAGCCAGTCAGAATCCTTTAGCCGGAAATTCTGCGTGCATATTCTGCAGTGCGACGAGCGGGTAAGATCTGATATCGTAGTGACTGACAGGAAGCAGCTTTCGGAATATAGGAAGAAGTTCCAGGTACAGGGGATGGGAGGCACAGATTTCCGCCCAGCCTTTCAATATGTGAATGATTTACTGGCAAAGAAACAATTCCAGAACCTGCGGGGGCTGATTTATTTTACAGACGGATATGGGACTTTTCCAGTAAAAAAGCCGCCTTTTGACACGGCATTCGTGTTTTTCCGGGAAGATTTTCTGGATGTGGACGTGCCGTCCTGGGCAATCAAGCTGATCCTGGATGAAAGTTATTGCTCCGGCGGATAAATAACGGTATTGAAATATCGGAGTAATAGATTGTGCCGCCGCAGAACCTGCGGGGTGAGTTGGAGGAAGCTTATGAATATCAAACGGACCAAGGAAGAAATTAAAAATACCATAGAAGCGTATCTTTTGAAAGATTCATATGGGAATTATGAGATCCCGCCGATTCGTCAGCGCCCCATATTCCTGCTGGGTTCGCCGGGGATTGGCAAGACCCAGATTATGGAGCAGATTTCAAGAGAATGCGGCATCGGGCTTGTGGCATATACGATGACCCATCACACAAGGCAGAGCGCCATCGGCCTTCCCTTTATTTCCAACAAGCAGTATCAGTCCCGGAAATATGCAGTGACGGAATACACCATGAGTGAAATTGTGGCTTCTGTTTATGAAAAGATGGAATCCACGGGCCTTAGGGAAGGTATTTTGTTCCTGGACGAGATTAATTGTGTATCGGAAACTTTAGCGCCTGCAATGCTTCAGTTTCTTCAGTGCAAGTCTTTTGGAAATCATCAAATACCGGAGGGCTGGGTGATTGTGGCTGCGGGAAATCCCCCGGAATTTAACCGTTCTGTCCGGGAATTTGATATGGTTACCCTGGATCGGGTGAAAAAGATAGAAGTGGAAGCAGATTTCCAGGTCTGGAAGGAATATGCATATGGCCAGGGAATCCACGGGGCAGTGATTTCCTATTTGAATACCAGGAAACAGAATTTCTACCAGATGGAGACTACGGTGGACGGAAGGAATTTTGCCACGCCAAGGGGCTGGGAGGATCTCTCAAATCTGATCCAGGTATACGAAAAACTGGAAAAAACAGTGGACAGCCAGGTTGTGATACAGTATATCCAGTTTCCTAAAGTTGCCAAGGATTTTGCCAATTATCTGGAACTCTATTACAAGTACCGTACAGATTACCAGATAGAGGAAATTTTAAAAGGGAACCTGGATGAAATTCTGCTGAAAAAAGTAGCCCATGCTTCCTTTGATGAACGGATCTCTGTGCTGGGGCTTTTGATCTCCCGTGTAAACGAAGTGTTAAAATCAGCGGTGCAGACAGAACGTTATATGGAACATCTCCAGTCGCTCCTTACGGAATACAAAGAGCTGACACAGGCTGTAAGGGAAGAGCCGGATGGACAGAAGTTATTATGTCATGTAGCTGAAACGTGCAGTATAGATTATGAAAAGAAGAAAAAGGCAAAGCTTTTAAGCCGTGAGATGGAAGCGCAGTACCGCAGGGTACAGGGAACGCTGGAAAAGTTCTGCCATACTTTAAAATTGGAAGATATCCATGAGAAAGAGGGCGCGTTTGACAGGATCAGGGAATTGTTTAGTCAGGAGAATGATAATTTTGAAAAGCAGCAGACAGAAGCTTCTGAGAAGTTAGAGCATGTTTTTGATTTCCTGGAGGGTGCTTTTGGAAACAGCCAGGAATTGGTGATGTTTCTGACTGAATTAAATTCTAATTCTTACAGCGTTAGTTTTCTGCAGGAATATGAATGTGAGAGGTATTACTATTATAATAAAGAATTACTGTTTGATGAGAGACGTAAGAATCTGTTAAAGCGGATGTCTTAGTGGAGGAAAAAATGAAGAAACGTACGATATTGTTTGACCTGGACGGCACACTGGTGAATACCGGGGAGGGCGTTACGAAAAGTGTAAAGTATGCCCTGGAACAGTTTGGCATTCAGGAGACAGATCAGAGAAAACTGGAACGGTTTATTGGGCCGCCACTGATGGAATCCTTTCCAAGAGAATATGGATTTTCCGTGGAAAAATCCAGTGAGGCTGTGAAGTTCTTCCGGCAGCGTTATGAGAGTGTGGGCGTCTATGAATGTGCGCTTTATCCTGGTGTGGAGGAATCTTTGAAACGATTGCAGGAACAGGGGCTTCAGCTTGGCATTGCATCCTCGAAACGGGAGGAATTGTGCCATGTGGTGTTAGAATATCTGAAGATAGAGAACTATTTTGATTTGATTGGCGGTGCAAGGGATGCAGGCGCCAGTACGAAACTGCAGGTATTAGAAGATGTATTAAAACGTCTCTCCATCAGGGAACGCAGCCAGACTGTGCTGATCGGGGATACCAGGTATGATGCCCAGGGCGCGAAGGAAGCAGGGATCGATTGTATCGGTATCACCTATGGATTTGAACAGGATTTTGATGAAATGCAAAAAGCCGGGGTGCTGGGGCTGTTTGATACGCTGCCGGAGGCAGTGGAGTTTCTGCTAAAGTAAAGAATCTGTCCTGCCGTCTTGTTCTTCGCTGAGGTTAAGTTTTTCCAGATATTGCCGATATATATGTCAGCTAAGGAAGGCGCTTATTTTCAGGGAAGATGGAGATAAGCGCTTGTTTTATGGTATAAATTGACAGATCAGAATGGAGGAAACAGGATGCTGGACAGAGTACAGGGCAGTAACGGAATTGGATATTTTTCACAGGCTGTGGCAGATTACGCAAAAAACAGAAAGCCAGAGAATGGACAGAAGAATCCCAAAACTATTGAGGAATTTTCAGAAAAAGAATGGGAGAAACTCTTAGATAAAGTAGATCGTGCTATTTTGGATGACAGGGATGAAGTGGAACACCGCAGCGCCGAGGCGGCAGATAAGAAGAAGGAACAGGTGGAACATTATATTCTGGGAAGCAGCGCGAAGGCTGTGGAAGAATTGGAGCATTTACTGTTCCATGGAACCAGTGCAAAGAGCAGGCATATGATGGAGACTGGTACAGAAGAAGAAATTGGGGAGCCAAAGAACCCGGATATCCAGGACAGTATCAAGGATTCAGTTTCAGATGAGCTTATTCAGAAATTATTGGGCAGGGATCATCAGGCGCCTTATTCTGCTATGGCGGGTGAAAACGGCGTCGTTATTTATAACGGAGTAAGTTTTCAATGCGATTATGAAAATAACCGTATCTGCCTGGGGGATGTGTCAAATCTTAAGGACTGTATTTCAGTTTCTCTGGAAGAAGGCGGATGCCTGGTGTTTAACCGTGACAGTATAGATCAACTGTCCAGGGCAATCGGGATGTTTTCACCGGAAGATATCAACCGGATTATGCGTGCCATTGCCCAGGATGCAAAATTAAGACAGACCCAGATGCAGATCGAAGATGAGGCCAGCGGCGTGGAGGTGCTGAAAGATCCTGAGAAAGAGAAGGGCGCAGAGCGCCCGCAGGGTTTCAGGGAAGAAGAAAGAGAAAATGAATGGAAAGAATAACCCTATTCTGGCGGCTGGAACGGTAATTGTTCCAGCGCTGGTTTATTTTGTAATACTAAATGTTTCGATGTCAGTCCTTACCATGGCGGCCGTTGTGCTGGGGGGAGATCCTCAGAGACAGTATATGATGCTGCAAGTCCTGGCGTCGCTGGTGGCGATTCCATTTATGTTCCGGTATTACCGGATAGATCAGAAAAATTCTGCCGTATTCTGGAAATATATGGAATTTGAATGGAGGAAAAAAAACTGGATAGAGCGAACGGCCAATGGAGCGCTCATGTTTTTTGCAGGAGCAGTTTTTGGAATGGCATGGAATAATATTTTGATGCTTACCGGGCTGGAAGAGATTTCTGGCAGGTATCAGGAAGCTCAGGCGCATTTTTTTGCAGGAGATGTTCTGTTTGAGATTGTGGGAGCTTGTTTGTTAACGCCTTTTTTGGAAGAGATTTTGTACCGGGGCGTTGTGTATGGAAGAATTTATGATCAGGCGTATGTAAATCATGGCGGGAAAAATGGCCGCATAATTGCTATGGGATTTTCAGCCCTTTTGTTCGGTGTGATGCACATGAATCTTGTGCAGTTTCTCTATGCGGGTGTTTTAGGAATTCTGTTTGCCTGGTTTGTGGAACAGGCAGGACATTTCTATGGGGCGTTCCTGGCGCATACAGGGGCGAATCTAATGGCTGTGCTCCGGGCAGAAACAGGACTGTTTTCCTGGATGGAGCCTGGGAGTATTGCTTTTTATACAGGTTCAGCAGCGCTTTTTGCAGCAGGAGTGTTTCTGACAGCAGTGATTGCATGTAGTTCTGCGCGCCAGAGGAACGGAGGTGTGAAATAAATGGAAAGAAATCTCACTACCGGCAGTGTATTTGGCAATCTTGTATATTTTTCGCTGCCGTATTTTTTATCGTATTTCCTGCAGACTCTGTATGGGATGGCAGATCTGTTTATCATTGGGCAGTTTCACGGCGCCGACAGCATTACGGCGGTTTCTGTGGGGAGCCAGGTGATGCATATGCTGACGGTGATAATTGTGGGCCTTGCCATGGGTTCTACTGTGACCATTGGAAAAGCAGTGGGGGCAAAGCATTTAGAAAATGCTTCTGCTGCCATTGGAAATACCATAACACTGTTTCTGGGTGTGTCAGCGGCTTTTACTCTAGTACTTTTATGCTTTGTAAAGCCAATGGTATCCCTTATGTCAACTCCCCCAGAGGCTGTGGAGGGCACAGTTGCCTATCTTACCATCTGTTTTATAGGAATTCCATTTATCACGGCCTACAATATTATAAGTTCTATCTTCCGGGGGCTGGGGGATTCCAAAAGCCCTATGTACTTTATTGCAGCGGCCTGCGCTGCCAATATTTTCCTGGATTATCTGTTTATCGGGGTGTTTGGACTGGGTGCGGCCGGAGCTGCATTGGGCACCACAACAGCGCAGACGTTCAGTGTGATTCTTGCATTACTTGTCATTTTAAGGCAGAAGCATGGGGTGAAGCTGAGAAAGCAGCACTTGAAACCATATCCGGGGACTATGGGGCAGATATTAAAAATCGGCGTTCCGGTAGCGCTGCAAGATGGGTTTGTTCAGATTTCATTTATTGTAATTACAGTGATTGCCAACCGCAGGGGATTGAATGATGCGGCGGCAGTGGGGATTGTGGAAAAGGTGATAGGCGCAGTATTTTTGGTACCTTCCACGATGCTGTCTGCTGTCTCTGCTCTTTCCGCGCAGAATATTGGGGCGGGGAAACATGACCGTGCATCTTTGACCCTCCGGTATGCAGTGATTTTTGCAGTGATTTATGGCCTTGTAATATCTTTTGCTGTACAGTTTACAGCGGCTTCTGTGGTGGGAATGTTTACGGAAGATGGGATCGTCATTTTGATGGGAGAACAATATCTTAAGGCGTATATCTGGGACTGCATGTTTGCAGGTATTCATTTTGCCTTCAGCGGTTATTTCTGTGCCTATGGCATGTCGGGGATTTCTTTTCTGCACAATGTTTTATCCATTGTGCTTGTGCGTATTCCAGGAGCCTTTCTGGCATCCAGATATTTTGCGGATACGCTGTTTCCTATGGGACTGGCGGCGCCAGGAGGCTCCCTGTTATCTGTCCTGGTTTGCGTGACGGCATTTATCTGGCTGAGACGGCGGATGATTACAAAATGAGCGGCTGTTGCATAACGAGGAATTATCTACAATATATGGTACAAATTCTTCTTGCATGTTATTTTTTTTGGCTCAGGATGCTGTTATGGTAGTCTGTAGAATAAGTCACGTCTTCTCCAAACCAGTCTGGCGGCAGAAAATGCTGTGCTTCTTCTTCGGTATGAAATTCCACTTCTGCAAGAATCAGCGGAGCAAGTTCCCCTTCAAATACATCCAGTTCAATGGTAAGGCCGGAATCCATTGGAATCAGATACCTTCTCTTGGCAATCAGGATGCCGTCTATCTTGGGCAGAAGGTGTTTATATCCTTCCTTTGCCAGGGGCAGATTATATTCTTCACGCACCATCAGCCCCTGGGATTTGTACGTGAGATAATATTCGTTGTCCTGCCGGCGGATGCGCACTACAGGATCCGTACACAGATACCCCTGTTCTATTTGACGGAACGGATAGGAATCCAGATTGCCAGGCAGTGATTTTACTAAAAATTTGCGTTCAATTTCCATAAGGTTCTCCTAAGTTATTTCAATAGTTTTTTAATACTATTGTATTATAAGGGAGAAGGCAACTGCTGTAAAGTGTTGTATTTATGTTCAATGAACATATCGTATTCCAGAGGTTCTGAAAGAACTGTTACATCAACTGATTTTGCCACATCTCCCTGCACCAGACACAAGATAAGAGATGCGTTTTCTGGCAGGAAATTTCAGCGTGGAGCATTTGAGTGTCCGTGTCCTCAATGGTCATAATTTGTTCTTTCACGAACCCATCGCTGGCGATAAAGCCCGTCAGACATAGTACCATAAGCGCCATGGTGATAAGATCTGCAGCGATAAATGGTAAGTGATGAGTTCCTTGTTTTGTCTAATGTTAGAATCCTCCTTGTTTTCAATATATGTTCCACTTAAAAGAGCTGCTTGAAAAACAAGCAGTATATAAAATAAATATATTGACGTACGCAAAAACGTACGGTATAATATGGCCAAAAGGAGATGAAGACATGACTGCAATAAGTGTGACAAAAGCAAGGGAAAATATATATCAAATCTTATCTGATGTTAATAGCAGCAGCCAGCCAATCACAATTACGAACAATCGTGGGAAAAATGGAGTGCTCATATCGGAAGATGATTGGAATGCTATTCAGGAAACATTGTATTTAAATTCTATACCAGGTATGACAGAAAGCATTATTAAAGCAGGAGAGGAACCGTTGGAAGAATGTTCTGTATATAATCCAGATGAGGAATGGTAAATGTATATAATCAGATTTAGCAAACAGGCTGACAAAGATAAAAAGCTGCTAAAAAGGGCAAGACTTGAATCAAAAGCAAAAAATTTGTTGAATATGATAGCGCAGAATCCTTTTCAAAATCCACCGCCATATGAGGGATTAGTGGGAAATCTAAACGGTTATTACTCCAGAAGGATCAACATACAGCATAGGTTGGTTTACCAGGTATATAATGCGCCAGTTACCATTGATGAAATTGATTATGAAGGAACAATAAAGGTTGTTCGCATGTGGTCACATTATGATTCAGTGAGATAGATGAGAATGGCACCAACGGAGGGAATAAATGAAAGTAATCAATATGCAGTTCAAAGAGATAGAGAAAATAGAAAGCGCCATAAAAATTGTGTAGTAAAAATATAGAGAAAGGCAGAAACCCTTGGAAATAAGGGATTTTTGAACAGGTATCATAAGATATGAAATTGGGAATCGTAGGTTTGCCAAATGTGGGAAAGAGTACGTTATTTAACTCGTTGACAAAAGCAGGCGCAGAATCAGCCAATTACCCTTTTTGTACTATAGACCCGAATGTGGGAATTGTGACAGTACCGGATGAGAGGCTGAAGAAACTGGGAGATTTGTACCAGTCCAAAAAAGTAACGCCTGCAGTGATTGAATTTGTAGATATTGCCGGGCTGGTAAAGGGAGCCAGCAAGGGCGAGGGACTTGGCAACCAGTTCCTGTCCAATATCCGTGAAGTGGATGCGATTGTCCATGTGGTGCGCTGTTTTGAGGACAGTAACATTGTCCATGTGGATGGAAGTATTGATCCAGTGCGTGATATTGAGACCATCAATCTGGAACTGGTTTTTTCAGATATTGAGATTTTAGAGCGGAGAATTGCCAAAACCAGCAAAGGGGCCAGAATGGACAAGACCCAGGCAAAAGAATTAAAACTGTTGGAGAGGGTAAAGGCACATCTGGAAGAAGGCAGGCTTGCCAAAACTTTTGAAGCGGAAGATGAGGATGAAGAAAATTGGCTGAAAGAATATAATCTTTTAACTGCTAAGCCGGTGATTTATGCGGCAAATGTGGCAGAAGAAGATTTGGCAGAGGATGGGGCGGGGAATCCATTTGTCCAGGAAGTGAAAAAGAACGCTTCGGAAGAACAGTGCGAGGTCTTCGTAATCTGCGCCCAGATTGAACAGGAGATTGCAGAGCTGGACGATGAAGAGAAAGCCATGTTCTTAGAAGAACTGGGATTGAAAGAATCTGGACTGGAGAAGCTTATCAAAGCAAGCTACAGCCTGCTGGGCCTGATCAGTTATCTCACTTCCGGGGAGGATGAGACACGCGCCTGGACCATCAAAAAGGGAACCAAAGCGCCCCAGGCGGCAGGAAAGATCCACTCGGATTTTGAACGGGGATTTATCCGTGCGGAGGTGGTGAATTACCAGGATTTGCTGGACTGCGGATCTTTAGCGGCGGCGAAAGAAAAAGGTCTGGTTGGCCTGGAAGGGAAAGAATATATTGTACAAGACGGGGATGTGATTTTGTTCCGGTTTAATGTGTAAGTTTTTCCAAATGGAAGACAGGGATGCTGTCACAGAAAGGAATCAAAGAGAATGAAATACATTTCCAGAGAATTAAAAAATTCATAATGCAGGAGGAATCAATGTATGGGAAAGGACAAAAATTGGTGGAAAAGAGCAGTTGTATACCAAGTATATCCCAGGAGTTTCCAGGACAGCAACGGGGATGGAATCGGCGATTTAAGAGGCATTATTCGAAGGCTGGATTATCTGGAGCATTTAGGCATTGACGCAATTTGGCTGTCCCCGGTCTGCCAGTCTCCCCAGGATGACAATGGGTATGATATTTCTGATTATCAGAATATTGATCCAATGTTTGGAAGCTTAGACGATATGGAACAGTTGATTCAGGAAGCTTCCAAACATCATATAAAAATAATTATGGATCTTGTGTTGAACCATTCTTCGGACGAACACCGCTGGTTCCAGGAGGCAAGAAAAAGCCGTGAAAATCCATATCATGATTATTATGTATGGCGGGATGGCAAAGAAGGTACGCCTCCCAATAATATGCGGGCATGTTTTGGGGGTTCCGCGTGGGAATGGGTTCCTGAAGTGGGACAATATTATTTTCATCAGTTTTCCGTAAAACAGCCTGATTTGAATTGGGAGAATCCACAAGTCCGCAGGGAAATTTACCAGATGATCAATTGGTGGGCAGACAAGGGTGTGGGAGGATTCCGCCTGGATGTGATCGACCGGATCGCGAAAGAACCTGACAGAGAAATTACAGAAAACGGCCCGCGGCTTCATGAATTTATCCAGGAGATGGCCAGGGAGACGTTCCAGAAGTCAGATTTGATTACTGTGGGAGAGACATGGGGGGCGGATACGGAACTTGCAAAGCGGTACAGCAATCCAGATGGAAGTGAATTTTCTATGGTGTTCCAGTTTGAGCACATCGGGCTGGATCAGCAGGAGGGAAAAGAAAAGTGGGATCTGGCCCCTCTTCCATTTTTGAAACTAAAAGAAGTGCTGAGCCGCTGGCAGAAGGAATTGTATCAATGCGGCTGGAACAGCCTGTTCTGGGATAACCATGATCTGCCAAGAATTGTGTCTCGCTGGGGAAATGATAAGGAATACCGGGCAGAATCTGCGAAAATGCTGGCGGCGCTGCTGCACGGAATGCAGGGCACTCCGTATATTTATCAGGGAGAAGAGCTGGGCATGACAAATGTGCGTTATGCCATGGAAGAGTACTGTGATATCGAAACTCTGAATATGTATCAGGAGCGCAGGGAACAGGGAATTCCAGAAAGCAGTATCATGGATTCCATTTATGCCAAGAGCCGTGACAATGCCCGTACTCCCATGCAGTGGGATAGTACAAAAAATGCTGGATTTACCCAAGGAGAGCCGTGGCTTAAGGTAAATCCGAATTATGTGGAAATCAATGCCAAGCAGCAGATAGAAGATCCTGACTCTGTCTTTCGCTGTTACAAAACACTCATTCACTTGCGCAAAAGGTATGATGTTTTTGCAGATGGAAAATTTGAACTGCTGTTAAGGGATGACGAGCGGTTCTTTGCCTATACAAGAGAAAATCAGAAGGAAAAACTGTATGTGATTTGTAACTTCTATGGGGAAACCGCCGATTGCAGCCTGAAGGAACCTTGGGAACAGATGGAGCTTCTGTATAGAAATTACAAAATGCCGGGAAATGCAAGTCTTTATCAGCCTTATGAGGCCAGAATATATTATATCAAAAAGCAGCCGTAGGCTGCTTTTTGATTGAGTACTGGTAAGGAAATTCTCACATGATTACTTGTATTATTTGCAGTTTTGTCTTACATAGACAATCATAAGAAGAAATTAATATATACAGAAAAATGCAGAAATTGCCAAAAAATATAAAAAACTTAATATAAGAAACATTTTCTTGTGCATTTCCTATAGTTTTTGGGGATGAAAAAAGAGTTGTAGTGTGCAAAAATTATGTTACATTTCTAAAAACCTAGAAGGATTGTGGAAATTTTGTATAAAATTTTAACAATTCCTTCCCCAAAAAGAAAGGAGCGCTATAGTGAGGAACGCACTGAGAAACGGATGGAAACGTGTCTGCTCTGTGATTCTGGCGGCGGCAATGGTTTTTACCATGCTTCCGGTAAACATGCAGGCAGCCACAACATCATCATCGAATGGTGATGGAACTTTCAATAATCCAGTCATTTACGCAGATGTGCCGGATATTGACATCATACGTGTAGAAAACGCGTATTACATGGTCAGTACGACCATGCATTTATCTCCGGGATGCCCGATTATGAAATCTACGGATCTGGTAAACTGGGAGATTGTAAACTATGTATATGATATTTTGGGCGACACAGACGCCATGAACCTCAGAAATGGGGAAAGCATGTATGGCAACGGCCAGTGGGCGGCAAGCCTGAAATATCACAATGGCACTTATTATGTGGCGTTCAACAGCAACACCACAGGGACAGCTTATCTCTATACTACGGACGATATAGAGAAAGGCGCATGGACCAAGACCACATTAAACGGTTCATTCCATGACATGTCATTGTTCTTTGACGACAATGGCAAAGCCTATATCCTCTATGGAGGCGGGCAGATTAAATGTGCGGAGCTGTCGGAAGATCTGAAAACTGTGAAAAAAGAAACGGAGCAGCAGCTTTTTGACGTGAAAACGGAAGAGTGGGGCGAAGATAAGATTGGAACCGGCCTGGCAGGCGAGGGAACACATATTATGAAAAAAGACGGATATTACTATGTGTTCAATGTATGCTGGCCGGACGGCGGCGTGCGCACTGAAATCTGCCACAGGAGCAGAACATTCCCCAGTACAGAATGGGAGAATAAGGTAATCTTAAAAGCTGACTTCCAGAATCACGGAGCAGGCGGCGGAGTGGCACAGGGAGCGGTAATTGATACTGCAGACGGAAAATGGTACGGCTTTATGTTCCAGGATCACGGAGCAATCGGCCGCGTTCCAGTTCTCACAGATTGTACCTGGATCGAGGACTGGCCAATGCTGGGCAAGGACGGCGACGGCCAAACAGTGGAAGAGACAATGCCCCTTCCAGTGGCAGGCAGCGACAGCAAGTCATTGGCAAAATCGGATGAATTCTATAACGATGCAGAACACAGGGTATTTGAAGCAGGGCAGGCAGACGCTGCCGTGGCAAAGACTTATAATTCTGCGGCTGCCTTCAGTTCCGAAGAGGCAGATACCATAGAACTCGTGGAAAATGGGAATTTTGAAAAAGGAACCGAGGGCTGGGCAGGATTTGAAAACGGAGAAATAGAAACTGTCGTAACGGCTACCGATGGGACAGAGAATAATAATCATGTATTACATGTAAAGAATAGAAAAAATTCTTCCTCCAGCGCTATGTATGATCTGACAGGAAAGCTGAAAAAGGGAACTGCATATACGGTGAAAGGCAAAATGAAATATGCAGGCGGTCCGCAAACAAAGAAATTTACTGTAAGATTACAGCATAACCCAAATGGAGCAGAGAGACCCTTTGAATACCGGACTGGGATTGGAGAAATTGAACTTCAGGAAAATAAATGGAAAGCGTTTGAATTTTCTTATACAGCGGCTGATTTGGTAAGTAATGGTAAGACATTTGAGTTTAGTACAGATAATAACTATTTCTTTATTGAGGAAAGTAAATATGTAGCCGATTCATCAGCAGATGTTAATTCTGGTATGGATTATTATCTGGATGATATCTCCATTACTTGTGAAAAACAAGAAGTTATCGAATTGATCCCTGACGGTTCCTTCAAACAGGGTCAGGGCAAGTGGACTGCAAATTCGCCCGCTGTTGTTACAGCAGTAAGCAATGAGGGGCATGAAGACACAGACTGTCTGAAAATAGCAGGATGTAATGACGGTGGCTGGAGCGGGATCAGCTATAATCCCGATGGTAATCAGCTCTCTGTGCTTCCAGGTAAGAATTATACCTTTACCGCATGGGTAAAATATGAAGGGACGGGAGAGGAAACAGCAGAGATTGTTACAACCATCAAAGGAGCCCTGGACGGGAAAGATTCTTATGAAGATATGGCCAGGGTAACGGCTAAGGCAGGCCAATGGGTAAAAATGACAGGCAGCCGGAAGATGCTGAACTATGACGACGGCAAAGCGTTTATTTATATACATATGCCCGGCGCCACTGCAGAAAAGCCGCTGAGTTTCTACCTGGACGACGTATCCATGTCAACTCCTTCTGATAACCTGATTAAAAACGGCTCCTTTGAAAACGGGCTGAAGAATTGGGAGGCAAAGGGAGGAGAAGGAACGCTTTCCATTGCAGCGGATAAAGTCCATGACGGCGCCAGCAGCGTGAAAGTTACGGATCGCAAAGACACCGCAAGCGGGCCGGCGCAGAGCCTGGGCAGTAAAATGAAGATTGGAAATCAGTATACCGTTAGCGCATGGGTACTGTATGAAGAAGGCCCGGATGAGAAGCAGTTTTACCTGACATTAGAGAATGGGGAGTATAATGCAAAAAATATGGCGGGTAAAATGGTGCCCAAAGGCCAGTGGACAGAGATTAAAGGAACCTGGACCATGCCGGACGACGCCAGGACAGGCGTAGATAATATTTTGTTTGTGGAAACAGAATGGGTTGAAAAACCCAGCCAGGAAAATGATCTGATGGATTTCTATGTAGACAATGTAACCATGACGGAGAAAGTGAAGGACAAAGAGCCGCCAGAAGCCGGCGAACATGATTACAATGGCTCCAATCTGGATCTTGTATGGCAGTGGAATCACAACCCCAATAACAATAACTGGTCGTTGACAGAACGAAACGGCTGGCTGAGACTGAAAACCGGAAGCAAGGCTTCCAGCCTGCTGAATGCAAGGAACACGCTGACCCAGAGAACCTTCGGTCCAGTCTGCTCCGGAGCTGTCAAAATGGATATCAGCAATATGAAATCAGGGGATGTTGCGGGCCTTGGTTCTCTCTCCTTTAAATACGGCTATATTGCAGTAAAGAAAGAGGGAGAAAATGCAAAGCTTGTGATGATGGACGCTTCCGGCAATTATCAAAACGAAAAAGATAAAACGCTTGTGGATGCTCCTGTAGAGAAAGCCAGCGTGGACTGTACCAGCAATATTGTCTATCTCAAAGAGGATTTCAATTTTGCAGGAAACGAGGGCGGCACGGGCAAAGATACTGTAAGTTTTTACTACAGTTTTGACGGAAAGACCTGGAACCAGCTTGGGGAAGCTATGCAGCTGAGATATGAACTGATACATTTCATGGGAAGCAAATTTGCAATCTTTAATTATGCCACAAAGGTAAAAGGCGGTTATGTAGACTTCGATTATTTCCGCGTATCCGATAAGATCACAGGAGCTGAGCAGCCTTCTGGAACCTGGAATGCAACTATGACCGCGTCGCCGGAAGAGATAAGCGGCGTTGCCGGCAGCGAATGCGAAGTGAAACTGAATTTAGATAAACTGGAATCCGGGAATCATACCGGCCTGAAAGCTTCCATTTCCATACCAGATATCATGACGGTGGAGGATGTGGTATTTTCAGAAGCAATCAAAGGAGAAGCAAATTATACATTTGCCAACGGCAGGCTGAATATCACGGTGAAAGGAAATGACGTTTCCTTTGCAGCAGAAGACAAATTGTTTGCCACAATCAAATTGAAGCTCAAAGGCTATGTGGACAAAGACGAGACTGTGACAGTCAGCGCAGACTACATCAGGACCGAAAGCGGCGCGGTAGAGTATCAGGTGGATAACTGCAGCGCATCTATAAATTTAAAATACCTGGATACCCAGGCGCTGGCTAAGAAACTGGGTTATGGAAATCCCATTACGACCCATGAATTTGGTGCAGACCCCTATGCCATTATCTATGACGGCAGGGTATATGTGTACATGACGGCAGACGACTATGAATTTTCCGATAAGGAGAATCCTTATTCCAATAATTTCGGATACATTACTACCCTCCGGGTCGTATCTTCCGCAGATTTGGTGAACTGGACAGATCATGGGGAAATTGACGTGGCAGGCTCGAATGGGGGAAAGGGTCCTGCAAAGTGGGCCAGCCATGCATGGGCGCCGGCCGTTGCCTATAAGCAGATTGACGGCAAAGATAAATTTTTCCTGTATTTTGCAAATGACGCTTCTGGAATTGGAGTACTGGAAGGCGACAGCCCGATAGGTCCATGGAAAGATCCCATTGGCGAGGCTCTGATCACTGGACAGACGCCGGGATGCCAGGGCGTGGTATGGTGCTTTGACCCGGCAGTGCTTGTGGACGATGACGGCAGCGCATACATTTACTTTGGGGGCGGCGTTCCCGATGGCCAGCAGGACAATCCTAAGACGGCAAGAGTAGCAAAACTGGGCGAGGACATGATCAGTATCGAGGGCGAGGCAAAAGAAATTGACGCCCCCTGCATGTTTGAGGACGGCGGAATCTTCAAATATAACGGGAAATATTATTATTCCTACTGCTCTAATTTTGTCGAACCGCACAAGGAAGGGTATCCTGGATATGGAAGTATCTGTTACATGGTAAGTGATAATCCTATGGGGCCGTTTGAGTATAAAGGAGAAATTTTCAGCAACCCAAGCGTTTGGTTTGGCGTAGGCGGAAATAACCATCATGCAACATTTGTATACGAAGGAAAGAGTTACTTTATTTACCATGCACAGACCGTTTCTAAGGCATTGGGAATTGAGAAAGGCTATCGTTCTACTCATATTGATAAAATTGACATGAATAGCGACGGTACCATCAAGAGCATTAAAGGAACCTATACAGGAATTCCGCAGCTTCGCGGGATAAACCCCTACGAGAGAATCGACGCGGAAACCATTGCATGGAACTCAGGGGTAAAGGCGGCTGCTTGTAAAGAGCCCGGAAAATTATTTGATGATTACAACATGGTATTGACGGATCTCCAGGATGGCGACTGGACGTCTGTATCACAGTTAGAATTTGGCGATAAGGGAACCGCGCAGTTTGAAGTATATGCGGCCTCCAAAAAAGGCGGAAAGATCGAAATCCGTCTGGAAAGTCCCCAGGGCAAATTGGTTGGCACAGTGGATGTTCCGGCAACGAGAGGCAATGATACCTACCAAAAAGTGAGCTGTGAAGTGGAAAATATTACAGGAACCCAGAACGTGTTCTTAGTATTCCATGGAAATGAGCCCAGTGCCGCCCTTACGGTTTACCGTGAGAAGTTAGACGCCCTCAAAGGGGCTGTGACAGCGGCAGAACAGACTCTTACAGCCAAACAGCAATTACAAAGGCAGATTGACAAAGCCGGAAAATTGAAGTCGGGAATGTCCCAGGCAGAAGCAGAAGCTTTTCAAGATGATATCAGGGAAGCAGAGGCAGTACGTGATAAGACGGATGCCACAGATCAGGAAGTGAAAGATGCGATAACGAAGCTGAATACTTTAATGGATCAAAAGGATTCTGCAGCCCCCATAGAAGATAAAACTGCCATTCTCAAAGAAAAGCTGGATTACAAAATAGCTGAGGCAAAAACACTTCTTGAACAGTTGCCAGATACAGAGAAGGCGGCCCTGCAGACGGCGATTGATGAAGTGAACGAATTCCTGAATTCAGATAATATTATGAACGTGGATTACTATCAGTTTACACCAGTACCGCCCACAGAACAGCAGATTACAGATATGAATCAGCAGATCACTGCTGCTAAGGAACTTTTAGAAAAACTGAGCGGTGCAGATAAGGAAAAACTGCAGGCAGCCATCACAGAGGCAGAAGCAGTTCTCAAGAAAGAAAACCTGGCCAAGGAAGAGCTTCAGGCAGCGTTGGATAAACTTACAGCGGCAGTAAAAGCGGCAGAGGAAATCATAGAAGCAGGAAAGCCAGTGGATGAGCAGTTAAGCAATAAGATTGCAGAAGCCAAGAAACTCTTGGAAGGCTTAAGCGCAGAGAAGAAAGAAGCGCTGCAGGCGGCAATTACAAAGGCAGAAGAAGCGCTGAAAAAACCGGGAGTGACAGAGGCAGAGCTAAAAACAGCGTTGGATCAGCTAAAAGCAGCAATAGAAGAGGCACAGAAGCCGGGAGGCACAGAGAAGCCAGAACCGCCCACAGAGCAGCAGAAAGCGGAAATGGCAAATAAACTCACGGCGGCAAAAAAACTGCTGGAACAACTGAATGAAACAGAGAAGGCGAAACTGCAGGCAGCCATCACAGAGGCAGAAACAGTGCTTAAGAAGGAAAACCTGACGAAGGAAGAGCTTCAGGCAGCGTTGGATAAACTTACAGCGGCAGTAAAAGCGGCAGAGGAAATCATAGAAGCAGGAAAGCCAGTGGATGAGCAGTTAAGCAATAAGATTGCAGAAGCCAAGAAACTCTTGGAAGGCTTAAGCGCAGAGAAGAAAGAAGCGCTGCAGGCGGCAATTACAAAGGCAGAAGAAGCGCTGAAAAAACCGGGAGTGACAGAGGCAGAGCTAAAAACAGCGTTGGATCAGCTAAAAGCAGCAATAGAAGAGGCACAGAAGCCGGGAGGCACAGAGAAGCCAGAACCGCCCACAGAGCAGCAGAAAGCGGAAATGGCAAATAAACTCACGGCGGCAAAAAAACTGCTGGAACAACTGAATGAAACAGAGAAGGCGAAACTGCAGGCAGCCATCACAGAGGCAGAAACAGTGCTTAAGAAGGAAAACCTGACGAAGGAAGAGCTTCAGGCAGCGTTGGATAAACTTACAGCGGCAGTAAAAGCGGCAGAGGAAATCATAGAAGCAGGAAAGCCAGTGGATGAGCAGTTAAGCAATAAGATTGCGGAAGCTAAGAAACTGCTGGAGAACTTAACTCCAGAAAAGAAGGAAAAACTGCAGGCGGTAATCAATGAAGCAGAAGCATTATTGAAAAAGCCAGGAGTGACAGAAGCAGAAATTCAGGCTGTCCTTGATAAGCTGAAAACAGCCATGGAGGAGGCAGCACGACCAGGCGGATCAGAGCAGCCCCAACCTCCAGCAGGCGAAAAACCGGCCCTGAACCAGACGTTCACCGCATCCAGCGGACTGACCTATAAGGTTACTGCTTACAGTGCGAAGGCTAAGAATGTAACAGTTATTGGAACAAAGAAACAGCTTACCAGCGCCACTGTACCAGATACGCTGGTATACAAGACAGAAAACTTTAAGGTAACAGCGATAGGTGATTCTGCGTTTGCAAATCAGAAAAACCTTAAGAGTGCGGTAATTGGCAAATATGTTGCCAGCATTGGAAACAGAGCGTTCCAGAACGACAAGAAATTGGTGAAGATCACCTTTAAAGGAACCGCAGTTAAGAAAATTGGAAAGGACGCATTTAAGAATATCGGCAAGAAAGCTGTATTCAATATGAAAAAGACATTTACTGCTAAAAATCTTAAATACAAAATTACCAAGTGTACAGCGTCTCTAAAACAGGTAACAATTACTGGGGCATCCAAGAAGCTTACATCTATAAAGATACCAGCAACAGTAAAATTCAATGGAATGACCTTCAAAGTAACAGCCGTCAATAAGAAGGCATTTAAGAACCAGAAGAAGTTAAAGAGCGTTGTCATCAGTAAGTATGTCAAGAGCATTGGCAGCGAAGCGTTCAGCGGTGCGAAAAAGCTTGCAAAGATTAAATTCAGCGGTACGGCAATTAAGAGTATAGGAAAAAATGCATTTAAGAGTATTAAGAAAAAAGCCGTTTTCAGTGTGAAGAAATCTAAGAGAGCTTATTATAAGAAGCTGCTGAAGAAAGCAAAAACAAAAAATTATAAAGTAAAATAGTTACAAAAAGAACTGAAGTAACAATGGCTGCCCTCTTTGTGCCGGCAGGCGCAGAGATGGCGGCATGAATTTAAGGTGTCCTCAAAGCTGTAGCTCCCCAAAGCGTATATCGGATAAAAAAGCATCCCTTTCCATTTTATATAGTTTTTCCGATATAGCTTTTGGAGTGCTATGGCTTTGAGGACACCCTTTTTGACACTGGTATTTTGATAAAAAATTCATTAAAATAAAGAGGGAGGAGGAACCAGGATGAGAAAGAGAATTATGAAAAAAATGAATGACATCAAACTTGGAGGAAAGTTTCTGACTCTGTTCCTGGTCTGTGTGCTGCTTCCTCTGATAATTACCAATGGGTATATTATCTGGAGTATGAAAGAAGGTATGGATAAGGAGCAGAGGCAGAGGATTGAAAGTATTGCAGAACGATTAGAATTGGAATTTGTGAGTGATATTACCAAGCAGTTGTCCATTGCAGACTATTTGGACCGCAGTATCAATCTGCAGGAATTTCTGGGGAAAAGATATCTGGATGCCTCCGATTATTATGAGGCGTACGTGGAGCTGATGGAAAATCAGGTGATTCAATACTATTATACGGCGCAGTCCGCCTATAATATTGTAATTTGTACAGAGAATGAAACAATTACCAATGGGACCTATTTTGTCAGAAAGCAGAGTGTAGAACACAGCAGTTGGTACCGTGCATTTCAAAACAGCGGCAATAATATTTTTCTGTACAGCTATTTTGAAGACGGAACGGAATCTGGCGGCTATATTTCAAAGGGCAGGCGCGTGGTACTGATACAGAAATTATCACATTGCAAAGAAGGCAATCTTATCATGCTGGAGATGGATTATTTGTCATTCCTGAAAAAGATGGAACTTATTTGTGAAGAAGTAGACGGGTATCTGTGCAGCAAGGACAAAATTCTATTATCTACCACAGGTAGGAACGATAAAGATAAAGAATTTATGGAGTTAACAGAATATCAGGAAAAAGGCTGTTCCCTTACGGTGCCTTTGAAAGTGTACGGGATGGATATGGAACTGCGCCTGACTGCGGAACCTTCCATAATATTCGATATCGTGAAAGAACAAAAGGCTTCTATTTTTCTTTTATATCTGGCAAACCTGATTCTTCCAAGCCTGTTTGTATACTTGTTATTCCGCTCGCTGCATGACAGGGTGGAATTGGCAAGAGAGTATCTGGAGCGTATGGAACAAGGGAGTTACGAGGTGATTCCTGCTGAAAAAAGCACGGATGAGATTGGGGGAATGATTCACAGTTATAATCTGATGGCGCTTCGGATTAAGGAACTGATCGAAGTAGTATTTAAGAACAAGGAACGGGAACAGAATCTGGAAATTTCCAGGAAACAGGCGGAACTAAAAGCACTCCAGAGCCAGTTGAATCCTCATTTCATATTTAACGCACTGGAGAGCATTCGTATGCACAGTATTTTAAAGCAGGAAACAGAGACGGCAAAGATATTAGAGAGTTTTGCTGTGCTGATGAGGAAAAATATTCAGTGGAATGAAGATTTTGTTACCATTGAGGAAGAATGTGACAATGTAAGACGATATTTAGAGATACAAAAATATCGTTTTGGCGAGCGGCTGGAATTTTACCTTTATGTACAGCCAGAGTGCCAAAAACGCTCCATTCCAAAGTTTACAGTTATTACGTTTGTAGAAAACGCATGCGTCCACGGTATTGAAAAGAGCGTGGCAGGAGGTTCTATCACCGTGATGGTGTCGGAGGATGAAGAATGCCTGTATTTTGAAATTATGGATCAGGGAAGAGGCATGGAACCAGAGGAACTGGAAGATTTAAAACATTTGGTGCAGCGGGCGGATATCAATTATATCCAGGAAGCCAAAAAGAGTATTGGTATTGCAAATACAGTGGTGCGGCTGTATCAGTATTATGGAGAACAGGTGCAGATCGATATCAACAGTACTGCCCAGGAGGGAACAGAAATCTGTATCCAGCTTCCTAAGGCAGTGAAAGCGGGGGAAACAGAATGATCAAAGTATTGCTGGTAGATGATGAACAGTTTATCCGCCAGGGGCTTCGGTATCTTTTGGATTGGGAAAAATATGGTTACCAGGTTATAGCCGAGGCAGAAAACGGTATGGACGCGATCCGGATCCTGGAGGAAATAGAAATTGATCTGGCATTTGTAGATATCAGAATGCCGGGAATGGACGGCATGGAACTGATTTCTTACGTGCAGGAAAATTTAAAACATAAGGTGAGGTTTGTTATTCTCACGGGATATGCAGAATTTTCTTATGCCAGAAAGGCAGTGCAGATGAATGTCCTGGATTATATTTTGAAACCAGTTCAGGAGGAAGAGCTTCTGAATTTGTTGAAAAAGATCAACCAGGATTACCAAAAAGAGCAGAAAGAAAAGCGGGAAAACTATGACTTTCATATTTCACAGATTTTGCTTGGAAAATTTTCATTGGAAAATTTAAGGCAGGTACAGCGTTATCTTCATGGTGAAGGCAGCAAGAAATATGTCAGCTTTGAATTTGATAAAAATCAAAGAGAATTTAGCCTGCTCACAAGGACTGAAAAGATGGAACAGCAGAAAGGACTGGTGCAGTATCTGCGGGATTTGCTGGAGGAGTTTTCCTATCATGTAATTCCCCTGGTAGAGGCGGAAGAGGAAATTTTTGGGGCTGGCCTGTTGTTATCTAAGGAGTTGTATGATTTTTCAGCTTCTGGGGAAGAGCAATTCTTAGAGAATCTGCAGAACAGGGTGACACAGCATTTTGATTGCCCAGTCCAGATCTATGTTGGGCAGACGGTGGAGGGACTGGAACAATTATCACAATCCTTTTTATCTATCCGGGTGGCGCGCTGTTTTCATGGTCTTGCCCAGGAGAAAACACAGGTCAGGGATTATGAGTATTTCCGTCACAGGAAATCTTCTATGAAAATTCAGGAGGATGATGTAGAGGCTCTTTTGGAAGCTGTGAAGAGTAATAAGGTGTTGGAAATTGCTTCTTGTGCGGAATGTATTTTTTCACAGATTCGCAGCAGCGATATGAATATGGAAATGGTGAATGCCAGTATTTACCATATTTTATATCGTCTTATGGAGATGGTGCAGGAATTTGATGATGAAACGAATCAGCAGGAGATTTTAGAGTACATTGGAAGAGAGTCCTTTAATAAACTGGTGCTCAGTGGAAGTACAGAAGAGATTACTGGATTTTTTTCTGATTATGCAGGGTATCTGGCCCAGGTGCGTATTCAGGAGTCCAGGAACATATTAGATCGGGTGGATGATTATGTCCAGGAGCACTATATGGAGAAGATGAGCCTGAAATCTTTGGGAGAACAATTTTATGTAAATAATGTCTATCTGGGACAGCTTTACAAGAAAAAATATGGTATTGTGTTCCGGGATTATCTGAATAATTTGAGGATGGAAAAGGCGCAGGAGCTTTTGGAGGGTACAAATCTCAGGATTTATGCCATTGCAGAGGAGGTAGGATTTGGGAAACCGGAATATTTCATCAATAAATTTGTACAAAATTATCATATGACGCCAAATCAGTACCGCATTCGCAGCCGAAAGCTGGAACATGGAGAGAAAAGGAATGATGACGAATGAGAAAGCTGGGAACAAGAAAGCTTGCAGGGATTGCTGTTCTGCTGCTTGCGGCGGCAGCGGTATATGCGGGAAATCAATATGTACTGCATAATTCCGGGAGTGAAATTAAGAATTTTACGGCTTTTATGGCAGTGCCTGGGGAAGAAAAAGCGAAGGATAACCGTATCCGTAATAAAATTGCAGAACTTACAGGAGCCAGGGCAGAAGTGGAATGGCTTGGAGGACAGACGCCGGAAGAGAAAATTGAAACGATGATTAAGACGGGAGAATATCCTGATTTTTTGAATGGCGCAGACGCATCCAATCTTCTGATTGAGGCCGGAGCGCTGATTCCTCTGGAAGATTATCTTAAAGATTATCCGAATCTGTATCATTATCTGGAACCAGAACAGTGGGAGTCATTGCGCAAGAAGGATGGGCATATTTATTATATTCCGCCTTTTGGAGTGATACAGGGACAAAATACGAAGACGGTGATCTCTGGAGAGGCATTTTGGATTCAAAAAAGGGTTTTGGAGTTTGCAGGTTTTCCGGAAGTGAAAACACTGGATGAATATTTTGATCTGATCTCATCTTATCTGGAAGAGTATCCGGAATCCGACGGGGTTTCAAATATTGGATTTGAAATATTATGTGATGACTGGCGGTATTTTTGTCTGGAAAATCCTCCTATGTTTCTTGCCGGATACCCCAATGAAGGATGCGCCATTGTAGATCCCAAAACCAGGAAGGCAGAGGTTTATGATACAATTCCAGAAGCAAAACAGTATTATTGGAAATTATGCCAGATGTTCAACCAGGGAGTGATAGATCCGGAAACTTTTACCCTGTCATACAGCCAGTATATGGACAAGCTCTCAGAAGGAAATGTTCTTGGGGTTGTAGATCAATATTGGCAGATTATGGATGCACAGGACAGTTTATATGGTGAGGGAAAGGATGACAGAACATACATCCCTCTTGCCATTACAGCCAACGAGCAGATTTCGGGGAAATATAATTGTACAGAGCCAAATCTGAATATAGGGGCAGGACTGGGAATTTCTGTGGACTGCCAGGATGTGGAGGGAGCTTTGCAGTTTCTTGATGATCTGCTGACGCCGGAGATTATGGTTCTGAGGTACTGGGGGGAAAAAGGAATCGATTATAAAGTGGAGCGGGACGGAAGCTATTACCGTACTGCGGAACAGCGGCAAAAGTGGGGAAACGGGGATTTTCTGAAAGAAGATACGTGTTCTTATACCTATTTTCCTGCATACGAAGGAATGCTTGCAGACAATATCAACGCCGTACAGCCTGCAGAGCAGCCAGGGGAATATTATGATAAACTTTCCGATTATGATAAGAAAGTGTTAGACGCTTATGGATTTCAGACCTGGAAAGAATTTTTGGGAGAAGAGGTGGAGGGAACTCCCTGGTTTCCATTATATTCCTGTGTTGCTGACTGGCCGTCGGAAAGTGATTATGGAAGGGCAAGGACAGAGATGGAACGGATAAAGCGGCTGTGGCTTCCAAAGGTCATTATGTCCACAGAATCGGAGTTTGAAAAAAACTGGTCCGATTATATGCGGGAATATCGGGAACATGTGGATGTGGAAGCGTATCTGGAACAATTGAACCTGGAGATTCAAAAAAGGGTGCAGGCGGAAGAAAAGAATGGTTAAATATTTTCCCGGATGCGGATGTCAATGTCCACATACTGCAGTTCTTTTTCGGGCGCTATGCCTTCCAGAAGATACCGCGAGAGGAGTTCCACAGGACGGAATCCCTGCAAAAAAGGCTGTTGGCAGATGGTGGCTGTGATAACTCCCTGGCGGATTAGTTCTGCAGTAGCTGGGACATTATCGTAAGTAAATATTTTTATCTGTTCCGAGAGTCCCATGGACAGTACGGCACGGCATCCTCCGTACACCCCGGCTGCGGCAAAATACAGCGCATTAATCTGGGGATGGTCAGATAACAGTCTGGTTACGTTCTGGTAACTTTCTTCATCGTTATCATGGTTTTCTACTATGTCTTCCAGGATCTGGATGTTTGGGTAATTCTCCCGGATAATTTTCCGGAACCCCGCAATCCGGTGAGTATGGCAGAGGATATGGGAAGAACCAGTGACGATTCCAACAACAACTTTACCAAAAGTCATGCGTCCCAAAAGTCCGGCTGCTGTCTGGCCGGACAGATAATAATTGCTTCCTACATATGCTATCCGCCGGGAAGGGATGTCGGTGTTTGTTGTAATTACCGGGATTCCTTCCGCACTGAGCCTGTTTATTTCTCCAGCAATGGAAGGGGCGTTAAATGGAGATATGACCAGGCCGTGAATGCCTTCCTGGACCAGTTTTTGAATGGCTCTTTGCTGGCAGTTCTCGTCGAAGGGAACCTGGCGTATCAGGACCTGGCAGTTATAGCCTGACAGTTCTTCTGCCTTGGCATAGACTCCTTTTTGCACTTCCTGAAAAAAGGGATTTGTGTCCTGAAAGAGGATCACTCCAATTTTTATATTTTTTTTCTGTGCGGCCAGCATCAGGCCGGCTTTATTGGGCTGGTAATTCAGTTTCTCTGCAATTTCTAATACTTTTGCAGCCGTATCCGGGCTTACAGAACCCCGGTGGTTTAAGACACGGTCCACCGTGCCCCGTGAAACACCGGATAAGGCTGCGATTTCTTTCATAGTTGCCATGGCTGTCTCCATTTTCATAAATATTATGCATCATTATAAAGGATTTTAAAATACAAATCAACATCTGAGAACCGGAATTCTTACCCTTATTGTCTGCGATTTTTGAGTTTGATGATAAGGGTTATTTCTGTTTTACAATGACGCGCATCCGGCTTTTGACGCCGTCCTCGCTGGCATAGATATAAGCTTTTCCAACATCATGCGCCAGGATTGTTCCATTTTCATCTACCGTGGCAATACAGGTGTTGGAGCTTGAGAAGACAGGCTTGTTTCCAGAAGAAACAGATACCTTTACTGTTTTTTTCTTACCTGGAGCAAGGGTTAGTTCGCTTGCCTCGAAGGTGACGGTTGGTTTTTTTACGGTAACTTGACAGCTTTTGCTGACTCCGTCTATGGTTACGGTGATGACGGTGGTTCCATTTTTCACTGCAGTTACGGTTCCGCTGCTGTCCACAGTGGCAACGCTCTTTTTGCTGCTTTTCCATTTTGGGACGCTTTTGGAACTGGATTGAACCGTCAGACAGGCTGTTTGCTTCCGATAAAGGGAAAGGGAGCTTTTATTAAGACTGACTTTGGGCTTTTTTACAGTCACGGTACAGCTTGCAGCAGCGTTATCTGCGCTTGCAGTGATGGTTGCAGTGCCTGGTTTTTTGGCGGTAATCGTTCCATGTTCATCTACCATGGCGATGCTTTTTTTATTACAGCGGAATGTAATTGGATGCCCTGTAGAGGCGGAGGCAGAGAGCCGGGCAGAATAACCGTTTTCCAGAGAGATATGCTTTGCGCTTAATTGAATTTTTGTGGCTTCTACCTTTATGGTGCAGCTTGCCTCGCCGTTTTTGATTTTAGCAGTGATCTTTGCCGTTCCAGCTTTTTTGGCAGTGATTTTTCCATAGGTATTGACGGAAGCAATTTTACTGCTGCTGGATTTGAAAGTGGGCTTTTTTCCATTTGACGTGATAGCGGCCAGATAAAATTCATCTCCGATTTTCATTGTTCTGGAATAAGAATTTAAGACTACAAATCCGATGCTGGAAGCAGCCTGCACTTGTGCAGACGGAATTACAGAAGTGAATAAAAGGGATGCCATAATCAGCACCACAGTAATTGTGTGTAAAAATTTGTTCTTTGATAACATTGAAATTCCTCCATTCTGGAGGGTAAGAATTCCGGCCGGCATATGGAATGAACGATCCATTGCCGTGAATCAGAAACCACAGAATCTGTGGTGGATTCAATATAACATGGAAACCTGAATTTGTAAATATAAATGTAAATAAAAAACTGCACAAAGACAGAGGACAGTCCTTGTTAAAAATTCCTAAAAAAATAAGTTCCTCTGAAAATCTATTGTAAAATTTGAATATCAGGATTATAATAGACAAAAGCGTGCACGTGCACATGAAAGGAGGAGGTTATGAATTACATAGGAGTTGATCTTGGTACTTCTGCCGTGAAGCTCTTGCTGATGCAGGGAGACGGCAGGATTTTAAAGATTGTAAACCGGGAATATCCCATCAGCTTCCCAAAGCCGGGCTGGTCCCAGCAGGAGCCGGAAGACTGGTACCGGGAAACGATGGCAGGGATTCAAGAATTACTGGAGGGAAGCGATAAAACCCAGGTTGCGGGAATCAGTTTTGGGGGACAGATGCATGGATTGGTGGTACTGGATGAGGAGAATCAGGTAATTCGTCCTGCGATTCTCTGGAATGATGGGAGAACAGCAGAAGAGTCTGAATATCTGAACCAGGAGATTGGAACAGAGACTCTTTCCAAATATACGGCAAACATTTCCTTTGCAGGCTTTACGGCGTCTAAGGTATTGTGGATGAAAAAGAACGAACCGAAGCTGTTTGCAAGAATTCATAAATTAATGCTGCCCAAGGATTATTTGGCGTACCGTCTGAGCGGGACCCATTGTACGGATGTGTCCGATGCTTCTGGGACCTTGTTTTTTGATGTAAAAAACCGCTGCTGGTCCAAAGAAATGTGTGATATCTGCGGAATAAAAGAAGAATGGCTGCCGAACGTATACGAGAGCAGCGAAGCTGTGGGGATGTTGAAGCCGGAGCTTGCAAAAGAACTTGGCATTTCAGAACATGTAGTCATTGCAGCCGGGGCCGGGGATAATGCTGCGGCGGCGGTGGGAACCGGAACAGTGGGTGACGGGGCCTGCAATATTTCACTGGGAACCAGCGGGACGGTCTTTATTTCTTCCGATAAATTTGGCGTAGATCAGAACAATGCCCTGCATTCTTTTGACCATGCAGACGGAAGCTATCATCTTATGGGCTGTATGCTGAGCGCGGCTTCCTGTAATAAGTGGTGGATGGATGATATTATTGGAACCAAAGAGTATGCAAAGGAACAGGAAAATATACAGAAACTGGGAGAAAATCATGTGTATTTCCTGCCCTATCTGATGGGAGAGCGTTCTCCCCATAATGACCCGGATGCAAGAGGAACGTTTATCGGGCTTTCCATGGACAGCACCCGGGCAGACATGACCCAGGCAGTGTTAGAAGGCGTTGCGTTTGCACTCCGGGATTCCCTGGAGGTTGCAAAATCTTTAGGTATCCAGATTTCCAGGACAAAAATCTGCGGCGGAGGCGCCAAAAGCCCTTTGTGGAGGAGAATTGTGGCAAATGCCCTGAATCTTAAAGTGGATGTATTGGAAAATGAAGAAGGACCTGCTCTGGGGGGCGCTATGCTGGCTGCTGTTGCATGTAAAGAATATAGTTCCGTGGCAGAAGCAGCCCGGGCAATTGTAAAGATAAAAGAAACCGTGGAACCAGAGCCGGAACTTGCAGCTTTGTATGAAGAGCGGTATCAGCAGTTTAAGGAAATTTATCCTGTGTGTAAACCATTATTTCAAAAATTAAAATAGAAAGAGAGGAAATTATCATGAACAACATGCCAAAAGAAAAAATTGCAATTGTAGCAGTGAGCAGAGACTGCTTCCCAATGACATTGTCAGAAAACAGAAGGAAGGCAGTGGTAAAGGCATATCAGGAGAAATATGGAGAGATCTATGAATGTCCTGTCTGTGTAGAGAATGAAATACATATGCGCAAAGCCCTTGCGGATATCAAAGAGGCAGGCTGCAATGCGTTAGTTGTATATCTTGGGAATTTTGGGCCGGAATCCTCCGAAACTCTGTTGATTAAAGAATTTGACGGACCGGCCATGGTGGTTGCAGCGGCAGAAGAAACGGGAGACAATTTGATCCAGGGACGCGGCGATGCTTATTGCGGTGTGTTAAATGCAAGCTACAACTTAAAGCTGCGTAACCTGAAAGCATATATTCCGGAATATCCGGTGGGAACGGCGGCAGAATGTGCGGATATGATCCATGAGTTTGGACCGATTGCCAGGGCTATTATCGGATTAAATAATTTGAAAATTATTTCTTTTGGGCCAAGACCCCAGGATTTTCTTGCCTGCAATGCGCCTATTAAGCAGCTTTATCATCTGGGTGTGGAAATTGAAGAAAATTCTGAGCTGGATCTTTTTGAGGCATTTAACAACCATGCTGGAGATGAGCGTATTCCAGAAGTTGTGGCAGATATGGAAAAAGAGCTGGGGGAAGGCAATAAGAAACCGGAAATTCTTACAAAGCTGGCTCAGTATGAGATAACCCTTCTCGATTGGGTGGAAGGGCACAAAGGAAGCCGGGATTTTGTGGCAATTGCCGGAAAATGCTGGCCGGCATTCCAGACACAATTTGGTTTTGTGCCCTGTTATGTCAACAGCCGCCTTACCCAGAAGGGTATTCCAGTGTCCTGTGAAGTAGATATTTACGGTGCATTGAGTGAATTTATCGGAACAGTTATCAGCCAGGACGCAGTAACCCTTCTTGATATCAATAATTCTGTTCCGGCCGATATGTATGATGCTGAGATAAAAGGAAAACATGAATATACCCTGAAAGATACGTTTATGGGCTTCCATTGCGGCAACACAGCCTCCAGCAAACTCTCTTTCTGTGAAATGAAGTATCAGCTTATTATGGCAAGAAGCCTGCCGGAAGAGGTGACACAGGGAACACTGGAAGGAGATATTGTACCTGGTGACATTACCTTCTACCGTCTGCAGAGCACTTCAGATGCCAAAATCCGCGCCTATATTGCACAGGGAGAAGTGCTTCCAGTTGCCACACGTTCATTCGGAGCTATCGGTGTATTTGCCATTCCGGAAATGGGCAGATTCTACCGTCATGTATTGATTGAGAAAAATTATCCCCATCATGGAGCAGTTGCTTTTGGACATTTCGGGAAAGCGTTGTATGAAGTGTTCAAATATGTGGGCGTACCAGTGGAAGAAATTGATTTCAACCAGCCAAAAGGCATGATGTATCCCACAGAAAATCCATTTGCATAAGACAAGAAATATAGTATAACATATAGGAAAACGGCGTCCGTCTGAGTAACAATAATCTTGGCGGATGCCGTTTTCGGGCTTTACATATGTAAATGTATGTGATAGAGTAAGTTCAGGATTTCTAATTCATATCTAACAGGCAAAAGAGGAAAAAGCCTGGTCCATGCGGCATTCTCGCAGGAATCTTAAAATAAAAATTTTATATCAGGAGGAAGGTCTATGGAAAAAGACAAAAAGAAGAAGCTGACGGGGATGTTTTCTGAAAAATATCAGACGAATTTAAGTGATTTTGCGCTGTTTCTGGCAGTGATGAAAAACAAACTTTTGGACGGTACGGCCAAGATTTTCCTGAATATGACCAGTAAAAATGGTTCCAAAGAGTTAGTAAGTCTGTTACAATATTGTAAAGAGAGCACATTGGATAATCCGGAAATTTTAGTGGCAGATAAAAGACTTATTGAATTAGACAGTATTGTAACAGAAGTAAAAGAAAGTGAAGAATGGGAGGCAGTTCAAATGAATATTCTGGAAATTGGATTAGAGAAGGGAATAGAACAAGGAATAGAACAAGGAATAGAACAAGGAATAGAACAGGGAGAAAAGCGTCTGGGATTGTTGAGTAAAAAACTTCTGGAGGAGAATCGTTTAGATGATCTCAGACAGGCGCTGGAGGATGCAAAGTACCGTAAAAAACTGTATAGAGAGTACCAAATTTGATTTTTAGACCACCTATATCCTGAAATGAACCGAGTATGCCAAATCTATTGAAATAGATGGTTCGCTTCATGTAAGATATCACCAGGAGGTGAAAATAATGCAGGTTGAAATTAAAATCGACAGTTCCTGCACAGAACCTAAAATCATTGTAATGACAGCTTCCATGACAGAGGAAATTGCCCATATTGTTCAGAAATTGTCAGAGGATGTTCCGCAGGTTATTTCTGGAAGCAGGGATGGGAAAATTCAAGTGCTGGAGCCTTCAGAACTGATTCGGATATATGCTAATTCCGGTAAGGTCTTTGCAGTAACCAGCAAGGGAGAATATGTTATGCGCCAGAGACTGTACGATTTTGAACAGCGGCTGGATGCCAGCCAGTTTGTCCGTATTTCAAATTCAGAAATTGTGAATTTAAGGAAGGTCAGCAATTTTGACTTGAGTATTACAGGCACTATCTGTGTGAAATTATCAAATGGCATGGTGACATATGTTTCCAGGAGATACGTTTCTAAGATTAAAAAAATATTAGGGATATGAGGTGGTAATATGAAGAAAACAATGATAAAGCGCAGTGTGATAGGCTTTCCAATTGGCATTGCAGTGGGTTATCTGATTACAATTGTTATTTCTCTTTGCTGGGCAAAAGGGTTCTATTCTCCCTGTGTGCCGGAACTTATTTCTGTTATGGGAAACGAAATCAATGCGGTGATTTTACAGACATTGCTTTGCGGTCTGCTGGGGACAGGGGCGGCGGCAGGCTCTGTGGTATGGGAGAACGAACATTGGAGTATTGTAAAGCAGACAGGGATTTATTTTCTTCTGCTTTCGGCATTCATGATGCCAGTGGCTTATTTCAATTATTGGATGGAGCACAGTGTCAGAGGGTTTGTCAGTTACTTTGGAATTTTTCTTCTGATTTTTGTCATGATATGGATCATTCAATTTATAATCGGTAAGAACAATGTGTATAAAATGAATACGAACCTGTATAAAGCAAAGCAGGGGAAAAAAGAATCGAATTGAAATTTCGAAACTGCATAAAATAAAGGCGTCACAAAAAGTTCACAAATTTTATTAGCACTCACTATTGACGAGTGCTAATAAATGTGTTATAACACAGATAGAACAAAATGAAAGCAAAGAAAAAGGAGAGATGACTTATGATGACACCTAGTATTTTTGGAGAAAATTTATTTGACAATTTCTTTGATGGATTCTTTGATTTTCCGGCACTTAATCAAACGGCAATGCAGAATGTACAGAAGAAGCTGTATGGAAGCAATGCAGCAAATATGATGAAAACGGATGTACAGGAACATAATGATCACTATGAAGTAGACATTGATCTTCCTGGTTTTAAGAAAGAGGAGCTTTCTTTAGAGCTGAAAGACGGGTACTTGGTAATCAGTGCGACAAAAGGATTTCATAAAGAAGAGCGTGAGGAGGAAACAGGAAGATTTGTACGCCGGGAGCGCTATGCAGGAAGTATGAGCAGATCATTTTATATTGGAGAGGATATCAGGCAGGAAGATATCCATGCAAAGTATGAGAGCGGGGTACTGAGACTGTGCATTCCAAAGAGGGAACAGAAGAAGCCGGAAATTGAAGACAGAAAATATATAGCAATAGAAGGCTAAATATTACTATGCCATTTAGGAGTCATATTTTAAGCGGGCAGGCAGGAACATCCACAGGTTCCCGCCTGCCGCTTTGTTTTAATTGCCTAAGTATGCTTCCGGCATAGGACTGCGTTTTTTAATCCCTTTCTGGTATAAGAATATTCCAGCGGCTGCCGCGCATACAGCGGCGGCAAAAATGATAAGGTGAATTACAATGGAGCTTCCAGAATAGGAGAGAAATTCTGGTACAAATGTCCCCCAGAGATTAAACAGCATATGGAATAAAATGGACAGGTAAATGCTGCCGCCCTGATAGCAGACATAGCCGCAGAATAATCCCACTACGAACGCATAGGCGCCCTGAATGACATTTCCATGAAATACGCCGAACAGAAGTGTCTGCAAAATGTTTGCGGCAAAAAAGGGCATGGCTTTTTTTGCGTATTTCAAGGTGACGCCCCGGAAAATCAGTTCTTCACTGATGGGGGCTATCAGGATAGAATATAAAGCAAGCAGCGGCGTTACATTCCCAAATCCAATGCTTTTCATCAGTTCTTCATAAGTATTGTACCATTCTGGATGAATGGAGGCAAGAAGCATTACCACATATGTGGATATGTACTGCATCCCAAGCATCAGCAGCACAAGTGCAGCAAGGATCCATGGATTGATCAGAGAAGATATTTCCCGCCGGGGCTGTTTTTTGGGTACAAAGCGTTTCCAGTACCAGAACCCAAGGGCAAAGGCTGCAATTACTGCGTAAATTGCGGAGATGCCAGCCAGGAATTGGCTGTCCATAAGAAACTCCATAAGAAAATTGGGATCGGTCATGTCCTGAATAGATTCTGGGTGAGCGGCAATTTCCAGAATTACTTTCAGAAAGACTCCGGCAAAAGACACAATGATCTGAATACCGAAGGCAAGAAGCACTGGGAGCAGGCAGAATAAAATACGGCCAGTTTTTTTTAATAGTTTCATTAATTATCATTCCTTTCGTTCTGGGTTCTGCAGGTCTTTAGGATATTATTGTACTATTGTAACAGTACAGACCCAGGATTGCAACGGGCATTTCTGAAAAATAAGGGGAAATCTGTTGCTTTTTTCCCTAAATTGTTATAAGATACAAATTGGCGTATAATTATACATTAATGTCAGGAGGATTATTTATGAAGAATTGGAAGAGAATAACAGCATTGTTACTGGCGGGAGCCATGATAACCGGTATCATGGGATGCGGTGTTCCAGCGAATACAGTTCATGCACCGGAAGATATGGCGGGCAAGAAAATCGGCGTGCAGCTAGGAACCACTGGAGATACATTGGTCACAGACGAATTTGAAGGCGACAGCACCACCACCGTGGAACGTTATAAAAAGGGAGCGGATGCAGTTCAGTCCTTAAAACAGGGGAAAATTGACTGTGTAGTCATTGATTCTGAGCCGGCAAAAGCATTTACAGACCAGAACAAAGATCTGAAAATTTTGGATACAGAGTATACAGACGAAGATTATGCCATCGCGATTGCCAAAGAGAATACGGAACTGAAAGAAAAGATCAATGGCGCCCTGGCAGAATTAAAGGCAGAGGGTACATTGGATCAGATTATGGCAAATTATACCGGCGATGATACCATGGGGACCTGCCCTTATGAGTCCCCGGCAGATGTGGATACCTCCAATGGCAAACTGGTAATGGCAACCAATGCTGCATTTAAGCCCTATGAATATTATGAAGACAATAAGATTGTGGGCATTGATGCAGAGATGGCACAGGCAGTTGCAGATAAACTGGGAATGGAGCTTGAGATTCTGGATATGGATTTTGACGCTATCATCAATGCTGTACAGTCTGGCAAAGCCAATATCGGAGTGGCTGGAATGACAGTCAACGAGGAACGTCTTCAGAGCATTGATTTCAGTGATACGTATGCGAAAGCGAAACAGGTGATCATTGTCCGTGCCAAATAGGAGGAAATCTTGCCGTGCAGAATTTTATCAATGAATTTACATTGAATTTTATCGATGACAATCGATACCAATACATAATAGAAGGATTTATCAATACGCTGATTATTTCCCTGTTTGCAGTGCTGGTAGGAATTGCCATTGGGTTTCTTGTTGCCATTATCCGTTCCAGCCACGATAAGACAGGGCATATGAAAGCAGGGAATTTTCTATGCAGGATTTACCTCACTGTGATGCGTGGAACACCGACTATGATTCAGCTATTGATTATTTATTACGTAATATTTGCAACGGTCAATATTCCCAAGGTTTTTGTGGCAGTAGTGGCGTTTGGATTGAACTCCGGCGCTTATGTTGCAGAGATTGTCCGCTCTGGAATTATGTCTGTAGATGAGGGACAGTTTGAAGCGGGCAGGAGCCTGGGCTTAAATTACCGGCAGACCATGCAGTTTATCATTATGCCCCAGGCATTTAAAAATGTTCTTCCTGCATTGGGAAATGAATTTATCGTATTATTGAAGGAAACCTCCATCAGCGGTTATATTGGACTGACAGACTTAACCCACGGCGGGGACATTATAAGAGGAATCACCTTCTCTGCATTTATGCCTCTGATTGCAGTTGCGCTGATTTATCTCTTATTGGTAACCGGGCTTTCCTGGTGTGTAAGCAAACTGGAGAGGAGGCTGAGAGTCAATGAGCGGTAACGTATTGCTGGAAGTAAAGGAATTAAGGAAAGATTTTGGAGACCACTCAGTGCTGAAAGGTATCAGCACCCAGATTTCTCAGGGAGAAGTGGTTGCAATTATTGGGCCGTCCGGCTGCGGGAAATCTACTTTTTTAAGATCCCTGAACCTGCTGGAGACTCCCACTGGCGGGAGCGTGGTTTTTGAAGGAAATGAAATCACGGCGCCAGGGACGGATGTCAATAAGATACGCCAGAAGATTGGTATGGTATTCCAGCAGTTCAATCTGTTTGCGAATCTCACCATCCAGGATAATATTACACTGGCTCCGGTAAAACTGGGGCTGATGGATAAGGAAGAGGCGCAAAAACGGGCAAAAGAGCTTTTAGAACGGGTAGGGCTTCCAGATAAGGCAGATGCTTATCCTGCAATGCTCTCCGGGGGCCAGAAACAGAGAATTGCCATTGCCCGTTCCCTTGCAATGAATCCAGACGTCATGCTATTTGATGAGCCTACCTCAGCGCTGGATCCTGAGATGGTTGGAGAAGTGCTGGGATTGATGAAAGAACTTGCGGCAGACGGTATGACCATGGTGGTAGTAACCCATGAGATGGGATTTGCCAGGGAAGTTGCAACCAGAGTTATGTTTATCGATGAAGGCGTAATCTGTGAGGAGAACGCGCCCCAGGAATTTTTTCAAAATCCCAAAAATCAAAGGCTTAAGGATTTTTTATCCAAGGTATTATAGCTCATATGCGCCGGACAGGAGTGAATCCTCCGGCGCTTTTATCGTCAGAGAATGGAGGATTATCATGTCATTTGCACATCTTCACGTCCATACGGAGTACAGTCTTTTGGATGGCTCTAATAAAATTAAAGAATATGTCTCAAGGGTGAAAGAACTGGGCATGGATGCCGCGGCAATCACAGATCATGGCGTTATGTACGGCGTCATTGATTTTTACCGGGCGGCGAAAGAGGCGGGAGTGAAACCCATTCTGGGCTGTGAAGTCTATGTGGCGCCGGGTTCCCGGTTTGACAGGGAAAAAGTGGAGGGAGAGGACCGCTATTTTCACCTGATTCTGCTTGCTGAAAATCATACAGGCTATCAGAATCTGATGAAAATCGTTTCCAGAGGATTTACGGAAGGATATTACTACCGGCCAAGAGTAGACCGTGAGGTGCTTGAGACATATCATGAAGGGCTGATTGTGTTAAGCGCCTGCCTTGCAGGGGAGGTACAGAAACTTCTGCTGCGGGGAGCTTATGAGGAGGCGAAGGAGGCGGCTCTTTGGCATGACAGAACCTTTGGGCATGGAAATTATTTTCTGGAGCTGCAGGATCACGGGCTGATGGAGCAGCAGCAGGTCAACCAGCAGCTCATGCGGTTAAGCCAGGACACCGGAATTGAACTTGTGGCGACTAACGATGTGCATTATACGTATGAGACAGACGTGGATTCCCACGATATCCTGTTGTGTATTCAGACCGGGAAAAAGCTTTCTGACGAAAACAGAATGCGTTATGAGGGCGGACAGTATTTTGTGAAATCAGAGGAAGAGATGCGCGCCCTGTTTCCCTATGCGCAGCAGGCGCTGGATAATACCCAGAAGATTGCAGAACGCTGTAATGTGGAAATTGAATTCGGCGTTACCAAACTGCCAAAATATGATGTTCCAGAAGGTTATAGTTCCTGGGAATACTTAAAAAAACTCTGTCATCAGGGATTGGAACGGCGCTATCCCCAGGAAAATGGCACGGTGAAAATTCCAGGCAGGGAAGAACCCCTGAAAATGGAAGAACTGAAAGAAAAACTTCAGTATGAGCTGGATATTATAAATCAGATGGGATATGTAGATTACTTTTTGATTGTCTGGGATTTCATTCATTTTGCAAGGGAAAACGGCATTACTGTTGGGCCGGGGCGGGGAAGCGCGGCAGGAAGCCTGGTGTCCTATACTCTGGAGATTACCAATATTGACCCCATTCGTTACAACCTTATTTTTGAGCGTTTTCTAAATCCAGAGCGTGTGACCATGCCGGATATAGATATTGACTTTTGTGTAGAACGGCGGCAGGAAGTAATTGACTACGTCAGTGAGAAATACGGCAAGGACCGTGTGGTTCAGATTGTCACCTTTGGTACCATGGCGGCCCGGGGCGTCATCCGTGACGTGGGCCGTGTGATGGATTTGCCCTATGCGTTTGTAGATAATATTGCCAAACAGATTCCCACAGAATTGGGGATAACCATAGACAAAGCATTGAAAATGAATCCAGAGCTGAGAAATAGTTATGAAAACGAGGAAAGCGTACACAGGCTGATTGATATGTCAAAACGCTTAGAAGGACTGCCCAGGCATACTTCGATGCATGCGGCGGGAGTAGTCATCAGTTCCGAGGCGGTGGATGAGTTTGTGCCCCTTTCCAGAGGAAGCGACGGAGCTATCACTACGCAGTTCACCATGACTACTTTAGAAGAGCTGGGACTTTTAAAAATGGATTTTCTGGGACTGCGGAACCTTACTGTGATCCAGAATGCTGTAAATCTGATTCATACCAGCCAGAAAGAGGCTGATCCAGGGATAACAGAAGAAAAACTTCTTGACATTGACCAGATAGATTTTGACGATAAGGCGGTGCTTGCATCTCTGGGGACCGGACGGACGGACGGGGTCTTTCAGTTGGAGAGTGCAGGGATGAAAAACTTTATGAAAGAATTAAAGCCCCAGAGCCTGGAGGACATCATTGCGGGAATTTCTTTGTACCGTCCAGGGCCTATGGATTTTATCCCGGCATATATCCGGGGCAAGAATAACCATCAGGCCGTTACCTATGATTGTCCGCAGCTTGAGCCGATCTTAGAGCCTACCTATGGATGTATTGTATACCAGGAACAAGTGATGCAGATTGTCCGGGATCTTGCCGGTTATACTCTGGGAAGAAGCGATTTAGTGCGCCGTGCCATGTCTAAGAAGAAAGCCTCTGTGATGGAACAGGAGCGGAAGAATTTCATTTATGGGAATCCAGAGGAAGGGGTTCCAGGCTGTATCAGCAACGGCATCAGTGAGCAAGTGGCAAATAAGATCTTTGATGATATGACAGATTTTGCAAAATATGCCTTCAATAAATCCCATGCGGCGGCCTATGCGGTAGTGGCATATCAGACTGCCTTCCTGAAATATTATTATCCCCTGGAATATATGGCGGCTCTAATGAGTTCCGTGATGGATCATGTAGGAAAAATTTCTGAATATATTTTTACCTGCCGCCAGATGGGGATTGCAGTGCTGCCTCCCAGCATCAACGAAGGAGAGAGCGGGTTTTCAGTGTCGGCTCATGGGATTCGTTATGGATTGTCTGCAATTAAGAGTGTCAGCCATACTTTTATTGAAAAACTCTGTGAAGAGCGGAACGAACGGGGCAGGTTTAAAAGTCTTAAGGACTTTCTTACCCGGATGGCGGAACGGGAGATTAATAAGCGCATGGTTGAGAATCTCATTAAGGCGGGGGCGCTGGATCATCTGGGTGCAACCAGAAAGCAGAGCATGATGGTGTATGCAGGGATTATGGAGGATATTACCCAGGATAAGAAAAATACCATGGCAGGGCAGATAACTTTGTTTGACCTTGTGGGAGAAGAAGAAAAAGCGGATTTTGAGGTGAAGCTTCCAGATGTGGGAGAGTATTCCAAAGAAGTCTATCTGGGCTTTGAGAAGGAGGTGCTTGGGGTTTATATCAGCGGGCATCCTCTGGAAGAATATGAAGAAAAATGGCGGAAAAATATAACCAGGCTTACCACAGATTTCCAGCTTGAAGAGGAGAGCGGCCAGACACGGGTAAAAGAGGGAGAAACCGCAATGGTAGGCGGAATGATTGTGGATAAGACCATGAAATATACCAGACAGAATCAGGCTATGGCGTTTATCACCTTAGAAGATCTGGTGGGCACTCTGGAAATCGTTATTTTTCCAAAAAGTTATGAGAAAAACAGCCGTCTTTTAAATGTGGATGAGAAAGTATTTGTCCGGGGCAGGGTACAGACGGAGGATGAGAAAAATGCAAAACTGATCTGTGAGAAGATTTATTCCTTTGATGACACAAAAAGAGAATTGTGGCTGCAGTTTCCAACCCGGGAGGCCTATGCCCAGCAGGAAGATGAAATTTTTGAACTGCTTCGGGAAAGCGATGGCAGAGACGGCATCGTGATTTATATTTCCAGTGGGAAACAGATGAAACGCCTGCCCCCCAGCAGAAATATTTCTGCCCGGCCGGAACTTATCAGCAGATTGACGGAGGCTTTGGGAGAAAATAACGTAAAACTTGTAGAAAAGAGTATTGAAAATCTATGAAAAACAGATTAGAATGTAATAGATTAGACAAATGATGTGAAAAATAGAATGACAGGAGGGACATGTTATGGCGAAAGAGATTCAGACAATTGGCGTACTCACCAGCGGTGGCGACGCGCCGGGAATGAACGCTGCCATCCGTGCTGTTGTGCGGCAGGCAATTGTAAAGGGCAAGAACGTAAAAGGAATTAAGAGAGGTTATGCAGGCCTGCTTCAGGAAGAAATTATAGATATGCGGGCAAATGATGTTTCCGATATTATTCAGAGAGGCGGGACCATTCTGCAGACGGCAAGGTGCAAAGAATTTACCACAGAAGAAGGACAGCAGATGGGAGCGGAGATCTGCAGAAAACATGGGATTGACGGTGTGATTGTCATTGGAGGAGACGGTTCCTTTAAGGGAGCGCAGAAGCTTGCTTCACTGGGCATCAATACCATTGGCATTCCGGGAACGATTGATTTGGATATTGCCTGTACAGAGTATACCATCGGATTTGATACGGCAGTAAATACGGCTATGGAAGCCATTGACAAGGTACGCGACACATCCACTTCTCATGAACGATGCTCTATTATTGAGGTTATGGGCCGGGGCGCCGGATATATTGCACTGTGGTGCGGCATTGCCAATGGCGCTGAGGATATTCTCCTTCCAGAGAAATATAACTATGATGAACAGTCTTTGGTGAATAACATTATTGCCAATAAGAAGAAGGGTAAGAAACATCATATTATTGTCAATGCAGAAGGTATCGGCCATTCGGCAAGTATGGCGAAGCGTATTGAGTCAGCTACGGGAGTGGAAACCCGTGCAACTATTTTAGGACATATGCAGCGCGGCGGCAGCCCCACTTGCAAGGACCGTGTCTATGCATCCACCATGGGCGCCTATGCAGTGGATCTGCTCTGTAAGGGCAAGTCCAACCGTGTGGTAGGCTACCGCGATGGAGAATATGTGGATTTTGATATTGACGAGGCTCTTGCAATGCAGAAGGATATTTCCAGTTACCAGTTTGAAATCTGCAGGAATCTGAGTTTGTAAGGAGTACAGGTATGATTACAAGTTCTTCCAATCCACAGATGAAAAATATTATGCAGCTCAATAAAAAGGCAAAAACCCGCTATGAACAGCGGGTTTTTGTGGTGGAAGGAATCAAAATGCAGCAGGAACTACCCAGAGAACAGATTCAGGCAACGTATGTATCTCAGGGCTTTTTGCAGGAGGCCAGGAATTGTTCCTGCCTGGAAGGATGTTCTTATGAAGTGGTAGCAGACCGTGTGTTTCAGGGGATCTGTGATACGAAAACGCCCCAGGGAATCCTGTCTTTGGTAAAGATGCCGGAATATACCCTGGATGATCTGCTGGGGAAACATGCCCATCTGCTGATCTTAGAAGATATCCAGGACCCCGGCAACTTGGGAACTATGCTGCGCACTGGGGAAGGCGCAGGCATTACGGGCGTTATTATGAGTAAGGCCACGGTGGATATTTTCCATCCTAAAGTGATTCGTTCTACCATGGGTTCTCTGTTTCGGGTGCCTTTTTATATTGCCGAAGATTTGCCACAGACTATCCATGCCATTAAGAAGCAGGGAATTGCTGTTTATGCAGCGCATTTAAAAGGCACGCTGGCCTATGATAGGCCGGATTATACTGATTCCTGCGGGTTTCTCATAGGAAATGAGGGAAACGGCCTGAGCAGGGAAAGTTCTGCGCTGGCAGATACGTTGATCCGAATTCCTATGGAAGGAAACGTAGAATCCCTCAACGCTGCCATAGCGGCAGCCCTTCTGATGTTTGAGGTAAAAAGGCAGCGCAGTTTATTCTTCAATCACATGGATTTCTAAGAAATCAAAATCAATGTCGTCCACAAAATTGTCCTGATAAAACCGGGCTTTGGCATGGCGTTTGAATTCTGATACCGTGGCATCCAGCCAGAGCGGTTTGCTCAGATCAAATTCATAACAAACCTGCTCCAGGGCATGGAATATTTTGTGGGTGCGGGTGTCGTCACTGTCATCCGTGATTACAGTGTCCCGCAAAAGATGATTGTCTTTAAAAATTTTAAACCAGATCCGCATGGTTAGTCCTTTCTGGGAGATGTTTGTAATATGTTATTTCACTATATTAGTATAAAAGAGAGAGGAATGCAAGAGCCGGTAGATGGATAGATAAATATTACAGGAGGTTTGACATGGCAAAATACGTTATGGCGCTGGACGCCGGGACTACAAGCAACCGATGTATTCTGTTTAATGAAAAAGGAGAAATGTGCAGCGTGGCACAGAAGGAGTTCACCCAGTATTTTCCAAAACCGGGCTGGGTGGAGCACGACGCCAATGAAATCTGGTCCACCCAGCTTGGAGTTGCTGTGGAGGCTATGCAGAAGATCGGCGCCTGTGCAGAAGATATTGCGGCTATCGGCATTACCAACCAGCGTGAGACTACCATTGTCTGGGATAAAAACACCGGGGAACCCATCTATCATGCCATTGTGTGGCAGTGCCGCAGAACATCAGAATATTGTGATTCCCTGAAAGAAAAAGGTCTCACCGAAGTTTTCCGCCAGAAAACAGGTCTGGTGATTGATGCTTATTTTTCAGGGACAAAGCTGAAATGGATTCTGGATCATGTGGAGGGGGCAAGAGAACGGGCAAAACGGGGGGAACTTCTTTTTGGAACCGTGGAAACCTGGCTGATCTGGAAGTTGACAAAAGGGGCCGCCCATGTCACCGATTATTCCAATGCATCCCGAACCATGCTGTTTCACATTACAGAGTTAAAATGGGACGAGGAGATTTTAGAAGAACTGGAGATTCCTTCCTGTATGCTCCCGGAAGTAAAACCCTCAAGCAGCGTGTATGGCATGACAGATCCCTCGTTTTTTGGAGGGAAGATTCCCGTGGGAGGAGCCGCAGGGGATCAGCAGGCGGCTTTGTTTGGACAGACCTGTTTTCATGCTGGAGAGGCGAAAAATACTTACGGTACCGGCTGCTTTCTATTAATGAATACAGGAACAAAGCCTGTGTTTTCCAGGAATGGATTAGTTACCACCATTGCATGGGGCATGGACGGCGAAATATCTTATGCCCTGGAGGGTTCTATCTTTGTGGCTGGAGCAGCAATTCAATGGCTGCGGGATGAAATGAGGCTGATTGACAGTGCGGCGGACTCAGAGTATATGGCAAAGAAAGTGAAGGATACCAACGGCTGCTATGTGGTTCCGGCATTTACCGGGCTTGGGGCGCCATATTGGGATCAATATGCCAGAGGAACTATTATCGGGCTGACCCGGGGCGTCAATAAATACCATATTATCCGTGCCACCCTGGAATCTCTGGCTTATCAGGTAAATGACGTGTTAGAGGCAATGAAGGCAGACGCTGATATCAGCCTGAATTCCCTGAAAGTGGACGGCGGTGCAAGCGCCAACAATTTTCTGATGCAGGTTCAGTCTGATATCATAGACGCACCGGTAAACCGTCCCCAATGTGTGGAGACAACAGCCATGGGGGCGGCCTATCTTGCGGGCCTTGCTGTGGGATATTGGGCAGATAAAGAAGAAGTGATTCAGAACTGGGCGGTGGATCAGACGTTCCATCCCCAGATTACGGAACAAGAGCGGGAAGAGCGTATCCGGGGCTGGAAAAAAGCAGTGAAATATTCTTATGGCTGGGCAAAAGAAAGGTAGAATGCATGTACGACGTTGTGATTATAGGGGCAGGCGTGTCAGGGTGCGCTGTGGCAAGAGAGCTTGCCAGATATCAATTGAATATCTGTGTGGCAGAGAAAGAAGAGGATGTGTGCTGCGGAACTTCTAAGGCAAACAGCGCCATCGTCCATGCAGGCTTTGATGCCGAGAGCGGTTCCCTTATGGCGAGACTAAATGTGGAAGGGAATGAGATGATGGAAGGGCTTTCCAGGGAATTGGATTTTCCATTCCGGCGAAATGGTTCTCTGGTAATCTGTCTGCGGGAAGAAGAAAAACCAGAATTAGAAACGCTGTACCAGCGGGGATTAAAAAACGGCGTAAAGGGTTTAAGGATTATCGGGAGAGAAGAACTGAACACGCTGGAACCGAATAGTTCGGATGAGGCCATAGGGGCTTTGTATGCACCAACCGGGGGAATTGTATGTCCCTTCGCCATGAATTTTGCATTTGCAGAAAATGCCGCAGAAAACGGCGTAAAGTTTCAGTTTGATACAAAAGTAACTGGTTTTCAAAGAACGGATAATGATTGGATCATTCAGACAAACCAAGGGGAGCTTAAGAGCAGATACGTGGTCAATGCAGCAGGCGTTTATGCAGACAAAATTCATAATATGGTGAGTCCAAAGAAGCTTCATATCACGCCCCGCCGGGGAGAATACTGTCTTTTGGATCGTTCAGCGGAAGGTTTTGTGAAACATACTATTTTTCAGCTTCCAGGAAAGTTTGGAAAAGGGGTGCTGATTACGCCTACGATCCACGGAAATACGCTGATTGGCCCTACAGCGGAGGATATTGGGGACAGAGAAGGAACCAATACCACCCGGGCAGGGCTGGAAGAATTAATGTCAAGAGCTGGGAATACTGTAAAAGGGATTCCTTTGCGGGAAATTATAACTTCCTTTGCGGGACTGCGCGCCCACGAGGACGGTCATGAATTCTGTATTGGGGAAGCGGAAGGAGCGCCGGGATTTATTGACTGTGCCGGCATCGAATCTCCAGGGCTTACTGCCGCGCCGGCAATCGGGAAACTTGTGGCGGAAATTATCAGGAAACTGGAACACCCATTGGAGAATCCAGATTTTACAGGAACCAGAAAGGGAATCTTAGACCCAAAGACTTTGAGTAAGGAACAGCATGCGGCGTTGATTCAGGAACATCCGGCTTATGGAAATATTGTCTGCCGCTGCGAGATGATTACAGAAGGAGAGATTCTGGATGCCGTTCACCGTCCCTTGGGAGCAAAATCTTTAGACGGTGTAAAACGCAGAACAAGAGCCGGGATGGGACGCTGCCAGGGGGGATTCTGCTCCCCGAAGGTTATGGAAATTCTGGCAGAAGAACGGAAACTGGAATATTCTGAAATTACAAAATCCGGTGGGAAATCCCAGATCATTGTGGGAACCAACAAGGACAGACTATAGATAGAGGGAAAAACATGTTAAAGTATGAGATTGTAATTGTGGGAGGAGGTCCTGCCGGGCTGGCTGCAGCCATAGCGGCAAAGGAGCATGGAGCGGCGTCCATTCTGGTGCTGGAAAGAGATGGAGAACTGGGAGGAATTTTGAATCAGTGCATTCATAATGGATTTGGGCTTCATACTTTTAAGGAAGAACTGACAGGGCCAGAATATGCTGCAAGATTTATTGACAGGCTGTTTCAGGCTGGCATTACATACAAATTAAATACTATGGTGATGGACATTTCTGCTGATAAGGTAGTAACGGCCATAAACCGTGAAGATGGTATGATAGAGATCCATGCCCGCGCCGTGATCCTTGCCATGGGATGCAGGGAACGTTCCCGGGGAGCCTTGAATATCCCGGGATTTCGCCCGGCAGGGGTATTTTCTGCCGGAACGGCGCAGCGCCTGGTAAATATAGAAGGCTGTCTGCCAGGGAGGAAAATCGTGATTCTGGGATCTGGTGATATCGGGCTTATTATGGCAAGGAGAATGGCTTTGGAGGGGGCCAGGGTGCAGGTAGTGGCCGAGCTGCTCCCCTATTCCAGCGGATTAAAGCGAAATATTGTACAGTGCCTGGATGATTTCGGCATTCCCCTGAAACTAAGGCATACCGTTGTAAATATTCATGGGAAAAAGCGGGTGGAAGGCGTTACCATTGCCCAGGTAGATGAGAGACAAAAACCCATTTCGGGCTCAGAAATATATTATGAATGTGATACGCTGCTTTTGTCCTGCGGTCTGATTCCGGAAAATGAATTATCAAAGACTCTGGGCGTTCAGTTAAATCCGGTGACTTCCGGGCCACTGGTAAATGAGTGCCTGGAAACCAGCGTAGAAGGCATATTTGCCTGTGGAAATGTGCTCCATGTCCATGATTTAGTAGATTTTGTTTCCCAGGAAGCTGCAGCGGCAGGAACATATGCGGCTTCGTATATAAAAAATAGCACGGGACATGAGAAATCCAGAGATATTCCAATCTCGGCAGAATCAGGCGTGCGCTACACAGTGCCAAATACCGTTCATCCACAGCGGATGGAAGAGAAACTGACGGTGCGTTTCCGGGTGGGAGATGTATATAAAAATTGTTATGTATCTGTTTATGTGGATGAAAAGCGGCTCATTCACAGGAAAAAACAAGTAATGGCGCCGGGAGAAATGGAAGAAGTGATACTGAACAAGGAGGAATTGGAGGCGTATCCGGGTATGTCAAAGATTACTGTGAAACTGGAGGAGGATTGAGAGCATGGAAGTGAGGGAATTAATTTGCATCGGCTGTCCTATGGGCTGTCCTTTAAAGGTGGAACTGGTACAGGGACAGGCTCTTAAGGTTACTGGAAATAACTGCGGGAGGGGGGAGGCATATGCAAAGAAAGAAGTAAGCCATCCTGCCAGAATTGTTACAAGCTCTGTGAAGGTAGAGGGCGGAACCCAGAAGGTGGTTTCGGTTAAGACAAAAGAAGATATCCCCAAAGAAAAAATATTTGATGTGATAAAGTGCCTGAAAGATATAAAAGTACAGGCACCGGTTCATATTGGAGACGTGGTTGTCAGGAATGCAGCAGGCACTGGCGTGGATATCGTGGCTACCCGGACAGTCACCACAGGCCCTTAAAAGCATATGATAATGCAGAGGGATTTTTTTCATATCCCTGATTACATAATCCGGGAGGAAGATTATGCGTCTGTGTGAACTGAGAGAAAAAGAGGTTATCAACGTCTGCAACTGTAAATGTCTGGGCTTTGTGGCCGATATTGACATTGATGTGTGTACGGGAATGGTGCTGGCATTGATTATTCCTGGCTGCGGAAAAGTCTGGGGGATTTTTGGCAGGGGAGGCGAAATGGTGATTCCCTGGAAACAGGTGGTGAGGATTGGGCCGGATATTATTCTGGTGGAGATTCCAGAACCGGAGCATAAATAAGAAAAGCCACCAAGCTTTTCTATCACACAATGGCTGCCGCTATTTTACCAGATTCCATAAAAATACTTTGCTTTTCTACAGAAATATGCTAGTATAAGGACAAAGTAGTTTCAATACCTGTACCAAGGAGGAATTTCTATGAAATGCCCATTTTGCAGCAGCGATAATACCAGAGTCATTGATTCCAGGCCCGCCGATGATAATAATTCCATTCGCAGGCGCAGGCTCTGCGATGAATGCGGGAAACGTTTTACCACGTATGAGAAGGTGGAGACAATTCCTTTGATTGTTATCAAAAAAGATAACAACAGAGAGCAGTATGACCGGGCAAAGCTGGAAGCAGGCATCCTGCGGGCATGTCATAAACGCCCGGTATCTGCGGCGCAGATTGACCAGTTCGTAGATGAGGTTGAAGTTGATATTTTTAATAAAGAAGACAGAGAAATATTAAGTTCAAAGATCGGAGAGATTGTCATGAACCGCCTCCAGGCATTAGATCCGGTGGCGTATGTCCGTTTTGCGTCTGTGTACCGGGAATTTAAGGATGTCAATACCTTTATGGATGAATTGAAAAAAATACTGGACAATTAAAAATATTTGATTCAGGAGATTAAGAAGATGCTGGAAAATTTTTATCCGGATGAATATCTGGATTCAGCCTATCAGATCGAGTTTGACCACTTATACCGGGAAGGCTACCGGGGAATTATTTTTGACGTGGATAATACGCTGGTGCCCCATGGGGCGCCGGCGGATGAACGTGCCAAACGGTTGTTTACATATTTGAAAGAGCTGGGTTATGGGTGCTGTCTCTTGTCAAATAACAAGGAGCCAAGGGTAAAAATGTTCAATGACGTGGTACAGGTGCAGTACATTTTTAAGGCGGGAAAGCCTAACAGATCTGGCTATGAGCGCGCGATGGAACTGATGGGAACCAATCGGAAAAATACTTTATTTGTGGGAGATCAGATATTTACAGACGTATATGGCGCCAACCGCGCCGGAATTCACACCATATTAACGAAGCCGATTCATCCCAAAGAGGAGATTCAGATTGTATTAAAGCGTTATCTGGAAAAAGTGGTATTATTTTTTTATAACAGAAGGAAATAACAGATCGAAAAAGAAAATGGAGGAAGAAGAGATGAGAGTAGCAATTGGGAACGATCATACAGCAGTGGACTTGAAAAATGAAGTAATGGATTATGTAAAAAGCCTGGGGCATGAGGTGGTAAACTTGGGGACAGACAGCTCAGAGAGCTGCCATTATCCAGTCTACGGAGAAAAAGTGGGACAGGCAGTGGCAGCAGGGGAAGCGGACTGCGGAATCCTGATCTGCGGGACAGGCGTAGGCATTTCTCTTGCAGCCAATAAGATAAAGGGCATACGCTGCGGAGTATGCTCTGATACTACCACAGCACATTTAATCAAGGAACATAATAACGCCAATATCATTGCTTTTGGTGCAAGAATTGTTGGAAACGAGCAGGCGAAGGATATTGTGAAATCATACTTGGAAGCAGAATTTATGGGAGGAAGGCACCAGACTCGAATTGACATGATTCATGAGATTGAAGAAAAAGGTTGAAAATTCTTCCATTATAGTATAAAATAAAAAAGTATGCGGGCTTTGGCCATAGTTTAAGGAGGAAGTTTGAATGATTTCAGCAGGAGATTTTAGGAACGGCATCACCATTGAATTGGATAATAATATTTACCAGATTATTGAGTTTCAGCATGTAAAACCTGGAAAGGGTGCAGCATTTGTACGGACTAAATTAAAGAATATCAAGAACGGCGGTGTGGTGGAGAAGACGTTCCGCCCCACGGAAAAATGTCCCCAGGCGCGTATTGACAGGGCGGACATGCAGTATCTGTATTCTGACGGGGATTTGTTCCATTTTATGGATGTTGAGACTTATGAGCAGATTGCGCTGGATGCAGAGGCAATTGGCGATGCGCTGAAGTTTGTAAAAGAAAATGAGATGGTGAAGATGTGTTCTCACAACGGCAGTGTATTTGCAGTGGAACCGCCTCTGTTTGTGGAATTGAAGATTACAGATACAGAACCAGGCTTCAAAGGCGATACAGCTACCGGAGCCACCAAGCCGGCAGTGGTAGAGACTGGGGCTACGGTTTATGTTCCTCTGTTTGTGGAGCAGGAAGATGTAATTAAGATTGACACTAGAACCGGTGAATATCTGTCAAGAGTATAAAGCACGCAGAAAGACAGAAGGACGGCAAGAAGCCTGTTCGTTTTCCTGAGAATGCTGTTTTATAAACGTCAATCCAGTTACGGGTTTGTGAGTGTTTGTAGGATTAGGGTGTCAAAAGATCTGTAAAAGAAATTCAGACCTTTTGACACCCTAATCTTAATAGGAGTATTCTCAGGAATTTTTTCTAGTACATCATTATTTGCTAGGAAATCCTATTAGGTATGTTTATAGATTCTGCTTTATGTTCCAGAGAATGGAGGAATCATATGAAAAGAAACAAAAGAAATAATCATGGTATTAAGAGCAAAATGATGCGTGGAATTATCACTCCTACTTTGGGAGTTTTAATCTTAGTAGCGCTGGTAATTTTGCTGCTGGTGGGAAATTCAGTGGGAAGTCTGCGGACATCAGAAATCAATGCAGAATCTGCGCAGGTGTCGAATCTGATCAGTGAATACTTTACACGGTATATGGAAGTAACTACCCAGGTTGCAGCGAATAACGAATTGCAGCAATTATTTTTAGAAGTGAAACCGGGAGATAGAATTGCCGATGCGGTACATTTTGAGTCTGTGCGTAAAACGATGACAAATGTATTCCAATCTGATAAAGATAATATATTGGTTTGCTGGATTGCAGACGTGGATTCCAGCCAGTGTGTAGAGGATGAAGCCAGCGGCTATGTATCAGAACTTGGAGAGTGGGATATTACTTCAAGGGGCTGGTTTGCACCGGTGTCTGAAGCCGGCGTTACCATTGTGACAGAGCCTTATGAGAATTCGTCTACGGGACAGATGGTTTCCAGTATTATTACTCCAGTGTTTGGCGAAGGGGAAGAATTACTGGGAGTGGCGGCAGTGGATGTTTCCGTAGATACTCTTTCTGTGATGATGTCAGAGCATAAATTGGGAAATTCTGGCTTTTTTATGCTTTTGTCCCCGGGAGGAACCATCATGTACGCTCCTGATGAAGATATGATTTACCGTTCCATACAGGATGTAAATATGCCCAGGCAGGTGCTGGACGCTTTTGAAAATAAGCAAAATAAAGTATTTACATACAAATGGGATGGTTCTAAGCAGCATGGATGTTATCAGACAATCGGAGCGACTGGATGGTCTGTACTCAGTGGAATGCCAAACGGAGAATATAACAATGTGATTATCAGGCTGTCTATGGCTGTGGTGGTATTTTTTGTAGTTGCAATTGCTGTGTTGGTAGTAATTATAGGTAAGATTTCAGGTGGAATAGTAAGGCCATTAAAAAAATTAAAACAGGCGGCAGAAGAGATTGCACAGGGAGATTTGGATATTGCGTTAGATGTTTCCTCAGATGATGAAGTAGGCGCTGTTGCGTCAGCATTAGACAAAACTGTGGTGCGTCTACGTGATTATATTGATTATATTAATGAAATTACAGAAGTGATTCAGGAATTGTCAAATGGGAATCTGCAGTTTGAACTTCAACAGGAGTATACCGGAGAATTCCATAAAGTAAAAGAAGGGTTAGAACAGCTCTCTGACAGCCTGACTCATACAATCCATAATATAGATCAAGCGTCTATACAGGTGTCTGGAGGTTCTGAGCAGATTGCCAGGGGTGCACAGTCATTAGCAGAAGGGGCTACCAGCCAGGCTGCTACCATCCAGCAGTTACAGGCTTCTATTACAGAGATTGCAGATCAGGTGTCCTCCAATGCACAGTTTGCTGAGGAGGTAAAAAATAGTGTAAATGATATGGGGGCTCGCTTAAATTTCAGCAACCAGCAGATGAGCCGTGCGGTTGATGCCATGAAGGAGATTACCAGGTGCTCAGGTGAGATTGAGCATATTATTACAACCATTGAAGAAATTGCAGACCAGACAAATCTCTTGTCATTGAATGCTTCCATTGAGGCGGCAAGGGCCGGAGAAGCAGGAAAGGGTTTTGCAGTAGTTGCCGGGGAAGTAGGGGGGCTTGCAGGGGAAAGTATGGACGCAGTGCAGACTTCTACCATTTTGATAAAGAATTCCATGGATGCAGTGAAAAATGGAATGGATATTGTGAACCAGGCAGCAGAACAGATGCAGCAGGTTCTTTCCCATACGGAAACAGTGCAGGGGCTGATTGATAAGATTGCATATGCCTCCAAGACTCAAAGTGACGGAGTGGAACAAATCCGCAGTGCATTGGAACAGGTAACAGAAGTCATATCTGATAATTCTGCTATGGCGCAGGAGAGCGCGGCGGCCAGTCAGGAGCTGTCTGCCCAGTCTCAAAATCTGACAGAAATGATTCAGATGTTTCGTTTATAAAATCAGGGTGCGTTATAATCCTGCGGAGAAGCTGGCTTTTCCGCAGGATTTTTTGTAACTTTTTAGGATTAAGAAATTTTTAAGAAATTCCTTGAGTTTTATTTTTGAAATACTTATTATAATGGCAGGGTAAAAAGATGTAAGGAGCGAAAGGACATGGAACAACAGACAATTCTGGTGGTGGATGACAACAAGGAAATCGTATTCTCTCTGGGTAAACTGCTGGAGTATGAGGGATACCGGGTTCTAAAGGCATATGACGGACTGGAAGCGCTGGAGATACTGAAAGAACATGCTGTGGATCTGATTCTTCTGGATGTGATGATGCCCAGGCTCAACGGTTTGTCAGCATTGATGAAAATCAGGGAAAATAACCAGATTCCGGTGATTATTTTATCAGCGAAAACTCAGGAGAGCGATAAGGTGTCCGGGCTTGTAATGGGAGCGGATGATTATGTGGAAAAACCATATAATCCGGCAGAACTTACCGCTCGGGTAGCTGCTCAGCTTCGGCGTTACCATACCTGGGGCGGCAGTGCACCCAAGGCAGAAGCACAGCAGCTTGTGAACGGAGGCGTGGTGCTGGATAAACAGACGAAGAAGGCTATTGTGGACGGCGCTGAGGTGAAGCTTACTGCCACAGAGTATAAGATCTTAGAGCTTTTGATGGAACATCCCGGGCAGGTATTTTCAGCAGAAAAGATTTATGAGCGGGTCTGGAAGGAACTTGCCACGGGAGCAGTGGAAAATACGGTGATGGTGCATATCCGCCATATCCGGGAAAAGCTTGAAATAGACACGAAAAATCCAAAATATATAAAGGTGGTGTGGGGGATTGGCTATAAAATGGAAAAATATTAAAAACTGGAAAACTTTTGCTGGTGAGATGGCAAAACGGGAAGAAGTCCGCCTGGTTCCAGGCATTGGCGGCGTGTTTTTTGCATTTTTTATGTTTCAGGATATTTTACATGGACGGTGGTTTTCTACGATGGAAACATTGAAAGAGGGCGGGCTTATGAACCTTTCTCTGGGAATTGGCATCTGGGGAGTGTTAAGCTTCCTTCTCTGGTTTTGGAACCGCAGGTGGAAACCAAGTCATGATAAATTTTATCAGGAGTGGAAAAAGAAACTGAAAAAACAGCAGGTTGTTCTGTGCTCAGCGGGAGTGGCCGCATTGTTGGCAGCGCTTATGAGATTTCAATATATTTATGGCAATTTATGGGATTATGCCAATTACAGTACGGGATATATATTGGTGATAACAGTCATTATCCAATGGATTTTGTGCGAAGTAATTGTCTTATCCTTTATGAAAAAGAAACTGGAAGAGTATATGGAGGCGTTAGAGCAGATCAATAAGAAGAACCTGGAGACTGCATTGCGCAGTGAACAGATGAAGGTAGATTTAATATCAAATGTGTCCCATGACCTGAAAACGCCTTTAACTTCCATGGTTGGTTATATTGAACTGATGAAAAAGGAAGAATTGACAGATGTGCTCAGTGATTATGTGGAAGTGCTTTCCAGAAAGGCACAGAAATTAAAAGAGATGATTGACAGTCTGTTTGATCTGGCGAAGACCAGCAGCGGAAATGTAGAATTGAAGATAGAACCTCTGGAAATGAACCGGCTGATTGAGCAGGTATATGCGGATATGGAGGATCGGATTGAACTGAGCGGCAGGGAACTGATCGTGTCTTTGGCCCAAGAAGATACGGGCTTTCTGGCAGACAGCAGTTATATGTACCGGATCTGCCAGAATTTACTGGAAAATGCCTTGAAGTATTCCCAGGAATATACCAGAATATTTCTGAAAACCATTGTACTGCCGGCGCAGGGAGAGAAGCAGAAGGTGCGGTTTGAAATTACCAACACAGCAGGCTACCGGATGGAATTTTCCAAGGAACAGATTGTGGAGCGGTTTGCCAGAGGAGATGAATCCAGAACCACGGACGGAAACGGCCTGGGCCTTGCCATTGTAAATACTTATACAGCGGCTCTGGGAGGAAGGTTTGATGTAAAGATAGATTGTGATCAGTTTAAGGCGGCAGTGGAATTTTTGAAATAATGCTTTGCATATGGGGAAAAGTGTGTTATACTAAACCAAAATGGGCTGTTTTTCATGCCCTGACCAATATTAGAAAGGAAGTAATATTATGAAGCATGTAAAGACATTAAATACAAAAAAATTGCAGAATACAGTAAAGAAGGGCGGATGCGGCGAGTGCCAGACTTCCTGCCAGTCTGCATGTAAGACAAGCTGTACCGTGGGAAACCAGAGCTGTGAGAACAAATAATTTTCAGAAAATGAACATATTCCAGGACACAGGCCGTTCGCCAAAGACGAGCGGTCATTTGTGCGTTATATTGATATGGCTTTTTGAAACATTGAAAACGGAAAGAGAGGAATGGCAGTGGTTCACCAGTATAAGAACAATGGGTATAACATTGTTTTAGATGTAAACAGCGGCGCCGTGCATGTGGTGGATGATGTTATCTACGAAATAATTCCCCTGTTTGAGAAAAGTACCAAAGAGGAAATCATAGAACAGCTTAAGGAGACTTATTCAGAGAAGGAGATTGCAGAGAGCTATCAGGAGATACAGGAGCTTGCCGCAAATGGTGAACTGTTTACAGAGGATGAGTATCAGGGGTATATTGAGGAATTTGAGACAAGGCCCACAGTGGTCAAAGCATTGTGCCTGCATATTGCTCATGACTGTAATCTCGCCTGCCAGTACTGTTTTGCAGAAGAGGGAGAGTACCACGGCAGAAGGGCCTTAATGTCTTTTGAAGTAGGGAAAGCGGCATTGGATTTTCTGATTGCAAATTCCGGGAACCGCCGTAACCTGGAGGTGGATTTCTTCGGCGGTGAACCGCTGATGAATTTTGAAGTAGTAAAACAGTTGGTGGCATATGGAAGGGAACAGGAAGAACTTCATAACAAAAGGTTCCGGTTTACCCTGACCACGAATGGCGTTCTTTTAAATGATGAGGTTATGGAGTTTGCTAACCAGGAAATGGCAAATGTGGTTTTAAGTATTGACGGCAGAGAAGAAGTAAATGACAGAATGCGCCCGTTTCGGGGAGGTGCAGGAAGCTACAGGCTGATTGTGCCGAAGTTCCAGAAACTTGCAGACAGCCGGAATCAGGAACGGTATTATGTGAGAGGAACTTTCACCCGCCATAATTTGGATTTTTCCCAGGATGTGCTGCACCTGGCAGATTTGGGGTTCAAACAGATTTCGGTGGAACCTGTGGTGGCGCAGCCAGAGGATGAATATGCCCTGAGAGAAGAAGATCTTCCCAGGCTGTTTGAAGAATATGACAGGCTTGCCCTGGAACTGCTAAGGCGCCATAAGGAAGGAAAGGATTTTAATTTCTTCCATTTTATGATTGATTTGGAGGGAGGTCCCTGTGTGGCAAAGCGGTTATCCGGCTGCGGTTCCGGTACAGAATATCTCGCAGTGACGCCCTGGGGAGATTTCTATCCCTGTCATCAGTTTGTGGGGAATGAGGCATTTCTTATGGGAAATGTGAAGGACGGAATTCAGAATGCGAAGCTGCAGAATGAATTTAAGTCCTGTAATGTCTATGCCAAAGAAAAATGCAGAGAATGTTTTGCAAGATTTTACTGCAGCGGCGGCTGCGCAGCCAATTCTTATAATTTTCATGGAAGTATTACAGATGCTTATGATATTGGGTGCCAGCTTCAGAAGAAGCGGATTGAATGCGCCATTATGATTCAGGCCGCCCTGGCAGAGGAATGCTGACGGCTGCGGTTTCAGTAACTGTTAAAATCCGGCGGAGGTTTAGGGAGAACTGTGCAGGCCGGTAAGATAAAAGACAAGAGAGGATAAAATCATGAAAAAAAGCAAAGCTTTGGGGATTCTGGTTCTGATTTTAGCAATTATGGCAGGGATGTCCTGGTATGCTGGAACTATTATCTCGACGGTTGGAGTAGGAGAAAACCGTAACATTAAGCTGGGACTTGACCTTGCAGGCGGTGTCAGCATCACCTACGGAGCAGTGGAGGATAATCCATCTGAAGAAGACATGAAGGACACCATCTACAAGCTGCAGAAGCGTGTGGAAAATTACAGTACAGAGGCAAGCGTATACCAGGAAGGAAACGACCGTATTAATATTGAAATTCCCGGCGTGTCGGATGCCAACGCTATTTTAGAAGAACTGGGCAAGCCTGGATCTATGGAATTCCAGAATGAAGATGGCGAGACGCTTGTAAGTGGAACGGATATTCAAAATGCCCAGGCTGGGACTTATAAAGACCAGGTGACTGGCAATACAGAGTATGTCGTGGAACTTACGCTGACGGACGAAGGAGCTGTTAAATTTGAACAGGCAACCGCAGCCAACGTGGGAAAGACTATGCCGATTGTGTATGACGGAGAGAGGATCAGCGCTCCCACGGTAAAATCTGCTATCAGCGGAGGAAATGCGCAGATAGACGGTATGGAGAGCTTTGAAGCGGCGGAAAACCTGGCTTCCACCATCCGTATTGGTTCTCTGTCCTTAGAGCTGGAGGAACTGAATTCTAAAGTGGTGGGCGCGCAGCTTGGAGAAGAAGCCATTTCTACCAGTTTGAAAGCGGCGGCTATTGGTCTTATACTGGTAATGCTTTTTATGATTATTGTATATTTACTGCCTGGATTTACAGCAAGCCTGGCATTGATCCTGTATTCTGCATTAACAGTATTTGCATTATGGATTTTTGATATTACCCTTACCCTGCCGGGTATTGCAGGTATTATTCTATCTATTGGTATGGCGGTGGATGCCAATGTCATTATTTTTGCCCGAATCCGAGAGGAGATTGCAGCCGGGAAGACCGTGAATTCCGCTATAAAACTTGGATATGAGAAAGCATTGTCAGCCATTGTGGACGGCAATATCACCACATTGATTGCGGCAATTGTGCTGGGAATGAGAGGTTCCGGCCCTGTAAAGGGATTTGCATATACCCTTGGAATTGGTATTGTATTATCCATGTTTACGGCACTGGTAGTGACACGCTGGCTGATGAAATGTTTCTATGCTTTAGGGCTGCAGGATGCAAAGTTCTATGGAAAGGCAAAAGAACTGCAGACTGTAAAATTTCTCAAGAAGAAAACAATTTTCTTTGCAATATCTCTGATTGCCATTGCTGCTGGATTTGTTGGAATGGGAATTAATGGAGCCAAAGGAAATATGTTGAATTACAGTCTGGATTTTGTGGGCGGTACCTCTACCACAGTAACCTTTAAAGAGGATTACACCATTGAGGAGATTGATGAGAAGATTGTTCCGGTTATAGAGGAAGTGACCAATGATCCCAATGTTCAGACCCAGAAGATTGAAGGAAGTAATCAGGTAGTAATTAAGACACGTTCTTTAGAGCTTAATGAACGTGAATCTATGAATCAGGCTTTGATAGAGAAGTTTGGTGTGGATGAGGGCGAAATTATTGCCGAGAATATCAGTTCTACCATTAGTTCAGAGATGCGTTCCGATGCTGTCTGGGCGGTGATTATAGCGACTATCTGTATGCTGATTTACATCTGGTTCCGTTTTAAAGATATCCGTTTTGCGGGAAGCGCGGTACTGGCTTTGGTTCATGACGTGCTGGTAGTGCTGGCGTTCTATGCAATTGTAAGGATCTCTGTAGGAAATACCTTCATAGCATGTATGCTGACCATTGTAGGTTATTCTATTAATGCCACCATTGTAATCTTTGACCGTATCCGTGAGAATCTGGGCAGCTCCAGGAAGAAAGATCCTGAGGAGATTGAAGAGATTGTAAACAGGAGTATTACCCAGACCTTGACCCGAAGCATTAATACCTCATTGACTACCTTTATCATGGTATTTATGCTGTTTATCCTGGGCGTCAGCTCCATCCGTGAGTTTGCCCTTCCATTGATGGCAGGCATTATCTGTGGTGCATACTCTTCCGTATGTATTACAGGTGCGTTGTGGTATGTATTTAAACTGAAATTTGTTAAGAAATAAATGCCGGATATGAACGGCGACAGAGTAAAAATCCCTGTAGAACTTGTAATGTCTGCAGGGATTTTTCTTTACATTAGGAGTTTCTCAAACTTCATTATTTGTAGATTACAACCCGGTCATTTTCTTGAATGATGGCGCTGCCCTGGGGAATGATATTTTCATCTCCACGTTTAATCAAGATAATCAAAAGGTTGTCTGGCAGATTCAGGTCAGCAATGGCGCAGCGGCGCCAGTTGTGGGTAGGCTCAATGAGGATTTCCTTCAGTTTTCCTTTTTTCTTCATTAAGAAGCGTCAGATTTCTGAAGCGCTCTTTTTACCACATTTTTTGGATCTTTGAACAGCAGAAGTGCAAGCCAGATGATCAGGCCGAGTGCCACTACAGAAATGCCTAAGAAGAAATCATTCAGCATATCCGAGGGGAGCGGGGTGAAATATCCTGCCCCTGTTTCTGCATATTCGAAGAAAGCATCCACCAGCCACATCAGTGCGGCTCCCCAGTACATCAGACTGAGAGTGCCTACCCGGAACTGGTTCCCGCCGTCTTTGAAATACCAGACGATGGTGGATGAAATAGCTGCAAATACTGCTGTCAATAGTGTCATGACAATTCTCACCTGCCAATTTCGATGTTCTGCTGGGGCCGCTTTTCAATGAAACTCGATATTGTGGCGATTCCCAGCCAGACGCCAGTTACCAATACCGCCATAGCAACGCCTGCGGTAGACATTTCATGGAGCATTTCTGCCGTTTCGCTTGCAGAATCTGCAGAAGATAAAAATGGGAACCATGGGGTAACTTCTCCGTGCCAGATATGTTCAAAGGCGAGGAGGGCAGAACCGCCCCAAAGCATATTGTTCAGCCATTTCAGTTTGTGGGAGAAGGGAATCTTTGTGGATAAATCTCCATGCTGCTGAGAAGTAATTCCTTCTTTTTTTTCTTTTGCGGTTACTAACTTATGTACTACGGTTGTCACAACGGCTTCCGCAGCGGGTACTACAAAACAAGCCATATCTTATCCTCCTTTTTACTTTTAACAGGTAAGGGCATGTGCCGTTCTGCGTCACCTGCTAAATTTGCGTACAAAAAGCATACAATTTCCTTCTGGAAATCATATGCTTTCATTCGCATTTTTACATTTCATAGTTCTGTAATCTTTACAGGCACTTCTGTGCTGATGTCGGCTTCCCTATCCGATATTTTCAATAATCATTATAATTTTGAAAATATAAAATGTCAAGGCTCAAATTCAGAGTCAATATATGCCAGGATATGAGCAATCATATCAGGGATCGCTATGTTCTTGACGCCCAGCACAATATTGTCGCATTGATTGATTGGGATGAGCAGCCGTTTTGCGCTGCTCTGCCCCACAGCGGCAGCCATTTTGGGAGTTACTTCGCCAAAGAGTGAATCAGCGATTACAATCCCTATGGGGCCGATGATAAGCTCTGCTTTGCGGCAGCCCACAATTACGGCGTTTTCCCCTGTAGCCGCATGGTCTGCCCCTGCTTTCAGCATGTTGGCAGTGGCGGTGGAGTTTGTTCCCACAGCCGTTATGGAAGCGGCAGGATATGTGTTCTTAATGGCAGATATGATTTGCTTTCCAATTCCGCCGCCCTGGGCGTCAATCATTAAAATATTCAAATTTTGTACTCCTTTTACCTTATGAGGATTAGAGCGCCAAAAAGTTTAAAATAAAAGGAATCTTCTGGCTCTCTAATTCTATGAGAGAACGAAAGCATCTCACAGAGGAGATGCTTTCCTGTTATACTGCTATGCTTTTGGTTCTACACCGGCCCAGTCATCGAATTTATCCATAACTGCGTCGTAAGTTCTCTGTGAGATGCTTGGAAGCTCTTTGCCCCAGGACTTGGTAGCTGCCTTAAAACCTTTTTCAAAAGCAGCGCGCATTTCTTCAGCTTTGTCTGGATCGTCTCCAACGAGAGCTTTTGCAAATTCAACGATACGGTCTGAGGTTTGGTTCACGCCCCAGTAACCGTCGTCTGCAATATCTTTCTGAGCCTGAGCTTTGACTTCAGGGCTGACAGTGAAATTACCTTTTGCAAGGAATCTCCACATATCGTCTGCCTGTCCGATTTTGCCTCCTTGGTTGCCCATCATCTGCTGAACCATGCTTCTGAGCTGATTGGTTCGGTTCTCAGCATCTTTCTTCATACGTGCAACGATATCTTCCTTCGCGTAGACGTTCTTGGAAGCAGCAGTGCCTTTCTCATATACGACACCCTGATTCTTATCCTTATCTTTGTTATCAGTCTTTGCAGTATCCGTATTATACTTGTAATTATTCTGATAAACGCTGGATGCATAAGCCGCAGTACTGGTATTACTTACATTGTTTACGCTCATAATGTGCCCCTCCTTGGCAAAAAAATGATGGTTTTCCTTAACCTTTGCTTGGGTTTCTATAGTTCTATCATTTATATCGGAAGTGAGAGGAAAAAATTAACACTATTTTTGGAAAAGATTAATGGAAACTTTTCAAAACTTCAGGATAGAAGAAATAATTGACTTTTTCCAGAAAAAATGTTTAACTATTAGTATACAGTGTATACAAAATACAGGAGAAATACAATGTTAGAGATGAAATTAAAGGCGCTTGCCAAAATTAATTTGGGACTGGATGTATTGAGACGCCGGGAAGACGGCTATCATGAGGTGCGTATGATTATGCAGACCGTTAGTCTGTATGACAAGATTATAATTCATAAGCTTAGAACACCAGAAATACAGGTAAAGACAAATTTATTTTATGTTCCTGAAAATGAAAACAATTTAGTGTATCAGGCAGCAAAACTTTTGATGGATGAGTTTGGCCTGGAATATGGCGTACATATTGATCTGCAGAAATTTATTCCAGTGGCGGCAGGATTGGCAGGCGGAAGTTCAGACGCAGCGGCTGTCTTATACGGCATGAACCAGATGTTCCATTTGAACCTGTCCAAAAGAGAGCTTATGAAGCGCGGGGTAAAAATTGGAGCAGATGTGCCCTACTGCATTATGCGGGGAACGGCTTTGGCGGAGGGAATTGGGGAACAGCTTTCCCCTCTGCCTTCTATGCCGGGATGTAAAGTATTGGTGGCAAAGCCTCCCGTCAGCGTATCTACAAAGTTTGTCTATGAGAATCTCAAGCTGGATCAGCAGACGGCCCATCCGGACATTGACGTACTTTTGGAAGGGCTCAGGCAAAAGAATCTGAGAAAGATTGCCTCCAATATGGGAAATATATTGGAAACTGTAACAATTCCAAACTATCCAGTGATTAATGAAATACGTGAAGAAATGCTGAAGTATGGAGCTTTAAATGCCATGATGAGCGGCAGCGGCCCCACCGTATTTGGATTATTTGAAGATGAAAAACTGGCAGAGAAAGCCTATAGCAGTCTGCGGGAAGGGAACTTGGCAAAACAGGTATATCTGACAGAGATATACAACAACAGACGGTGAGGTGGAACAGATGACAGAGCAGTTGAAATTGAACATGAATGCCTACCTTCCTCTGCGGGACGTAGTATTCCATACGCTGCGGGAAGCAATATTAAAAGGAGAGTTAAAGCCAGGGGAACGGCTGATGGAACTTCAGCTTGCGGAAAAGCTGGGAGTAAGCCGCACACCCATACGTGAGGCAATCCGTATGCTGGAGCTGGAGGGCCTGGCCGTGACCATTCCCAGAAAAGGCGCCCAAGTGGCCAAGATGACAGAAAAGGATATGGAGGATGTATTGCAGATCCGGCGGGCTTTGGACGAACTTGCAGTAGGGCTTGCCTGTGATAATATGACAGAACACAAACTGGCAGAGCTTCACAAGGCTCTGCTCCGTTTTGAAGAGAGCACGAAGACAGGGGACGTCAAGCAGATTGCCCAGACAGACGTGGCGTTTCATGAGGTGATTTATCAGGCGACAGATAATCTCAAGCTGGTAAATTTACTCAATAATCTCCGGGAACAAATGTACCGTTACCGGGTTGAGTATTTGAAAAAAGACGATATCTACCCCGTGCTGATAGAAGAACATAAAAAGATTTATGAAGGGCTCAAACGCAAAGATAAGAAGACTGTGGTGGAACTTGTGGGCTGTCATGTGGTGAATCAGGAAATTATGGTGAAAAATATTATCCATAAACAGGAATAAAAAGGAAAAGATGGGAAAACATATAGTAATGAGAAAAAGAATAGGAACACATACCTATTCTTTTTTTATGAATGAAAATGAAGGAGGAAGCCATGTCAATTCAGATTTCATCTGATTTACAGGAAAATATCAGGAATTTTGAAGAGCTTTTTTCTGACTGCGAAGATATCAAAAAGCGCAAGATAAAAGTTGGGGAGCATTTGGATCAAGACTGCTATATTGCTTATATTGAAGTGACGTTGAGCAGTGTGGATTTTAAAGATTCGGCTGTGGGAAAGCTTTTGGGCAAACTTCGGACACTGCCGGAACAAGACCTTACAGAGTATGTAAAAAACAATGTGATGGATATCTCAGATTCCCAGCCCTTTGGCACTCTGGAAGATGCGGCTGTTGGGATGCTGACAGGAGATGTGCTGTTTTTTCTGGACGGGTACAATAAAGCGCTGAAAATCCCGGATAAGGGATATCCGAGCAGAGGTGTGTATGAAACAGAATCTGAGAAGGTAATCAGGGGTTCCAACGAGGGATTTTCCGAGTCCATCAAATTGAATACAGCGCTGATCCGAAAACGGCTGCGGAGTCCTCATGTGAAAGTGAAAGAAAGCTTTGCAGGCAGGCGCACCAATACCAACGTGGATCTGGTTTATTTGAAAGATTTGATTCATCCGGAAATGCTTGCAGAAATTGAAAAGCGTTTGGGTGAATTTGAAATCGACGGCGCCTTGGACAGCGGTATTATAGAACAGCTTACAGAAAAACGGAAATATTCCCCCTTTCCCCAGTTTCAGACCACACAGCGTCCAGACCGTGCGGCCATGGCAATTTTGGAGGGGAGGATTGTACTTTTATCGGATAATTCTCCGGTAGCGCTGATTCTGCCTGCAACTTACAATACATTTATTCAGACCAGTGATGATTATTACAGCCGGTGGGAAATCGCGTCCTTTACCAGGCTGCTGCGTTATCTGGCTTCTTTTCTTGCTATGGTATTTCCTGGGCTGTATCTTGCTATTACTAATTTTCACACCCAGCTTCTGCCCACAGATTTACTCTTGTCACTGGCGGCGGCCAGACAGGGCGTTCCTTTTCCCGCTATGGTGGAAGTTATTTTAATGGAGATTGCCTTTGAATTACTGCGGGAAGCAGGCGTACGGCTTCCGGGTGCAAACGGCAACACCATAGGAATTGTGGGCGGCCTGATTATCGGACAGGCTGCAGTGGACGCTAATATTGTCAGTCCCATTGTGGTGATTGTTGTGGCGCTTACCGCATTATGTTCCTTTGCAGTGCCAAATGAGGAATTTGCCACCGCATTCCGGATTTTGAAATTTATGTTTATTTTTCTCTGCGGAACGCTGGGCTTTTTTGGATTTTTGACAGGGCTTCTTGTGGTTTTGATTCATCTGTCCCATTTGGAAAGCTTTGGGATTCCCTATCTTGCGCCATTTGTGGGCGCAGACTTAAACGGTTACCAAGATGAACGGGACACCTTTCTGCGGCTGCCTCTGAATTATCTGAAAAAACGTCCTGTATATACAAGGGAAGGCGCCCGCACCAGGCTGAAGCTGAATCAGGAAAAGAAATAAAGAGAAGGAAAAGAGAACACTATGTTTGCAGATAATTGGAAAATATCGTTACGGCAGATAAGAAGACTGTTTATTATGGATATTTTTGGCATGAGCAGCCTGATGATTCCGGGAATTTTGTCTTCCATGTCAGGGGCGGACGGTATATTCTGTCTGCTTCTTGGCATGGCGGGAGGAGTGGTGCTTTTGTATCTTATGGGGGTTAATCTGAAACATATTAAAACGGATTATTATAGTTATATGAAAGAGACAGCAGGCCAGCTTTTGGGCGACATTTTTATGGTATTCTATTTTCTGTATTTTGTTACATTGAGCGGATATGTGCTGTATCATTTGACTACGCTGGTATTAACCTGGCTTCTGCCAGAGGGCTCCTGGCTGGTAGTCAGCCTGCTTCTGCTTCTTCTTGGCATGTATGGAAGCATCCGGGGCATTGAGGGACGGGCGAGAGTGTATGAAATTGTGTTCTGGTTTTTGGGAATTCCTCTTCTGGTGATGCTGTTTTTTGCCATGTCGGATGTGAATACAGCATATTTTACACCCATTGCCGCTTCAAGTCTCCCAGCGTTTTTCAGAGGGAGCGTGGCTGTGCTGGTATTTCTTCTGCCATTAAGCGCGCTGATGTTTTTAAAACCCTTCTGCAGAAAACCGGAAAAAATGCTTTCCTGCGGAAGGATGGCCATGGCGGCAGTAATTTTCTTAAATGCAGTGATTTACCTGATTCTTTTGGGGGTGTTTGGAAAAAATACCATGGGAATTTTAAACCGTCCGGTCATTACCCTGATGGGCATGGTGAATCTGCCGGGAGAATTTTTTACCAGACAGGATGTGCTGATGACGGCTGTATGGTTTTTTGCCTTGTTTGCACTGCTGAATACAGGGATTTTCCAGGGGACGCTGATTCTGAAAGATTTGTGTCAGATGCCTGGGAACCGGCTTGGTCTTTGGATTACGGCAGTCATTATATTTGCTATTGGTAAAGGTTTTTTTGAACATGGTTTTCTGACAGAGGTATTTGAAATATATCAGGTCTTTGTAGCGCTGCCGGGGATGTTTTTGATCTTGCTGGTTCTGTTGTTTCTGCACTGGGCCAGGGCGGGCAGAAAGGCTCAGAAAGGAGTGAGCGGCTGATGTGGAAAAGAATAGGTGTTTTACTGTCAATGCTCGTTCTCTGCGGCTGTGAGTCCGTGGAACTGGAAGAGCGCAGTTTTCCCCTTGCTGTGGGGGTGGATCTTCAGAGCGCAGAAGAATCTAAAGAGAAAGACAGAAAGATGGTGGTCAGCTTTGATTTTCCAGATTTTACCCAGATCTCGGAAAAAGGCAAAACTACGGATACTCCCATGGGAATGTCTTTAGAGGGGGCGGATATGTACCATGTGGAGAAATCATATGAGAATAATACGAACCGGCTTTTGGACTACAATCATATGAAAGCTGTGGTGCTTGGAACAGATTTACTAAAAAATCAGAAGAAACTGTGCAGTTTTCTTCTTGCCTGGGAGCAGCAGGAGGATTCCGCGAGAAATATCAATCTGTTTTTGGGGGATTCTGCGGCAGAAATCCTTTCCCTTACAGAAGAAACCGAAGGCTCTATGGGAAAATATCTGGAGGAAATGTTAGAGAGCCAGAAGGATTTCCGGCAGAAGAAAATTGCCACCCTTGGAAATCTTATGAACCAGTGGCATAATCAGGATGAGCTTTTGCTTATCCCACTGCTGACAGATCAGGGGAACCGTCCGGCAGTGACAGGATACGGGGCGCTGCTTAATTTTGAATACTGCGGGGATTTGACAGTGGAAGAGGCAATGGAAATTTTCTTGTGCCAGAATCTGCTGAGAAAATTCACCTGTGAACTGTCAGAATCTGAAGTTGTGGAGATTTCAGAACTCCAGGTATCAGTATCAGTGGAAGAGGCGGAACATGTGCCTGTGGTGTCAGTCTCAGTGAGCGGAAAAGGAAGATTGATGACAGGAAGATCCAGTTCTGCTGCCCAGCAGTACCGGATGGAACAGAATATAGAAAAGCGTCTCACATCAGATTTGCAGGAAACGGCAGAAAAGCTGAGACAGGAATATGGAATTGATATGACAAATTCTTATATTTCCTTAGGGGGACTGAACCGTAAGCTTTACAGAACATACCAGGGCAGGCAGGAGTTGTATAACCAAAAGGCGCAGCATGTTTTTAAGGTGGATATTGATCTTCTCAATTGGGAATAATAATTTTAGTAACAGTTCAGCCATAGTCAGCATTATGGGCGAATCATGCTGGCATGAATGAGCACATCATGCTGACCATGAGCGGAATGCCCCTTAAGCCTCAGACAGAAGCTGCTCAGCAGCGGATAGTCTGCTTTGCAGGCGGTCTGTGGCTTGTTTGAGGGGTATGGGCTGAACTGTTACTAATTTTATGTATAAATCTTTTTTTTCTGGCAATATTCTTATTATCAAAAAGTACAAGGGTGGTAAGGACAATGAAAGAATGGATAAAAAAAGGGATTCTATTGGTTACAGCAGCGGCATTGCTGGGCGGAGCCTGGCAGTGCAGGCGGCAGCATATGACAGAAGAGATTGCAGGGAAAATTATCCGCTTCCATGTGCGGGCAAACAGTGATACAAAGGCGGATCAGGATCTGAAATTAAAGGTAAGGGATGCGGTGGGAGCATATATGCAGCCTAAGCTTTCCGGAATTTCCGATATTAATGCAGGACGTCAGACAGTGAAGAAAAATCTGGCCGGGATTGAAAAGACGGCAAGCCGTGTTATCGCGGCGGAAGGATATACATATGATGTGGCAGCCGATTTGACAGTTACAGAATTTCCAGAAAAGAGTTATGGACATTATACATTTCCTCCAGGGACTTATGAGGCGCTTGAAGTTGTGATCGGAGAGGGAAAAGGGAAGAACTGGTGGTGCGTTATGTACCCGAATCTCTGTTTTTTTAACAGCGCTTACCAGGTGGTAGATGAAGAGGCTGAAAAATCTCTCAAAAGAGCGCTGACCCATGAAGAGTATAAAAGCCTTATGGAAGAAAAAAATTATAAGGTAAAGTCAGCGCTGGCAGAACGAATACAGGAAATATTTGAAAATCTCTGATGACACTTGCATTTTTGCATTAAAACGGGTAATATACATGTGTATGACCTATTTTGTGGAGAAAAGAAGATGGACCAATCAGTTGAAAATAAAAAATATGCCCCCATCGGGGTATTCGATTCCGGCGTAGGGGGGCTGACGGTGGCAAGGGAACTTATGCGTCAGCTTCCGCGGGAACGGATCATCTATTTTGGGGACACGGCGCGTGTTCCTTACGGAAGCAAATCCAAAGAGACGATTATCCGCTATTCCAGGCAGATCATTCATTTTCTGGAGACCAGGGGGGTAAAAGCGATTGTAGTGGCATGTAATACGGCAAGTGCTTTTGCCTTAGAGGAGATACGGCCGGAGATGAAGATGCCTATTATCGGGGTGGTGAAGCCGGGAGCGAAAGTGGCGGCTGAGATTACCCGGAATGGAAGAATCGGTGTTATCGGCACTGAGGGCACTGTGGGAAGCCAGATTTATACGGAGATGATCCACAGGCACAACCCCCAGGCACAAGTGCTGGGCAAAGCCTGCCCTTTATTTGTTCCTCTGGTGGAAGAAGGCTGGCTGAAGGATCCCGTTACGATTGAAGTAGCAAAGCGGTATCTGTCTTCGTTCCAGGAATCGGATATTGATACTCTGATTTTGGGTTGTACCCATTATCCGCTGCTGCGGTCTATGATCCATGAGATAATGGGAGAACAGGTAAATCTGGTAAATCCTGCCTATGAGACGGCACAGGGGCTGAAACGGCTGTTAGAACAGCAGAATCTGGTAAATGACGGCCAGGAGGACAGGAAACCAATGTACCAGTTCTATGTCAGTGATGCGGCAGAGAAATTTAAGAACTTTGCAAATTCTATTTTGCCCTGTGAAATAGAAAAGGCGCGATTAATACATATTGAGGAGTAGCTATGACAAAGGATGTACTGTTATCGATTCGTGGGCTGCAGTTTGTATCCCAGGAGGAGGAAGAAGTGGAGCCGGTGGAAGTGATTACTGCCGGGGATTATTATAAAAAAAATGGAAAGCACTATATTATGTATGATGAGGTGACAGAAGGCTTTGACGGAAATACCAGGAACGTCATTAAACTTACGGAAGATTCCCTGGATATTACCAAGAAGGGTATCTCCAATGTACATATGGTGTTTGAGAAAAACAAGAAAAATGTTTCTTATTATAATACGCCTTTTGGCAGCCTTCTGATCGGTATTGACGCAAAAAGCGTGGACATCGCAGAAACCGAGGATGACATTGATGTAAAGGTGAAATATAATCTGGAAGTGAATTATGAGCATTTGGCGGACTGTTCCATCTGTATGCATATTAAATCAAAAGAGGCCAGGGATTTTACACTTTGCTAAGTCGGTTCATAATGAAAAGGAGAATATGCATGATGAATGTAAGGAAAGCGATTATTCCTGCCGCCGGCCTGGGGACAAGATTTCTGCCGGCTACCAAGGCGCAGCCCAAGGAAATGCTGCCCATTGTAGACAAGCCTACGATTCAGTATATTATTGAAGAGGCTGCAGAGGCTGGAATACAGGATATTATTGTGGTAACAGGAAGAAATAAACGTTCCATTGAAGATCATTTTGATCGTTCCATCGAGCTGGAATTGGAATTGGAAAAGAGCGGGAAACAGGAGCTTCTGGATATGGTCAGGGAAATTTCTGAAAAGGCAAATATCCATTATATCCGCCAGAAAGAACCAAGGGGCCTGGGGCATGCCATTCTTGCCGCAAGGCATTTTATAGGGGAAGAACCGTTTGCAGTACTTTTGGGAGATGATGTGGTTGTTTCAAAACAGCCATGCCTGGGACAGATGCTGGATGTATTCCGGGAATACCGGACTTCTATTTTAGGCGTGCAGACGGTGCCCCATGAAGTCGTAAATAAGTATGGCATTATTGCAGGAAAACAGGTAGATGACCGGGTATATAAGGTGAATGACATGGTGGAAAAACCCTCTCTGGAGGAGGCTCCCTCTAATGTCGCAGTGCTGGGGCGCTATATTATCACGCCGGAAATTTTTCCTTTCCTGGAAACGCAGGACGCAGGCAAGGGCGGGGAAATCCAGTTGACAGACGCTTTGAAGCGGCTGGCGAAGGAACAGGCTATGTACGCCTATGATTTTAAGGGCCACCGCTACGACGTGGGAAGTAAGGCGGGATTTATCCAGGCAAATCTTGAATTTGCCCTGCGCAATGATGAATTAAAAGAGGAAATGAAGGAATACCTGCAGAAACTTAACGGGCATATGGATGAGATGCTGCAGTATGATTAAATCTTTTGAGGCTGCCGCAAGAAGCGGGCAGCCTCTTTGCAATACATTCAAGAATATTTTTAAGGAGGGCATGAAATATGGAAAAACCAGTATTAGTTATTATGGCGGCAGGCATGGGGAGCCGTTATGGAGGTTTAAAGCAGATCGATCCGGTAGATGAACAAGGGCATATCATTATGGATTTTTCCATTTATGACGCTATGGCCGCAGGATTTGAAAAGATCGTGTTTATCATTAAAAAAGCAAACGAAGCGGCATTTAAAGAAAGTATTGGAAACCGTGTTTCCAAAAAAGTTCAGGTGGAATATGTATTTCAGGAACTTGACAAACTTCCGGAAGGATTTACGGTACCTGAGGGAAGGGAAAAGCCATTTGGAACAGGCCATGCAATTCTCTGCTGCAAGGAAGTTTTAAAGGGACCCTTTGTGGTAATCAATGCGGATGATTATTATGGAAAACATGCGTATCAGGCTGTTTATGACTATCTCACCAGCCATGAGGATGACGAAAAATACCGTTATGCCATGGCTGGTTATGCATTGAAAAATACCCTTACAGAGAACGGACACGTGGCCAGAGGTATCTGCAGGACAGACGCGCAAGGATTTCTCACAGGCATTGACGAGCGGACGCACATTGAGAAACGGGGAGAACAGGCAGTTTTTACGGAAGACGGCGGGCAGACATGGGAAGAATTGTCGATGGACAGTACCGTATCCATGAATATGTGGGGATTTTCCAATAGTATTTTAAAAGAATTAGAAACTGGATTTACCAAGTTTTTAAAGCAGGATCTGCCGGAACATCCAATGAAAGCGGAATATTTCCTGCCTTTTGCTGTGGACGCGCTGCTAAAGGAAGATAAGGCAAGTGTACAGGTACTCGCTTCTCTGGATAAATGGTACGGCGTTACTTACAAAGAGGATAAAAAATTGGTGGTAAATGCCATTTCCCAGTTAAAGAAGCAGGGATTGTACCCGGAAGACTTTTAAGGAAGGCGCAGAAAAATTAAAAGCCAGAATTTCGAATGATACAGTGGATGAACCTGTAATGTTCAAGGCACCTTCATACGAATCTTACCCGGAAATTAGACAAAGAATATTTACTGGGACGTTACGATGCTATACGATACTGGTATTTGATGATGGAGTGCTGAAGGGCTTAAATGTATAATCGTTACCGTTCACTCGCCAGCCAATGGCGTATGACTGAACTATAATATATAATTTTACTAAAAACATAGTAAATAAAAACAGATATTTACTAAAATGAATCTATATGTTATACTACTAGAAAGCCAGAATACTGGCACAATAAAATCAGGACAGGAGGTAAATTTCTATGGCAATTTTAGTAACAGGCGGAGCAGGCTATATTGGAAGCCATACTTGTATTGAGCTGATCCATGCTGGTTATGAGGTGGTTGTAGTGGATAATCTGGTTAATTCCAGTGAGGAAGCTGTGAAGAGAGTAGAGCAGATAACCGGATCAGAGGTGCCCTTTTATCAGGCGGATATTCTGGATGCGGAAGCATTGGAACTTGTATTTAAGAAAGAAAAGATTGACAGTGTCATTCATTTTGCGGGTCTAAAAGCAGTGGGAGAATCTGTGCAGAAGCCTCTGGAGTATTATCACAATAATATTACCGGAACTTTGAATTTATGTGATGTGATGCGTAAAAATGGAGTGAAGAATATTATCTTTTCCTCCTCGGCCACAGTATATGGCGATCCGGCCATCATCCCTATCACAGAGGAATGCCCGAAAGGCAAAATTACCAATCCTTATGGGCAGACCAAAGGGATGCTGGAGCAGATTTTGACAGATTTGCATGTGGCAGACCCGGAGTGGAATGTAGTTCTTCTGCGCTATTTTAATCCTATTGGAGCGCATGAGAGCGGTAGGATCGGGGAGGATCCTAAGGGAATTCCCAACAATCTGGTGCCCTATATCGCACAGGTTGCAGTTGGCAAATTGAAATGTCTGGGTGTGTTCGGGGATGATTATGATACGCCGGATGGTACTGGTGTCCGGGACTATATCCATGTGGTGGATCTGGCAAAAGGGCATGTAAAAGCATTAAAGAAGATTGAAGACAAATCCGGCGTCAGCATATATAATTTGGGAACTGGAAATGGCTACAGTGTTTTGGATGTAGTGAAAGCCTATGAGAAAGCCTGCAAAAAATCCATCCCATACGAAATCAAACCAAGGCGTGCAGGAGATATTGCAGCTTGTTATTCAGATGCTTCTAAGGCAAAGAAGGAATTAGGATGGGAAGCAGAGTATGGGATTGACAGAATGTGTGAAGATTCCTGGAGATGGCAGAGCAGGAATCCTGACGGATACCGGAGCTGACGCTATAATGCGCGCCCTAGAAGGTTTGGAAAGTCTTTAAATATGAGTATGCTGAAATATTTCTTTGAATTGGATGGGAACAGGAAGCTATTTAAAGGCTTGGCAATTATGGAGGAACCAGAACTGTGTGAAAAATATATGGGGAAATTTCCTGTGGTATTCCTCTCGCTGAAAGATATTGACGCAGATACCTATGAAACGGCGTTTGCAATGGCGGCTATGCTGATTAAGGAAGAAGCTGGGCGGCATAGGTATCTTCTGGACAGTGAAAACCTTACATTAGATGAGAAGCAGGAATTCTCAAAATTGCTGAAAGAACGTATGGATCAGGCAGTATTATGCGGTAGTCTGAAGCTGATGTCACGCCTCCTGGAAAAACACCATAAACAGAAAGCGGTAGTCCTGATTGATGAATATGACGTACCATTAGCCAGGGCGAATGCCCAGGGATATTATGATGAGATGGTAATTCTTATCCGCAGCCTCTTTCAGCAGGTGCTGAAAACCAATAGAAGCCTGCAGTGCACAGTACTGACCGGATGTATGAGGATTTCCAGGGAGGCGCTGGGGCACATAGAGAAGAGGCAGTATGGAGATGTTTTTTATGATGAGGATATTGAAAAGATTTTGAAGTATGGGATAGCCTGCTATAAAAACAAATGCAGGGTTATGATTCTTCAGGATGGAATTGCTGCACAATAAGGAAAAATGTAAGAGTATTGTTTTCTCTTTGTAATTATCAAGCCAAACGGCCATGCAGAATGCCTTGAGATTTGCATGGCCGTTTAAATGTTATACATATTTTGCGCTACATCCGTCCAGCAGCCACAAGTTTCTTGCGTTTTTCCCGGAACCGTACAGCAGTTTCCCTGGTGCGGGTGTCACTGGCATATTGTTTCAAGGTATCTCGGTCTACCTTAAGCCGGGCGTCCATCGTCTTCATTATGTCAGAAATGTGCATGGTTTTCTGGAACTTTGAGTCTTTAAAATCCACCCGCTGATTGGTAGAAAAGAGAATTACCACAGGCTGGGCATAATTTTTCTGATTTTCTTCAATCACAATACCCTTCTGCCCATTCGCAAATTCGACGCAGCGGCCGCCAGGAAGAATATGAATGCTTTGGGTCAGTGCAGTTACAAAAACTGCTGGATAATGATCTGTGTGTTTTCGCAGAAACCTTATTGCGGCAAGTTCAGAGACAGGTTCCCGATCCAGATGCATGGAGGTCATTTCATCAAACATGCTTGCCGTATGAAGAACGTGCGTTCCGTTTTTCCAGCGGATATTTTGGGGCATAGGAGCAGATACACTGTGTTCCAGCCGTGTCATCTGGCCTGCAATCTGCAGGGCGAGTTCTGGAAATTTATAGTCATTGTAATCGGGGTGCAATAGTTGATAACCTTTTTCCCGGTACCCACGGATCAATCTGCGTTCGTCTGGTGACAGGAGGCGTTCGCCTTTTTCAAGAATTTCATCCGGTACCAGCAGCAGGCCGGCATCATGCAAAAGAGCGGCGCAGACAATGGCGAGCTGTTCGGGATATCCATAATTTAGCCTGTTTACCATAATAGAGGCGAGAATGGCTGTGTTCAGGCTGTGCTTATAAATGTAGTCGCCGCTGCTGCGCAGAGTGACTGCAAAATTGATCCGGTGCTCAACTGTTCCGAATTTCCGAAGAATTTCCTGTGCAAGGGGCAGGATATTCTGAGGCTTCATATTATTTAAGAGAAGCGTCAAATCATCTTTTAAGCGGAACGTAGAGACTGTGAGAAAACGTTCCAGCTCCACATCCTCCTCAGAAAGAGGCGGGACAGGTTCGGCAGGTTCCAGTATATATAGTCCCCAGAGCCCGAAATTCTTAATGCTGGAAATACCCTGGGGGGTCAGGCAGGTATTGCGCTCATAGAGCAAAACGCCGTTTTTATTGTAAATAGGGCGGGCGAGGCGCATGCCGGGCCGCACAAGGTTGAGTTTTATATATTGCACAAAAACACCTCCATTGTTTCTCTATTCAAATCCACACACAAAACCAAACATTTGTTTCTCTTGCATCTGGATAAGGTATCAGTTATATTAAAGTTATCGGATAAAAAGACCTTTTATTTTAGAAGAAATTTCCTTTTACTTAGGGGGCAGTGACAAATGAAGAAAATTTTTTTAAAGAGCCTTGCAGTCATTTTAGTTCTGTGCAGCCTGTTTCCTATGGAGGCGGGCGCCACCCAGCAGAAGATAGACAAGGTGCAGGAAGGAATCGAAGATTTAAAAGATCAGAAAAAAGAGGCTCAGCAGCAGGCAGATACTTTATCCAAGGAAGCCGGAGGGCTGGAAGGGGATCTTGCTGAATTCAATAACAGACTTGCAAAGGTAACAGCAGAATTGAATGAGACAGAGGAACAGCTTAAAATTACACGGCAGAATCTGAAAGATACCAGGAAAGCTTTGAAGAAGGCAAGGCAGAAAGAGACAAAACAATACCAGGCCATGAAAAAGCGTATTCGTTTTATGTATGAAATGGATCGGGAAAACATGCTTGAGGTGCTGCTGGGCGCTAAGAGCTTTGCGGATTTTCTGAATAAGGCAGAGTATTTTACCAGCATTCATCAGTACGACAGAGATATGCTGGATGAGTATCGGAACACGAAGAAAGAAATCGCAGGAAAAAAGAAGGAACTGGACGAGCACGAGGATTCCCTTGCAAGCCTGCTGAATCAGCAGGAGAACAAGAAACAGGAAGTGAGTGCTTTGATTAATGATACTTCCCAGCATCTGGCGGCAGCAAAAAAGCAGCTTGCGGATGCCAGGGCAGATGTAGCAAAGTATGAAGAGAAAATTGAGCAGCAGAAAGCCTATGAAGCAGAATTAGAAGCCCAGAAGGCAAAAGAGGATGCGAAGCGGTTAGAAGAAATCCGGCGCCAGGAAGAAGAAAATAAAAGAATTCAGAGCCAGAATCAAAGTCAGAATCAGAAGCAGGGGCAGAGCCAAAGCAAGAATGAAAATCAGAATCGGCCCGCAGTAAAGGCAGACGCATCTGACGCAGCTCTTCTGGCAGCTTTAATCCAGTGCGAGGCAGGAGGAGAGAGCTATGAGGGCAAAATTGCTGTGGGATCTGTGGTTATGAACCGGGTGAGCAGCTCTCATTTTCCTAATACGGTGGCAGGGGTCATCTACCAGAGGGGACAGTTTTCACCAGTGGCCAGCGGAAGATTTGCATCTGTGCTTGCCAGCGGCGCCAATGCAAGCTGCACCCAGGCGGCACAGGAGGTGCTCGGGGGAAATATTACCAATAATTGTCTATATTTCAGGCGGAATGATGGCAGTATTCCCGGTACGGTAATTGGAAACCATGTTTTTTATTAAATAGATTGCAAAAAAGAGGAAAATGTGATAGGATATTTTTAGTGAGGACTGAAAACATGGGACGGCAAGAAATCAAAGTGTATCTTGCAGGCATGATGGCGGTAGCCAGACCTGTTTTCCTTTTTTTTAACAAAAGATTGTTAAAAAAATAACATACAAAACAAACATATACATTTTACAGCCAGTCAGACCAGTTTTCAGGATTCTGTTTCAGATCGGCGGACTGAATCGCTGACCAATGATAATAATAAGGTAAAGGAGAAGAAAAAAATGGCAAAGAAAGTTGTTTTAGCAGGCGCATGCCGTACTGCAATCGGAACTATGGGTGGAGGATTAAGCACAACTCCGGCACCAGTGCTGGGCTCCATCGTAATCAAAGAAGCATTGAACAGAGCTGGTGTTCCGGCAGATAAGGTAGATCATGTATATATGGGCTGTGTTATCCAGGCTGGTTTAGGACAGAACGTAGCGCGTCAGGCTTCCATCAAAGCCGGCCTGCCTATCGAGACCCCGGCAGTTACTGTGAATGTTGTATGCGGTTCCGGTTTGAACTGTGTAAATATGGCAGCACAGATGATTCAGGCTGGCGATGCAGATATCGTTGTTGCAGGCGGTATGGAAAACATGTCTATGGCTCCTTATGCAGCAATGCAGGGACGCTACGGCTACAGAATGAACAATGCCACATTGGTAGATACCATGGTAAACGATGCATTGTGGGATGCATTCAACCAGTATCATATGGGAATCACCGCTGAAAATGTAGCAGAAAAATGGGGACTGACCAGAGAACAGTTAGACGAGTTTGCAGCAAGCTCCCAGCAGAAATGTGAGAAGGCCATTGCAGAAGGCAAGTTCAAAGATGAGATCGTTCCAGTTGAAGTAAAACAGAAGAAGAAAACCGTAATTGTAGATACAGACGAAGGACCGCGTCCCGGTACAACAGCAGAAGGTATTTCCAAACTGCGTCCGGCATTTAAGCCAGACGGAATCGTAACTGCTGCAAATTCATCCGGAATTAACGACGGTGCGGCTGCAATCGTTGTTATGAGCGAAGAGAAGGCTCAGGAGTTGGGTGTGAAGCCAATGGCAACTTTCGTTGCAGGCGCACTTGGCGGTGTAGATCCTTCCATCATGGGTGTGGGACCTGTTGCTTCCACCAAGAAAGTATTTGAGAAGACTGGACTCTCCATCGGCGATATGGATCTGGTAGAGGCAAATGAGGCGTTTGCGGCACAGTCTCTTGCCGTTGCACATGATCTTGAGTTTGATATGAGCAAAGTAAATGTAAACGGAGGAGCTATTGCGCTGGGACATCCAGTTGGTGCCAGCGGATGCCGTATCCTGGTAACACTGCTTCATGAAATGCAGAGAAGCGATGCAAAGAAAGGCCTTGCAACTCTGTGTATCGGCGGCGGTATGGGATGCTCAACCATCGTAGAGAGAGATTAATAGATGAAATGACAGGCGTGCGGATAGAACTGCTGCAAAAAGCAGTCTGCACGCCGCCGTCAAAATGCTGAAGTCGTTTTGGACAGTGATAAAATTTAAGGAGGATAATCATGAAAGTAGGTATTATTGGAGCAGGAACCATGGGTTCTGGAATTGCACAGGCATTTGCACAGACAGAAGGATACGAAGTATGCTTATGTGACATTAATGAGGAATTTGCAGCAAACGGCAAGAATAAGATTGCCAAAGGTTTTGAGAAGAGAATTGCCAAGGGTAAGATGGAGCAGGATAAGGCAGACGCTATTCTTGCTAAAATTACCACAGGCACCAAGGAAATCTGCGGCGACTGCGATTTGATCGTAGAAGCAGCTCTGGAAGTTATGGACGTTAAAAAACAGACCTTTAAGGAGCTGCAGGATATCGTTAAGAAAGACTGTATGTTTGCAACGAATACTTCCTCTCTTTCCATCACAGAAATTGGCGCTGGCCTGGACAGACCGGTAATCGGAATGCATTTCTTTAATCCTGCTCCTGTAATGAAGCTGATTGAGGTAATCAAAGGCGAGAACACACCGGATGATATGAAGGACAAGATTGTTGTAATTTCTAAAGAAATTGGCAAGACTCCGGTAGAAGTAAATGAAGCTGCCGGCTTTGTGGTAAACAGAATCCTGATCCCAATGATCAATGAAGCAGTTGGCATCTATGCAGATGGCGTTGCAAGCGTAGAAGGCATTGATACTGCAATGAAGCTGGGTGCAAACCACCCAATGGGACCTCTGGCTCTGGGAGACTTGGTTGGACTGGATATCTGCCTTGCCATTATGAATGTATTGTATGATGAGACAGGCGATCCGAAATACCGTCCGCATCCATTGTTAAAGAAAATGGTTCGTGCAGGCAAACTGGGAATGAAGACCGGAATCGGTTTCTATGATTACAGCAAATAAAAGAGTTGTATAACATATTAAATATAAAAAGTTTGGAGGAAAAATATCATGGATTTTTCTTTAGATAAAAAACATGAAATGGCGAGAACTCTTTTTAAAGAGTTTGCGGAAAACGAAGTAAAGCCTCTTGCACAGGAAGTCGATGAGACTGAGAAATTTCCAAGAGGAACAGTAGAAAAAATGCAGAAAATAGGATTCATGGGTATTCCAATTCCCAAGGAATACGGCGGACAGGGCTGTGATCCTCTGACCTATATTATGTGTGTGGAAGAGCTGTCTAAGGTGTGCGGCACCACTGGCGTTATTGTATCTGCACATACTTCTCTGTGCTGCGATCCAATTATGACTTATGGTACAGAAGAGCAGAAGCAGAAATATCTGGCTCCTCTTGCAAAGGGTGAAAAGCTGGGAGCTTTTGCACTGACTGAACCTGGAGCAGGTACCGATGCACAGGGCTGCCAGACCAAGGCTGTTTTAGACGGTGAGGAATGGATCTTAAACGGTTCTAAATGCTTCATTACCAACGGTAAAGAGGCAGATATCTATATCGTAATCGCTGTTACGGATGTGAAAGTAGATGCAAGAGGAAGAAAGAAAAAATCCTTCTCCGCATTTATTGTAGAAAAAGATACTCCTGGTTTTTCCTTTGGAACCAAGGAAAAGAAAATGGGTATCCGCGGATCTGCTACATATGAACTGATTTTTGAAGACTGCAGAATTCCTAAAGACAATATCTTAGGACCTCAGGGCAAGGGATTCCCAATTGCGATGCATACCTTAGACGGCGGACGTATCGGTATTGCGGCTCAGGCTCTGGGTATCGCAGAGGGAGCATTGGATGCAACTGTTGCTTACACGAAGGAGAGAAAGCAGTTCGGACGTTCCATCGCAGCTCAGCAGAATACACAGTTCCAGCTTGCAGATATGGCAGCTAAGATTGAAGCAGCTCAGATGCTGGTATACAAGGCGGCTATGGCGAAAGCTACACAGAAGGTTTACTCCGTAGAGGCAGCAAAAGCGAAATTATTTGCGGCAGAGGTTGCTATGGAAGTAACTACCAAGTGCGTTCAGTTATTCGGTGGATACGGATATATCCGTGAGTACGACGTAGAGCGTATGATGCGTGACGCTAAGATTACAGAGATCTATGAAGGTACCTCTGAAGTTCAGCGTATGGTTATTTCCGGCGCATTGCTTAAGTAGCATGATTGAATAAAAATAAAACATAAGGAGTGAATTACCGTGAAAATCGTTGTATGTATAAAGCAGGTACCAGATACCAAGGGCGGAGTTAAATTCAATCCAGACGGTACTCTGGACAGAGGTGCAATGCTTACTATCATGAATCCGGACGATAAAGCAGGTCTGGAAGCAGCATTGAGATTAAAAGAGCAGTATGGCGCAGAAGTTACTGTGCTCACCATGGGACTTCCCAAGGCAGATGAGGTACTCCGTGAAGCTATGGCAATGGGAGCTGACAAGGGAATTCTTGTAACAGACAGAGTATTGGGCGGAGCTGATACATGGGCTACTTCCACCACCATTGCAGGTGCAATCCGTAATCTGGAATATGATCTGATCATAACCGGACGCCAGGCTATTGATGGCGATACCGCACAGGTTGGACCACAGATTTCTGAGCATTTGGACATTCCTGTTATTTCCTATGCACAGGAGATTAAGATTGATGGAGATTATGTTGTTGTTCAGCGTCAGTATGAGGACAGATATCACGAATTAAAGGCTAAAATGCCTTGCCTGATTACTGCTCTTTCTGAGTTGAATGAGCCGCGTTATATGACACCAGGCGGAATCTTCGATGCCTATGACAAAGAAGTGACTGTATGGGGCAGAGCAGATCTGAAAGATGTAGACGACTCTGACCTGGGCTTAAAAGGCTCACCTACCAAGATTGCAAAGGCATCTGATAAGGTTAAGAAGGGTGCCGGAGAAAAGGTTGTTCCTGATACAGCAGAAGATGCAGTCAGCTATATTGTAGGAAAATTGAAAGAGAAGCACGTGATTTAATAGATTGCGAACATCCGTAAAAATAAGGAAAGTGGTGAAAATAATGGGTTTAGAAGCATATAAAGGAGTATATGTCTTTGCACAGCAGGTAGACAATGTATTAAGCGGAATTGCTTTTGAATTACTTGGCAAAGCAAAGGATTTGGCAAAAGATTTAGATACAGATGTAACAGCGGTACTGATTGGTTCCGGCGTGAAAGATCTGGCAGACCAGTTGGCAGAGTATGGCGCTGATAAAGTTATCGTTGTAGATGATCCAGAATTGAAAGAGTACAGAACAGAGCCTTATACACATGCGCTTGCTTCTGTTATCAACCAGTACAAACCAGAAATCATGCTGGTAGGCGCTACTGCAATCGGACGTGACTTAGGTCCCCGTGTTTCTGCAAGAGTGAAAACTGGTCTGACAGCAGACTGTACGGTATTGGAGATTGGCGATTTCCCATTAAATCCAATACCAGGCAAGGAAGATGAGCAGAAGCACAATCAGCTTCTCATGACCCGTCCTGCATTTGGCGGCAATACCATTGCAACCATTGCATGTCCGGATAACCGTCCTCAGATGGCAACCGTACGTCCTGGCGTTATGCAGAAGATTGATCCAATCAAGGGTGCAAAGGCTGTTGTAGAAGAATACAATCCTGGATTTACTCCAGACAGTAAGTATGTGGAAATCTTAAATATCATCAAGTCTGTGAAAGAAACAGAAGATATTATGGAAGCTAAGATTCTGGTATCTGGCGGACGTGGTGTTGGAAGCGCTGAGAATTTCCAGATGTTAAAAGATCTTGCAGCAGTCATCGGCGGAACCGTAAGCTGCTCCCGTGCAGTTGTTGAAAATGGCTGGCTGCCAGTAGATTTGCAGGTAGGACAGACAGGTAAGACCGTTCGTCCAAATGTATATTTTGCAATTGGTATCTCTGGAGCAATTCAGCATGTAGCTGGTATGGAAGAAGCTGATATTATTATCGCTGTCAACAAAGACGAGGATGCTCCAATCTTTGATGTAGCTGATTATGGTATTGTAGGAGATCTGAATAAGATTGTTCCAGCTCTGACAGAAGCTTTAAAAGCTGAGTTAGCAGAATAAATCATATAATGTGAAAAAAGCGCCTTTCTACTCATATGGTGGAAAGGCGCTTTTTTCATCAGGATTAGGGTGTTAAAAGGTCTGAAATTCCCTTGCTATTTTTTGATAGATCGTGTATGATTTACGCGGGATTAGGAAAGGCTTCATGGTACGGAATGGAAAGAGAGGAATTTTTGTGAAAAACAGAGAAAAAACAGGTACTGTTTATTTGGTGGAAATGGCATTGTTGGTTGCAATTATTTTAATTTTAGCATTTACGCCTGTGGGATATATCCGCACATTGGGATTGGAGATTACCCTGATCGTGGTGCCGGTGGCGGTAGGAGCAGTGACTTTGGGGCCAAAGGCGGGAGCAGTTCTTGGAGGAATATTCGGAATTACCAGTTATATTCAGTGTTTCGGCATGAGTCCATTTGGAGCAATGCTGTTAAGCATTAATCCGCTGTTTACGTTTCTTGTCTGTGTACCCACCAGGATATTGATGGGATGGCTGACGGGCCTTTTCTATCAGGCATTTCTAAAGTGGGGGTCGTTGAAAAGAATATCGCTGCCCCTTGCGAATCTCTGCTGCCCGCTGCTGAATACGCTGTTTTTTATGGGAACATTGACAGTATTTTTTTATCAGAGTGATTATGTACAAGGAATAGCCGCGTCTTTGGGAGCCAAAAATCCGCTGGTGTTTATTCTGCTGTTTGTGGGCGTTAACGGATTGGTGGAAGCGGCAGCCTGCTTTGTAGTGGGAAGCGCTGTTTCCCAGGCTTTGAAAAAAGTTATCAGGCATTAGTCTGATATACAGTTGTTTTTTTATGTCCTGCGTGATAAAATAAGTACGATTGATACATTTAGAAAAGAAACAGAAAAAGAGGAGGAAATTATGAGTAAAAAACCAACGGTATTAATGATTCTGGATGGATTTGGCTTAAATGAAAAGCATGAGGGAAATGCTGTATATCAGGCAAAAACCCCAAATATTGACGGGTTGATGAAGGATTGTCCGTTTGTCAGAGGAAATGCCAGCGGCCTTGCAGTAGGGCTTCCTGACGGACAGATGGGTAATTCTGAGGTGGGACATTTGAATATGGGCGCCGGAAGAATTGTCTATCAGGAATTGACAAGAATTACCAAAGAGATCGAAGACGGTGAGTTTTTTAGAAATGAAGCGCTGCTTGCAGGAATGAAAAATGTAAAGGAGAACAATTCCGCCTTGCATATGTACGGCCTTTTATCCGACGGAGGCGTACACAGCCATAATACCCACGTATATGGGCTTCTGGAACTGGCCAGAAGAGAAGGCATTGAGAAAGTGTATGTGCACTGCTTTTTAGATGGACGCGATACAGCGCCTACTTCCGGCAAGGGATTTATGGAAGAGCTGGAGAGCAAGATGAAGGAAATTGGCGTAGGTGAGATTGCCACAGTTTCCGGGCGTTATTATGCCATGGACAGGGACAACCGCTGGGATCGTGTGGAGAAGGCTTACCGCGCCATTGCTGAGGGTGAAGGAAACCGTGCAGAAAATGCCGTGGAGGCAGTGGCTGCTTCTTATGCCCAGGATATTACGGATGAATTCGTGGTGCCTACCGTTGTGGAACGGGACGGGAAACCAATTGCAACTGTAAATGACAAAGATACCATTATCTTCTTTAATTTCCGTCCAGACCGTGCAAGAGAGATTACAAGAACATTCTGTATGGATGAATTTGACGGCTTTGACCGGGGTGCAAGAAAGGATGTAACTTATGTGTGCTTTACAGAGTACGATGTGACTATACCCAATAAATCCATTGCGTTTCATAAGGTGGAATTGTCAAATACCTTTGGGCAGTTCCTGGCGGAAAACGGCAAGACCCAGGCGAGAATTGCAGAGACAGAGAAGTATGCGCACGTAACATTTTTCTTTAACGGAGGCGTGGAGGAACCCAATGAAGGGGAGGATCGTATATTGGTTAATTCTCCCAAAGTGGCGACTTATGATCTGAAACCAGAAATGAGTGCGTACGAGGTTTGCGATAAGCTGGTAGAAGCTATCAAATCTGATAAATATGATGTGATTATCATCAACTTTGCCAATCCTGATATGGTGGGCCATACCGGGGTTGAAAAAGCGGCTATTGCAGCAGTGGAGGCTGTAGACACATGTGTGGGAAAAGCCGTGGCGGCATTGAAAGAAGTGGACGGGACTATGTTCCTGTGCGCAGACCATGGAAATGCAGAGCAGCTTATTGATTACAATACTGGGGAGAGCTTTACAGCGCATACCATCAACCCAGTTCCGTTTATCCTGATTAATTATGATGATACTTATACCTTGAGAGAGGGCGGCTGTCTGGCAGATATCGCTCCTACTTTGATTGAAATTATGGGTATGGAGCAGCCAGAAGAGATGACCGGAAAATCCCTGCTGGTAAAACGGTAAATATAGTTGGAAGAAGAAGCTGTTTCTTAGAAACAGCTTCTTTTTATGCAGGAAAACTTGAACTGAGGAAAATTATGTTATATATAAAAAAACAGGATTATGAAAAAATTCTGGCGTATTGCAGGAAGAAACTGCCAGAAGAAGCCTGCGGGCTGCTGGGAGGGAGAAAATATGGCAGAGATTGTCAGGTGGAAGAAGTATTTTTTCTTACCAATATGGACCATAGCAGTGAGCATTTTTCCATGAATCCCAGAGAACAATTCACGGTGCAGAAGAAAATACGTAACAGAACTATGGAATTAGTGGGAAATTTCCATTCTCATCCGGATATTCCTGCAGTACCTTCTGAGGAAGATCAAAGGCTGGCATGGGAGAGGGAGTTTCGTTATTTGATTCTGTCATTGTCAGAGAAACCGGAGCTGAGAGCGTTTGTTCTGGAGGGGAAAGAGTTGATAGAAGAGGAATGTATCATGAAAGAAATAAAAAGCTGAATAAACAGAGGTAAATAAAATGCAGTATAGTAAAACAAAATTTCATTATGCGGATACGATCAAGGCATGTTTTGTCGGATATATCGTCCAGGCGATTGTCAATAATTTTGTGCCGCTGCTGTTTCTGATTTTTCAAACATCCTATGGGATTCCGCTTTCAAAAATCACGCTGTTGATTACATTTAATTTTTTCATTCAATTAAGTGTAGATATGCTCAGCGCTGGGTTTATTGATAAAATTGGTTACCGTGCGTCAATTGTGCTGGCGCATGTACTGGCTGCCCTGGGACTTGTACTGCTGGCTGTCCTGCCTGAGACGCTTCCAGATGCCTTTACCGGCCTGCTGATAGCTGTCATGGTCTATGCAGTGGGAGGAGGCCTGCTGGAAGTGCTGGTAAGTCCCATTGTAGAAGCATGTCCCACAGACAACAAAGAAACCGCAATGAGCCTTTTGCACTCTTTTTACTGTTGGGGTTATGTGGGAGTAGTTTTATTGTCCACTCTTTTTTTTGCATTTTTTGGAACGGAGGATTGGAAAATACTGGCGCTGTTGTGGACAATGGTTCCAACGTTCAACTGCCTGCTGTTTCTTAAAGTTCCGATTTATTCTTTACTGGAAGAAGGGGAACATGGATGCTCCATAAAAGATTTATTTTTCAATAAAATGTTCTGGCTTATCATACTGCTCATGATATGTGCAGGTGCAAGTGAACAGGCAGTGAGCCAATGGGCGTCCACGTTTGCAGAATCAGGCTTAAAGGTATCTAAGACAGTGGGAGATCTGGCGGGGCCCATGTTTTTTGCAATATTGATGGGAGTTTCCCGTTTCATCTATGGGAAATATGGACAGCGGATGGATTTAAATAAATTTATGACATTAAGCTCTGGGCTGTGCATGTTCAGTTATCTGCTGATATCGCTTTCTCCGTTTCCGGCATTAAGCCTTATAGGCTGTGGAATCTGCGGCTTGTCTGTGGGAATTCTATGGCCGGGATCATTCAGTACTGCGTCTCAGATAATTCCCCGGGGAGGGACGATGTTATATGCACTGCTGGCTTTGGGCGGGGATATTGGATGTTCTGGCGGACCTACCTTTGCGGGAATGATTTCCTCGGCTGCCGGAGGAGATCTGCACATGGGAATTTTGGCGGCAGTCGTTTTTCCAGTGCTGATGTTTTCTGGAGTCTGTATGTTAAAAAAATCAGAAGATAATAGAAATTTTGGATAATTCCTATTGACATACTGGGAAAAAAAGACTATAGTATATCCAAGATAAATAACATACTAATTTACTAGGAATAATAGGAAAAGGAGAAAATTATGAGTAAAAGGAGATACAAAGACAGGAATTTAAAATTTGAAACCTTACAATTGCATGTTGGGCAGGAACATCCAGATCCAGTGACAGATGCCAGGGCAGTTCCCATTTATGCCACTTCTTCTTATGTGTTTCATAATTCTGACCATGCAGCGGACAGATTCGGGTTAAGGGATGCAGGGAATATTTACGGGAGGCTGACTAATCCCACACAGGATATTTTTGAGCAGAGAATTGCTGCGTTAGAGAGAGGCTCAGCGGCTCTTGCAGTTTCTTCTGGAGCGGCGGCCGTTACTTACACCATTCAGAATCTGGCCAAAAGTGGAGAGCATATTGTGGCAGCCAATAATATTTATGGCGGAAGCTATAATTTGCTGCAGCATACCCTGCCGGATTATGGGATCACTACTACATTTGTGGATCCTTCGGATGTGAAAAATTTTGAAACTGCCATTCAGGAGAATACCAAGGCAGTGTTCGTGGAGACACTGGGAAACCCCAATTCAGACGTCAGTGATCTGGAAGCCATTGCCAGAGTGGCGCATGAACACAAGATTCCTCTGGTGGTGGACAATACATTTGCCACTCCATTTTTGGTAAAGCCCATTGCATATGGAGCAGATATTGTGATACATTCCGCCACCAAATTTATCGGCGGACATGGGACGGTGATTGGGGGCGTGATTGTGGAAGGCGGTAACTTTGACTGGGAGGCGTCTGGAAAATTTCCATCCATTACGGAGCCAAATCCGAGTTACCATGGAATCAGTTTTGCCAAGGCTGCAGGATCAGCAGCTTTTGTTACTAAGATCCGTGCAATTCTGCTGAGAGATACAGGTGCGACGCTTTCCCCCTTCCATGCTTTTTTGTTTCTGCAGGGATTGGAAACCTTGTCTCTGAGAGTGGAACGACATGTGGAAAATGCTCGGAGCGTAGTGGATTATTTGAATCATCATCCTCAGGTGGAGAAGGTGAACCATCCTTCTGTCAGCACAGATCCCAGACAGCGGGAACTGTATCAGAAATATTTCCCTCATGGAGGAGGATCTATTTTTACCTTTGAAATAAAGGGGGATGACCGCACAGCCAAAGATTTTATTGATAATCTTGAGATTTTTTCTCTGCTGGCAAATGTGGCGGATGTGAAATCTCTTGCCATTCATCCTTTGTCTACCACTCATTCCCAGTTGAATGAGGAAGAGGCTAAAGAGCAGGGGATCCGCAGAAACACCATCCGTCTTTCCATTGGAACGGAACATATTGACGATATTATCGAGGATCTGGAAGAAGCATTCCAGGCTGTAAAATGAAATAGATTGTAAGAGAAGATTGTTGAAAAGGAGGCAGAACATGTCTGGAATCTATCAGGGAACATTAGATTTGATTGGAAATACTCCATTGGTGGAGGTGCAGAATTTAGAGCGGAAGTATGATTTGAAGGCCAAAGTTTTAGTGAAACTTGAGTATTTTAACCCTGCAGGAAGTGTGAAGGACCGTATCGCGAAAGCGATGCTTGAGGATGCAGAAGAGAAAGGAATTTTAAAAGAGGGTTCTGTGATTATAGAACCCACGTCAGGAAATACAGGAATTGGCCTTGCTGCCATTGCGGCGGTAAAGGGCTACCGGCTGATTCTTACCATGCCGGATACTATGAGTGTAGAGCGCAGAAATATTTTAAAAGCTTATGGCGCAGAGCTGGTGCTAACAGAGGGGATCCAGGGTATGAAAGGCGCCATTGCCAGAGCAAAAGAGCTGGCAGAAGAAATTCCTGGAAGCTTTCTTCCAGGGCAGTTTGAAAATCCTTCCAATCCTGAGATCCACAGAAGAACCACTGGACCGGAAATCTGGAAAGATACTGACGGGAACGTAGATATATTTGTGGCAGGTGTGGGGACCGGGGGAACCATCACAGGCGTAGGAGAATATCTGAAATCCCAAAACCCCGGGATTCAGGTAGTGGCGGTAGAACCGGCTTCTTCTCCAGTACTGTCACAGGGAACAGGCGGAGCGCATAAGATTCAGGGAATCGGTGCGGGATTTGTGCCAGACACCTTAAATGTGAAAGTGTATGATGAAATTTTTCCAGTGGAAAATGAAGCAGCTTTCCAGATGGGAAAAGAAATTGCCAGAGCAGAAGGCGTACTGGTTGGGATTTCTTCTGGCGCGGCATTGTATGCAGCGCTGGAATTAGCGAAACGCCCGGAACATGAGGGAAAGACCATTGTGGCGCTCCTTCCAGACAGCGGAGACAGATATTATTCTACGGCGCTTTTTGTAGAATAAACCATGGCGGAGTCCAATGTATTACTAAGGCGGTTAAATGTCGAATGAATTTTACGCAGAATAAATTTCTATCTGCAAGGCGGAAGATTGAGCTGTAGCGAGTGCTACAGCGATTGATGACAACGCAGCAGATAAAAATTTAGACA